>JAJEAX010000261.1 GCA_022822565.1 Candidatus Latescibacterota bacterium
ATGGCGGCGTAGCGCAGAGCGCGGGTGCGGTTGATGAGGTGGGCGGGATCGGCTAAGGCCAAATAGTAGATGTAGGTATAACTCTCGGAGTGATGGAACCAGTCAAAACCCGTGACGAACTCGCGCTCGACCGTGCCGTAATTGGCGTACTGCCAGGTGATGGCGTCCCATTCTTTGCGGGCGATCCGATGGATGTGCTCGCCGCCGCCTATCAGGTAGAAGAGGGGGAAGGAGAGGAAGGCTTCATAGCCGTTGTCCGTGCCGTCCATGCTCGTCCACACCGTGCGCTGGATTAGAGTGCCGTCCGGACGGGTGCTGTGTTCGACAAAAGGGTGGGCTGCGCGGTCCATTACCGCTATTAGCTGGCGCTGGCGCACAGCCCAGTCGGGGGGGTGTTGGCGCGTTTTTGCAGCAAGTGTTGCACAGGTCATTTTACGGTTTCTCGGGAAAGTTTGATGCTTTCTGGTCATGTGTCGTTGAGATAATAAAATAAAGATACCATATTTTTTTTCAAACGCTAAATTACACTTTGTTTGGTCAAGCTGTTCGAGCAGTATGCGTGTCACACTTCTATTTGCGGAGGACTGTATGAGCAATGATCACGAGGACAGAGCATCGCGTATTCGCGTTACGGGGTTGACTGCGATACCGATTGGCGTGAAGGGATATGTCAAGATCGAGACGAATGCAGGGGTTACTGGCTGGGGTGAGATCAATAATATGGATACCAGGGTGACTTGCGCGCTTGCAGAGTCGCTTTCCGAACTGATTATTGGAGAGAATCCCACGCGTACGGAGCACCTCTGGCAGCGGATGTTCCGCGCACATCGCAATATCCGCAACGGCGGTTTGATGGTTCACACGATTTCCGCGATAGATATGGCGCTGTGGGATATCTGTGGCAAGTTGCACGGGGTTCCGGTGTATCGCCTGTTGGGCGGTCCGTGTCGGGACAAGATATGGATGTATCCAAGTCCAAAGGCGATTAAGACGGGGCCGGGCGGTGCCCAGTATTTTGCGGGTACGCCTGCCGAGATTGAGGCAATCGTTCAAAAGATTAAAGATGCGAGGGAGAAGGTGGGGCACGATGGTGCCGTGATGTTCGATGCACATAGCTGTTTGCCACCGCCTCTGGTGAGGCAGTTTGCGGGTTATTTGAAGTCCGATGATTTGCTGTTCTTGGAAGAGGCGTGGGTGCCGGGGAATATAGAGAATATGAAGAAGGTCCGCGAGATGGTGCCAGTGCCCCTTGCGACGGGTGAGCGAGATCGCACGATCTGGGAGGTGCGGGAGATTTTGGAGGCGCAGGTGATCGATGTGCTTCAGCCGGATTGCGGTCACGGTGGGGGGATTACCCAGATGAAAAAGGTGGCTGCTCTCGCCGAAGCGCATTTTGTTCCCATTGCACCGCATTGCACGATGTCCCATCTGGGTTTGACGGCGAGTCTGCATGTGGCGTCGTCGGTGCCGATGTTTTTGATTCACGAGGGCTATGAGGGTGTGCTTCCCGAAGATGTGGCGATTAAGACCTGGGAGATGGATGACGAAGGTTATGTGTCGTTGCCCGAGGGCCCCGGGCTGGGCGTCGAGGTCAATGAAGCGCGCGCTATCGAAGTGGGGCAGAATCCTGCGCGTCCATTCGAGTGGCCGAATGCGAGGCTCCGGGATGGGGCGGTGTCGGATTATTGATCGCGTGTGGAATGTTTAAAGCAGAGGTATAGGATATGAAAAAGAGATCTATTACAGCAACGCCATCCGAAATTATTGTCGAGCAACTCGCCGCATTGGGCGTGCAGTATGTGTTTAACAATTCTGGCTCTCGGGAGGCGCTCTTTTTTGACGCGCTTCACATAAACCCCAATGTTCACGGTATTCTGGCACTTCACGAAGGGAGTGTGGCTGCGATGGCGGGGGGATATACACAGGGGAATCTCGACCCGGCTGTGATGGTCGTCCATCTGGGTGCCGGGTTGGCGCAGTGTTTGGGGCAGTTGATCAATGTCTGGAGTGGAAGTCTGCCCGTTGTGGTGCTCACGTTTGCGGGAGATACGGGGAGTTATGGAGACCGGGTGGGTCTGGATTTGACGCACAATGTGGGGCCGACTTCGATTGCAGAGCCTTTTACCAAGGCGAGCTGGACGGTGATTGAATCCGATGGCTTGCCCCAGGCGATTGAGCGCGCGCTGCGCGTTGCCAAAACACCGCCGGTCGGTCCGGTTCATCTCGCTGTTTACGATCGGTTGCTCGGAAATGAGAAGGTGACGGCAGAGATTATTGAGGGAGAGATTCAGTCCATACGTGCGGGTTATCCGGCAGATGAGGATGTCGAAGCTGTTATCCGTGCGCTGTCCGATGCCCAGCGTCCGCTGTTTTATGTTGGGGACGGTATTTGGAAGAGCGGGGCAGAGGCGCGGGTTATGGCGTTGGCAGAGCAGTATGGATGTCCGATTGCGGGTACATGGACCGAGATGCGCAGGACGCCGCAAAGCCACAGTCTGCACTGCGGGCGGATCGCAGAAGCTATTGCGGAGGTGTCACCCGATCTGATTGTGTGCATTGGCGTGCGCCACAATGGTCGCGGAAAACCCCAGGATTTTGCTGCGTTGTCGGGTGCGCAACGCCTGATTGGGATTGGGCCAGGTGTCGAAAATTTTACGAATCTTCCGGGATTGGATCTCGCGATTTTGGCAGATGAATTCAGGACGCTTGAATGTCTTGAACGCGCTTCGTCTCAGGTGTCTTTTGCCGAGCGTCTCGCCCGTGCCGAGATGCACGCTGCTTCACTTCACGCAAAGCGAAAAGCGGCGGCAAAGCGCGTGGCGCAGGAGGCCGGGCAAGTGAGACCATGGGTGCTGGTGGATGCTATTGATCGGGGGCTGGAGAGGTTGGGCGGGGGGTTGATGATGGTCGAGCAATACGCCGTGCCAATAGATAGTCGAGGAGATGCTTATGGCGCGGGGCGCAATGCCTATGTCCGGGCGGCTGGAGGGTCGGAGGGTTATGGGATTGGCGGAACAATTGGGTTGAAACTGGCGGTGCCGCACAAGCCCGTGGTTGGGCTGGTGGGCGATGGGTCGATGTATTATGCCGATTCCGGGCTTTGGACGGCTGCTCATCACCAGATCCCGGTGCTTTTTGTGATTCCAAATAATCGGTCTTATGGTATTGTGGCGACCAATTTTGAGCGGGCGGGTGGTGTGATGAAGGAGACGGGAGAATATCCGGGCGTGGTTCTGGATGGGATTGATCCGGTAAAAATTGCAGAAGGGTTTGGTGTGGAGGGGATGCAGGTCGATGAAGAGTCGGATCTGGATGGTGCTATTGCGCGGGGATTGGATGTGGTGGAGGGCGAGGAGCGACCCTTTTTGCTGGATGTGAAATTGCCTCTTGGGCTGCCCGAGGGCGGACGAGCGGCAACGCCTTTCCATCTGACGGAGATCCGGAGCAAGGCGAGTGCGGCGTAGGGCAATGGGGTAAATTTGAAAGTTTAAGTTGCATATTGTCACATCTTCGGTTATTTTGGGTGCTATGATTAAGCGCGAGATTACACCCTGTCTGGTCGAACTTTTCGAAAAATATCCGTTTGTCACTGTGACTGGACCGCGTCAGTCCGGCAAGACCACCCTTTGCCGCGTAGCTTTTCCACATCTGAAGTATGTCAACCTGGAAGCACCCGATCAGCGGGAATTTGCCGAGTCTGATCCCCGCGGCTTTCTCTCTCATATCGGTGAGGGAGTTGTTTTGGACGAGATTCAGCGCGTGCCAGAGCTTTTGTCCTACCTGCAGGTCTATGCCGATGAAGCGCGACGGAACGGTCTTTTCGTGCTTACGGGCAGCGAGCAATTCAGGCTCTCCGATGCCATTAACCAGTCGCTGGCAGGACGCACGGCGCTGCTACGCCTGTTGCCTTTCTCGCTTGCAGAACGCCGAGGAACCGGCGCGAGCGAAAGCATAGATGATATCTTGTACTCTGGTTTTTATCCCCGCATTCACGATCAGAAACTCGAACCGCGTCAAGCTCTTGGCGACTATTTCGAAACTTATGTCGAGCGCGATGTGCGGCAGATTGGAGAGATTCGCAATCTTTCCAGTTTTCATCGCTTTGTTCGCTTGTGTGCCGGGCGCGTGGGGCAACTGGCCAATCTCTCTGCTCTGGGTGCAGACGCTGGCGTTTCTCACACTACGGCGCGACACTGGCTGACGGTCCTGGAAGCGAGCTATGTGGTTTTTCAACTTCCGCCGTTTTACGCCAATATTCGCAAGCGTCTGGTCAAGTCTCCCAAGCTCTATTTTTACGATGTCGGATTGGCGAGCTATCTCATAGGCATTGAGCATGCCGGGCAGATTGCCACACATCCGCTCCGAGGTGCATTGTTCGAGAATGCAGTCGTGTTAGAGGCTCTCAAGCACCGTTTCAATCGAGGCTACCGGTCCAATTTGTCTTTTTTTCGAGACGCCCGGGGGTTGGAGTGCGACCTTTTGTATGAGAATGGCAATGGTATCTGTGCTATTGAGATCAAGTCCGGTGCTACGATTGCCTCCGACTATTTCAATGCACTCAATCGGATTGCAAGGGTGTTGCCACAAATTTCCGGCAAAGCGGTCGTCTATGGGGGCGCGGATCGGCAATCTCGACGAGATGGCGAGGTGGTACCGCTGGCCGGTTTGGGCGAAGTACTTGAGCAGTTTGACCGCTAATCATTTTTTTACCTCTTTTAGGAGATAGTTTTATGGCACTTAAAGTTGGCGTTGTTGGTATGGGTGGTATTGGCAACCGACATGCGGGCTGTCATGCAGAAGACGATCTTGCAGATCTCGTTGCGGTGTGCGATGTTGTCAAAGAGTCTGCGGATAAAGCTGCGGAAAGACATGGGGTTAGAGCTTATTATAGTCTCAGAGATATGTTGGGGAACGAAGATCTGGATATTGTCGATGTTACGACCGGGGGAAATGAGAATGGCAGTTGGCACTATGAACCCACGATGGAGGCTCTCGCCGCTGGCAAACACGTTTTGTGTGAAAAACCCCTGTCCAACGATATTGATGAGGCCCGAGATATGGTCGCTTATGCCGCAGAGCAAAATCTGTATCTCGGTTGCAATCTCAACCATTATTTTTCTCAACCGGCGGACAAAGCGCGGGAATATATTGCGGCAGGCAAAGTGGGCGAACAAATTTATTGTATTCACAAGATGGGTTTTGCAGGCGGTGAAGCGACTTATAAGCCAGGCAAAGGGCCTAAGTCGTGGGGGCATCCCTATTTTCACGTCAAGGCTTTTCTCACGCATCCTTTCAGTGTGATGCGCGATTTTTGCGGCAATATCACCCATGTGCAGGCATTTTTTGACCGTCCCAGTTTTCGCAAGCAAGCGGGCGATCTCATGATTTCGCTCAACAGTATTCATGTGCGTTTTGAAAACGGTGCGATGGGTTATTTGCTGAGCCAGCGCGGCGATGTCACTTTTGGCCTGGGCGGCTGGTGGAGCGTTGAAGTGGCGGGTACACGCGGGACTTTCTGCATTGAGAATTGCGTTGAAAAAATCACTTTCTGGCCCGCGCCCGGCACAGCGCCTATGCCGGAGAATATGTCGCACGGTGCCGCACCCGATTCTATTGTCGATGATACGGGGATTGCCGATTTTGGCACCACATTTCCCAATCGCATCCACGCTTTTCTCGAGGATGTTACCAATGGTGTGCCCAGAGAAGAACTCCGCGCTTCGGGTCACGATGCGCTCGCGGCTCTCGAATACACGTGGGCGGCGATTGAGTCCTATGAAAATGGCGGCGTGCTCGTCACGCCCAATCCCCTGCCTTTGCTCAAACGAGATCCGATGACTTAAAAAGCAAAAAACGGGACCAGATTCAGGTGTCCCGTTTTTTACATATTCTTTGTCGGCGGTGTATGGAGTACAATTGAGGTAGCAGGTCAATGCTTCCTGTGTAACATCAGTGATGTAATGGGAATCATTTCAATGGCAGATGGTGTGTAGGCTGACAGCGGAAGGATTTCTTTAATGGGTGAACGTTGAAGAATATCTACAACCATATCTCTCAGTGCATCGGATAGATCGTTCAAGCCCGTCAAGGGGAAACTTCGAGGTCCTATATTTGTTTGTTGCGTCAAAATCGAATAGTCAAAGAATGTCAATCCAACAGCTTTGCGTTTGGCTTTATCAATCCGAAGTAGAATATGATCATTCAGTGCAATGCCTGTTGCTTTAACATTAGGTTCAAATGACACATACAGTGTATCACTTTCTCTATCGTAGTTGAAATTGGGTTCATTCATATTGTCAGAATCTCTTTTTGGTACGCTGTGAGAATATAATTGTTCGCAATCTCATGGCCGTTTACTTCCCGAAATTTGAAAAGGACAATGGCGACGATATGCGTATTGTCTCCGACCAGGTCGTCAAAGGATTTGCTGTATCGGTATTTATGAAAATTTAAAGGCTCTTGTTTGCGTTGTCCCAATCGAATTGTATCCCGAAGATGTACTTCAAAATCCTTCATCTCAGGATGGTTCCAGGGATCAATAATGTGCTCCCATCTCTCATCGGTAAGATAGATGGTATTGCCGTATCGATCTTCAACCGCCCATCGTCTGCCGACAGCCATGCAATTTCCTATTCACACAATGAAGAAAAATAGCTGAAAAGTCAAGCATGTTGCGTTCATTTCAAGCTGTTTAACTTGAACATATCGTTCATTATATCTACAATTTCCAGGTTGTATTTTACTCTTGCAAATTCTATGCCAGTCCCTTTTGTAGATTAAGAAATAGTTGTAAAATTCGTGCGAGGGACGTATGTTATCGCAGTCGAAGAACATCAAATTTCACTGAAGAGAGGAAATATCTATGAACCTGAAAGAAGAAATCAAGGACGACATCGCGATTATTACCCTTACAGGTGAACTGATGGACGGTCCTGATGTTTTGCCGTTTCACGACCACATCAAGCAACTCGTTGCAAGTGGTACCAATCGCGTGATTGTCGATTTTTCTGCCGTGAGGTGGTTTGGTAGTGCAATGCTCGGAGTTCTCACGGCATCTCTGGCAACTGTCAAAGCAGCGGGTGGTGATTTGCGCCTGGTGGGTATTACCAGAAGAATCGAGAGTATTCTCATGGTTACGTCTCTGGCTTCGGCCTTCCAAACGTTCAGAACGGTGAACCGCGCTATGGTCAGTTTCAGGCATGAGTAAACGACCACCCGCAATTGACGATGTCACATTCTGAACTTACTCGCAGTGTTCGATTGTATCCGATTTATGCCCCCCTCGCGCAGGCGTATTTCTGGCTGCCCGTCTTTTTTCTTTATTTCAACCAGCACATGCCCATTGAGCAGGTGCTGCGTCTCGAAGCTATTTATTATGTCGCTGTTGTTATTCTGGAAGTGCCCTCCGGGTATTTGTCCGATACCCTGGGTCGCCGTCTGACCCTTCTGATTTCTGCTGTTTCAGCGATCTTTGCGTATGCTCTGTTTTTTTTAGGTGGTTCTTTTGGTGTTTTTGTGCTGGCGCAAATTGGGTTGGCTGCGAGCATGGCCTTTCGGTCTGGCACGGATACGTCGTTTCACTACGATTTGCTCAGATGTTTGGGTAGAGAAGACGCATACCCCCAACGCGAAGCGCGCATTACGCGGAATGTTTTTATTGCTTCAGCAGGTGCCGCGCTCCTTGGGGGGGTGGTGTCTATCTATGCTTTGCGCGCCGCTTATGGTTTGTCTTTTTTGGCGGCGTGCGTGGCTTTTGTGACGGTCTTGTTATTTGCCGAACCCGACCGGGAGTCCAGTTCTGCTTCTGGAGGACAGACTTCGGGGTTTTTTTTTCAGATTCGCGCCTGTCTCGCTTATCTCGGCCAACCCGTGCTCGGGTGGTTGATGTTGTTTTCCGTTTTTATGACGGTTATCAACCATATTCCCTATGAATTTTATCAACCGTATATTCAATTGCTCGGGGGCGAGGCTCCCACTCCGTTGCTTACGGGTTTGCACACGGCGCTGACGATGGGCATTGCCGCGTGGTTTGCAAAACAGAGTATTCGCCTGCGCGATCATTTCGGTACGCGGTCGGCACTTATGCTCAGTACAGGGGTGCAGGTCGTTCTCATTTCACTGATGGGGTTCTTTTTTCACCCTGTTGTTGCGCTTCTTTTAGCTTTCCGATCTGTCCCTCGCGCGCTTATGATTGCGCCCCTCAATGCTGCAGTTGTGCCGCGTTTGCAACAACACCATCGCGCGACGTATCTTTCGATTCAGAGTCTGATTGGGCGTTTGTCATTTTCGCTTTGTCTTGCTCTTCTTGCTGGTGTTTCAGAAGGTCCAGATGTTGGGCTGTCGCATACGCTTTTTCACTGCGCGGTTTTTGCGATTGTGGGATGCGTTGTCCTCGCCGTTATCGCTGTTGTGATTCCCAGGTCGCAGTGGCGGTTGACCCCTGAATAGGATTTGATGATGAACTCATTTCTCAGAAAACCGAATTTGTTATTTATCTTTACCGATCAACAGCGCGCGGATACGATGCGGTGTTATGGCAATGATCATATTGATACGCCGCATCTCAATGCGCTTGCGGACAAGAGTTTTGTTTTTGAGAATGCATACATCAGCCAGCCCGTGTGCAGTCCCTCGCGCGCTACGATGTTGTGCGGTCTCTACCCGCATACCGCGCGCGTGCCAGCGTGCAATGTGCCGTTGCCTCGAGATGTGCAAACTATTGCGGAGATGGTGTCTTCCGATTATCGCTGTTGCTATAATGGCAAGTGGCATCTCGGCGATGAAATTTTTCCGCAGCACGGTTTTTCCGAATGGGTTGGTACCGAGGATTCGTATCGTCGCTTTTTTTCGAGTTCCGAACGCCATGCATACCGCAGTGCCTACCATCACTTTCTCGTGGAAAATGGTTTTGAACCCGATTCCGAATCCGAAGGTCAGCGCATTTTTTCCCGCCATGTTGAGGCGAGTATGGATGAACCGTTTACCAAAGCGTCTTTCCAGGGCGACCGCGCTGCCGAATTCATACGCGACTGTGGCGATGATCCTTTTGTGCTGGCGGTTTCTTATCTGGAGCCGCATCCCCCGCATACCGGGCCGTTAAACGATTATTACGATCCTTTAGAACTTCCCGTTGGTCCCACATTTCGCCAGAAGCCGCCAGCCAATGCGTCTCTTCTCAATCGCGTTTTGTCTGCTTATTATATGGAGTCCGAAGAATACGGTTACGATCTTCGCACAGATGAAGGCTGGCGGGCTGTTCGCGCGCGATATTATGGCAATGTTACGTTGATTGATCGCTCTGTTGGCAAAATTCTCGCTGCGCTTGAGGAGAGCGGGCAGGCGGATAATACGATTGTTGTTTTTACCAGTGATCACGGCGAGATGGTGGGCGATCACGGTATTTTGGGCAAGACTGTTTTGTACGAGGAGTCCGTCAAGGTTCCGCTTCTGATCCATGTGCCCTATTTGTCCAATCAGCAGCGCGTGATTGGGGGGAATATTTCGCATATTGATCTTGTACCCACGCTTCTGGATTTGATGGGTGAATCCATTTCCGATCATCTGCAAGGCGAGAGCCGCGTGTCTGTGCTGAATGGGGGTGCGTCGTTGTCGGAGAATGATGTTTTTATTCAGTGGAACCGCAATGACGGACATCCACGTCCAGGTGAAGCCGAGGTCAATCCCGCTATGAGTACGCCCTGGCGATCTGTTATTTCCGCTGACCGCTGGAAGCTCAATCTCAGCGCGCACGATCAGGGTGAACTCTACGATCTGAATACCGATCCTTATGAAACCGTCAACCATTTCGACGATCCCAAATGCCGAGGGCGTATCCGAGATCTGACCGAGCGTATTCGACAGTGGCAGATGCAGACGGATGAT
This sequence comes from Candidatus Latescibacterota bacterium, assembly GCA_022822565.1. Taxonomy (GTDB): domain Bacteria; phylum Latescibacterota; class UBA2968; order UBA2968; family UBA2968; genus VXRD01. Next base: position 9,883 of record JAJEAX010000261.1, read on the forward strand.
AGGGTTCCGTTGCCTGAGGTTTAAAGGGATAGAGTGTTTGAACTTAAAAATAGAGGTTAAATATGCCAAAGGTCCTTCTCGCGTCTAATAAGCGCATTCGCGATAACTATTTTCCGTCGGAAGAACTCGTGCGTCTCGAGACTTTCGCCACATGGGATTGGTTTGAGTGCGAGGGCGGCGGTATTTACGAAGCTCATCGCGATTCGGAGACTGTTGCGGGGTTAATTGATTGCATTGGGGATGTGGATGCTGTTGTTGTGTGCCACGGGTGTCCCACGATCGATGCTGAGGTGATGGATCATGCGCCGAATTTGAAGTTGGTTGGGGAACTGGAGGGCGACCGCTTTGCCGCGCGGATAGATCTCGATGCTGCCTGGGAACGCGGTATCCGCACGGTTGATACGACTCAGGGGTCGTCTTATCCTGTTGCGGAATGGGCGCTCGCGCTTATTCTTATTGCGCTGCGCAATGCCGGGGCGGCGTTTCGCCGCATTATCGCTGGGGATACACACAATGCGAAAAACCGCGATATGCGGGGCATGTTATTCGGCAAGCGCGTCGGTCTTATTGGATGTGGACACATGGGCCGCCGTCTGATTTCTTTTTTGCGTCCTTTTAATACGGATATCTGGGTTTGTGATCCGTATTTGTCTCGCGATATTGCCGAGATTGTGGGTTTTACGCAGACTTCGATGGATAAGATTTTTTCAGAGTGCGATGTTATTGTCTGTGTTGCCCCGCTTACACCGCGCACCAAGGGTATGATTGGGAAACGCGAACTCGATCTCATACCGTCCGGGTCGGCTTTTGTCAATGTTTCGCGCGGCGCGATTGTCGATTCCAATGCTTTGATTGAGCGTCTCAAGAGAGGCGATATTACCGCGGGTCTCGAGGTTTTTGATCCGGAACCTATTCCTCCCGATAGTGAGATTATTCATCTTCCCAATGTCTTTTTAAGCCCGCATTTTTCGGGCTATACGGGCGATGATTATCCCCCCTTTTTCAGGCTTATGGTCGATGAACTCGACCGCTTTTTTCAGGGTCACGAGACGTGGTTTGACCTTACGCCTCAATCGCAGGCGAATCGCAGAGGCGACTGATCGCTTTTTCAAATTTTGCATTTTGGGTATATTCATACCAACTATATCGGGAGATATTATGTTTCGCCTCTTTCTCACAGTTTTCTGCGGCATTTTGATGGCTTGTCAGAGTCCGCCAGAACAGAAAGCCGAACCCCCTCAGCGCCCGCAGTTTGCCGCGGCAGATATTGAAAGGGGGAAGGTGCTTTACACAAAATACGGGTGCGCGGTTTGCCATGGTCGCAACGGCCACGGCAATGGTCAGATTGCGCGTACTCTCAATCCAAGGCCCCGCGATTTTCACGATCCCAAGGTTTATAAATACGGGCGTTCAATTGAGGCTGTTTCGCGCACAATCCTCAAAGGCGCGCTCAATGAACGGGGCATGGGTATGCCCGGCTATCCCCAGATCCCGGAAGAAGAACGCAGGGTTATTTCCATTTTTATTGTTTCGCTACAGGATCAGGATGTTCGGGATTAAAGGATGTTCAGGATAAAAGGATGGGCAGGAGGGTTTGGGCGATCCGTGTTCATCTGTGTTCATCTGTGGTTGCTTTTTGGGATGGGATGCAGTGATCGGGATATTTCTTCTGTTACTGTCAAAAACGCATGGGTGCGGCAGAATATTCCGCCACAGAAGATGACTGCGGCTTATTTGGCTATTCACAATGAGGGGATGGCGACTGCACTCATTTCTGCCTCTACACCTGCGGCTGAGGTTGCCGAGATTCACGTTATGACGACTGATGGCAATATTATGCGTATGAAAAAGATTGACCGTTTGCCGATTCCGGAAGATGGTTCAGCGACTATGCAACCCGGGGGTAACCATCTCATGCTCATTGGTCTCAGACGCGATTTGGCTCCGGGCGATTCTATCGCGCTTACGCTCACTTTTGCAAATGGTTATACACAGACGCTTCGGGCACCTGTTGTTTCGTTTCAGCATGAAGGGCGCAGATGAATACGATCCGCAGGCATGTCCCCCGTATAAGCATGTGCCGTAATGATTCTATACGGCAAACACTACGGGGCAGGCTCTGCGGGTGTAAACAGGGATGGACGCAGATGGACGCAGATAAATGGCGAGAGATAATGGGGGGCTGGAGA
>JAJEAX010000309.1 GCA_022822565.1 Candidatus Latescibacterota bacterium
TATCACAATGTCAACGATATCGAACTCGGGGATTGGGTGCTCGAACACACGGATCGCACTCAGGATGAAATCTCGGGTCTAAATGAGGCGCTCTCTCAGAAGGGTCCCGAGAATGACGAGCAACGCGCAATTTTCAACATAACGCTCAAGCGCGTGGCCCCCGATCGCACCGATATCACCACATGGTTTGACCTGCTCGACCTGGACGATGCACACGCCTACAATCTGGGATAAGAGAGGAGATATGCCTGAACCCGTCGAACTTCCAATTGATGGCGAACTCGATCTGCACCACTTTCATCCGGATGATGTCAAGGCTCTCGTGCCCGATTATCTCGATGAATGCAAACTGCGCGGCATTTCCGATGTGCGTATTATTCACGGCAAGGGCACAGGTGTTCTGCGTGAAATCGTTCACACCATCTTAAAACGCCGGCCCGATGTCATCGCATATCATCTCACCGATCACAACTGGGGTTCGACCTCTGTTGTACTCAATCTGAAGAAGCAATCGTGACGCCCAATTATGCTCACTTCTGACCTTTTGATCGTGCGCCGTCGCGGGCCTTATATCGAGCCTCGCTATGTGGATACGACAGCGCCCAATATCATTGCGCTGGCAGAGGAAATTATCGATATTTTCATCGATCACCAGGGCAAGTCGCGCGGGGAATTACACAGTGCTCTGGACATGCGTGCGGCAGAGGCAACGGATTATCGCGTTCAGCGCGGCCTGACGAAATTGCTCGAAGACGATCGCTGTGAATTTCGCATTGACAGCATTGCCGAACCCGAAGAAATTCGCTCACAGGTTTTTGGTCTCAGCCGGGAGAATCACCCGATTGTCCGCGAATCCGATCTCCTCTATCCCGTCACCCGCGAACACATTCTCGACCAGGTCGCGCTCAAATATCAGACCTCGTCGGAAAATATCGCGCATAGCCTCTACGCAGACCTTCCCATCAATCACTATCTCGATCGCTTTGACGCACCCGATCCCGCGTGGTTGCTCAATCGCTACAATGTCGCACTCGCGCAGGCTATGTTCTATCGCTGCACTCGCATGCGACTCTCAGTGCATCGCAATTTGCCCGTGCGCTACAAACAGCTTTTCAAGTTTATCAAATTTTATCGCCTGATACACGATATTCGAGGCGACAGGGATGCGGGATACGAAATCGTTCTCGACGGACCAGTAAGCCTGTTTCGCCTCTCGCAAAAATACGGCATTCAGATGGCTGTTTTTCTGCCTGCGTTGCTCTTGTGTACTCGCTGGAAAATGGAAGCCAAGGTCAAGCTCAAAGATGGTCGCGAAGGCGATTTTGTTCTGGATGACAACCACAATTTGATTTCGCATTACAAAGATCAGACGGTGTACGATTCTCTTCTTGAAGAGACTTTTGCTACGCGTTTTGAAAAAGCCAAGACCGATTGGGAACTCGAACGCGAAACCGAAATTGTGAATCTCAAGAATACGGTCTTCATTCCCGATTTTATATTCCGCCATCCCGATGGTCGCACGGCGCTTCTCGAGATCGTCGGTTTCTGGCATCCCGATTATCTGAGGCGCAAGCTCGACAAACTCCGCCGCGCCAATCGCAAAGATCTCGTCGTCGCTGTTTCTCGTGATCTCAATGTGGAGGAAGAAGATTTCAAAGATGTGCCCGGGCATGTTTTCTTTTTTAAAACCCGAATCCAGCCCCGGGATGTCGTTCAACGCCTTGACCAAATTTGCATGGAAGACTGTGTAAATGATTGAATATTGCGCGGGGAAATCGTATATTTGAAACTTCTGTCCTGTTCACAGCATCCCAAAATAGACAGACCTGCAAAATTCACAACACGGTCCACTTTCAAAGGAGTGCATTATGCATAGATTATTTGCTCTTATTTTTACCCTTACACTGCTCGCTTCACCTGTCTTCGCCGGTTTTACGCGTATCAATGCGCCCAATCCCGACGATCCGATGGATGTACACATCTATAAACTCGACAATGGCCTTACGGTTTATCTCACTGAAAACCACGAAGAACCGCGTTTTTATGCCGAGATCCCCGTGCGTGCGGGAAGCAAACACGATCCCGCCGAATCTACGGGTCTGGCGCATTATTTGGAACACATGCTTTTTAAGGGTACGCAAAATATTGGGACATTGAATTACAAAAAAGAAAAAATCTACATTGATCGCATTATCGCGCTCTACGAAGACCACTTCAGCGAAACCGATCCCGAAAAACGCAAGGCCATTTATGCAGAGATCAATAAAGCGTCTCAACGGGCGGCGCAATACGCTATACCGAATGAACTCGACAAACTCTACAAAGCTATGGGCGAGAGTGGTTTGAATGCACACACCTGGCACGAAGAAACCGTGTACAAAGTGGGGTTGCCCAGCAATTATCTCAACCACTGGGCAAAAATTGAGTCCGAACGGTTTCAAAATCCTGTGTTTCGCCTGTTCCAACCCGAGCTCGAAGTGGTATATGAAGAAAAGAACCGCACATTGGACAACAAAGGCTGGCTCATCAGCGAGGCTGTGAACAAACATCTATACAAAAAGCATCCCTACGGCCAGCAAACCACGATTGGCGAGGTTGAGCATCTCAAAAACCCCTCGCTCAAAAATATGTACCAGTTTTACGACACGTATTACGTGCCTAACAATATGGCGATTTGCATTTCTGGCGATATTGACATCGACGCGACGATTAAATTGATTGACGAACATTTTTCAGCATGGAAAGCCAAAGATATTCCCACACTCCAAACATGGGAAGAGCCGCCCCTTAAAGGCGCTGAGCGCGTCACGGTCAAGTTTCAGGGCGAAGAATACGTACTCCTGGCGTTTCGCACAAATCACCGCAGCCACAAAGACGCCGAAGCTCTGAAGCTGATTGATATGATCCTGGACAATCGCACTGCGGGGCTTATCAATCTCAATCTCGTGCAACAGCAGAAAGTACGACGTGCGGGCAGTTATCCCTACTTACTCAATGACTACGGCACGCAATATCTGTGGGGTATTCCAAAAAAAGATCAAACACTCGCAGATGTTGAGCAACTTTTGCTGGATCAAATTGCCATGATTAAACGCGGGGAATTTGACGAAAGTCTGCTGGCTGCGATTGTCACGGATTTTAAAAAGAATCAAAAGCGGGGTTTGGAATCCAATCGCAGCCGTGTCAGACAAATGACCAGTGCATTTCTGGGATTTGCCGAATGGGATCAAGAGGTGGCTGAAATTGCCCGTATGGAAAAAATCACGCGAGAAGATATTGTGCGTGTGGCCAATCATTATTTTGGCGAGGACTATGTTGCGGGGTATCGCATTGATGAACAACACGAGTTGCCTAAAATCGACAAGCCCAAAATCGACAAGATCGATATTGATCCTACGCGGCAATCCGAATTTGCAAAAGATGTATTGGCTATGCCTACCGATGAGCTTTCTCCCGTTTTTGTTACCGATGAAGACTACACCATTTCACAGGTGCGGGACGGTGTAAAACTCTACTATGTGAAAAATCCGGTTAATGATCTCTTCACTTTTACGCTCAGCGTGGATATGGGGACGTATCAGGATAATCGACTTGGCACGGCCAGGTCGCTCATGGACAAATCCGGTGCTGGCGACCTGTCTCCCGATGCGTTGAAGAAAGAATGGTACAACCTGGGTACGGATTTCAATATTGGCGTGTCAGATAATGAGACCAATATCAGCATTTCCGGTTTAGATGAGAATTTTGACGCCTCTCTTGCGCTGATGATGAAATACGTCCAGAATCCGACTGCGGATCAGGCCACGCTCAATGAACTCGTCAAAATTACCCTCGCGCAACGCGAAGATCAAAAGAAAGACCCCCGGTCTTTGCGCAATGCTCTGCGTTTCTACAGTCGTTATGGCGACAATTCGTCGTACAAACGCCGCATTTCTTCTAAGGCATTGCAAAAGCTCACGGTTGCAGAATTACACGGTTTGATATCCAGCCTGCCGACATATCAACATGCTCTGATTTACGGTGGTTCCAAACCTCTGGACGAGGTTCTTGCGACACTGCAAAAATACTTCTCTGATAGTGGCGAACTGAAGACACCCCCTGCTTATGAGCGCCTCGCAGTTCACGCGCCAGATAAAACGGAAATCCGATTCTTTCACAAAGAAACAGCCCAGTCTCAGGTCTTTGTCGAGTCTGGAGGCGTTGCGTTCGATATGGCACTTCGTCCGGCTATCGATCTCTACAACGATTATTTTGCCGGGGGTATGTCGGGCATTGTGTTTCAGGAATTGCGCGAAGCTCGAGCACTGGCTTATTCTACATTTGCGCGTTATGACCTCGGCGGACGCAGCAATGATCAGAATGTTATGTGGGGATATATTGGCTGCCAGGCTGACAAAACCCCGGAGGCTGTTGCTGCACTGGTCGAGTTGATTGACGATTTGCCCGAATCGCCCGAGCGTTTTGCAGAAGCCAAAAATTCTGTGGTCAATCGCTATCGCGTCGCGAAGATCAAATATCGCGAGTTGCCCGGCGTGTTGCGTATTTGGGAACGCCGCAACCAGACGCCCGATCCGAGAAAAGAGCGGTTTGATCACATTCTCCAGGCTGAGATGCCGGTTGTGTTCGATTTCCACAAGCAACATATTGCCAAACGCCCCAAACTCATTTCTATTATGGGCGATACGACCAAGTTTGATCTCAACAGTCTGAGGACACTCGGCACGGTTACGCCCGCGACATTGGATGATTTGTTTGTGGAGTAGGAGTGGTCAGATGAAAATCACCAGGGTAAAAACATATCATTTGCGATATCCCTTGCGAGAGAAGTTTGCGATTTCGAGGGGATGGTCCACGAGCCGACAGGCGCAAGTAGTGGAGATCGCTACGGATAATGGCTTGATTGGGTGGGGTGAGGGTACAGGCGAAGTCCATCGATCTGCGATTGACGCGCATATTATAGGGCGCAGTCCATTTGATTGCGGCGCGATCTATCAGGCGTTGTCAGATGATGGGGTAAGCCCGAAGGCGATCAGTGGGATAGATATTGCGCTGTGGGATTTGATGGGTAAGGCTCTCGATATGCCGGTGTATCAATTATTGGGTGGGAAGGTGAGGGACAAGATTCCCGCGTATGCCACCGGGTTATTTCGCATAGACCGCCCCGATGTGACACAGGCTCTTGTCGATGAGGCAAAAGGGTATGTCGATATGGGCTTTTCTGCGATGAAAATGAAGATCGGATTTGGCGCGGATTACGATGTGAAAAATGTAACGGCAGTTCGGCAGGCGATAGGCGACGATGTGTTGTTTGCCGTGGATGCCAATTGCGGATATGATGTGGGCACGGCTATTGATGTGGGGCACAAGATCGCGCACAATGATTTGTTCTGGTATGAAGAGCCGATACCACTGGATGATGTGCGCGGGTATTTGCAGGTAAAAGGCGCATTGCCCATACGCATTGCAGGCGCAGAAGGACTGGCCGGGCGTTGGGCGTTTCGCGAGTTGATCCAGCAGCGGGCACTGGATATTGTGCAGCCCGATATCAGTATTGCAGGTGGGTTTAGCGAATGTCGCAATATTGCGGTGATGGCGAGTGCAAATTATGTGCGGGTTCTGCCGCATATGTGGGGTAGTCATATTCGGTTGGCGGCGACTGTCCACTGGCAGGCGACTATTCCCGATGCGCCGGATGCTTTGAACCCCATTCCATCTCTGTTTGAATACGATATGACGGAGAATGGATTGCGGACGGAGTTAGCCGTAAATCCGATTCAGGCTGTAGATGGTGAATTGCCCGTGCCCGATGCACCGGGATTGGGCATTGAGATTGATCGAGATGTGTTGGAAAAATACGCTGTTTGAGTTGGCGTTTGATAACAATAAACACAAGGAACTAAGATGAAAATTCACGAATATCAAGCCAAAGAAATTCTCAGATCTTTTGGTGTGCCCGTGCCAAATGGGGCGGTTGCTCGCACGCCCGAAGAGGCAGAAGCTATTGCCAAAGACCTCGGCGGTGCAGTGGTTGTCAAGGCTCAGATCCACGCAGGGGGGCGCGGCAAGGGGGGCGGTATTAAACTCGCTGCCGATCCTGCCGAAGCCAGAGAAGCGGTATCCGAAATTATTGGTATGCAACTCGTTACTCCGCAAACGGGTTCTGAAGGTCAAAAAGTCAAATCCGTTTGGGTGGAAAATGCGACGGATATTGACCGCGAATTATATTTGGGTATTGTGCTGGATCGCGCACAGTCGCGTCTGGTTGTTATGGCTTCCCGTGCTGGTGGGATGGACATTGAAGAGGTGGCTGCAACGACTCCGGAAAAAATTCTCAAAGAGGTCGTTCATCCAGGCGTGGGGCTTCAGCCCTTTCAGGCACGGCGTCTTGCACTTGGTCTGGGGCTTGAAGGCGATCAAATCAAACAGGGGGTCGCATTCATCTCTGCTCTTTACAGAGCTTATGAGGAGACCGATTGTTCGCTCGCAGAGATCAATCCCCTCGTGGTGTCCAAAAGTGGGGAGGTCCTGGCTCTGGATGCCAAGATGAACTTTGATGATAGTGCGATGTATCGCCATTCGGATATCTATGAATTGCGCGATGTTGACGAGGAAGATCCGCTCGAAGTCGAGGCCTCAAAATACGATCTCAATTATATCAAACTCGACGGCGAAGTCGGCTGTATGGTCAATGGCGCAGGTCTGGCGATGGCTACGATGGATATTGTCAAATACGCGGGGTCGTCACCGGCAAACTTTCTCGATGTTGGCGGGGGAACCAATGTCGAGCGCGTCAAAAATGCGATGCGTATTCTCACGTCCGACGAATCGGTCAAAGCTGTGCTGATCAATATTTTTGGCGGGATTGTGCGCTGCGACCGCGTGGCAGAAGGCGTTGTTGCCGCGCTTGAAGATATCGAAATCAATGTGCCGCTGGTGGTGCGATTGCAGGGGACCAACGCTGAAGAAGGCGCGCAAATTCTCGAAAATTCAGGTCTTGAATTTACCGTTGCCCGCAAGCTCCAGGAAGCCGCCGAAGGCGTTGTTGCCGCGGTTCAAGATGCCGCATAACCCGATACCAGGTCCTGAAAGACAAGGGGTGCATGATGACAGTGCGCTCCTTTTCGTTGTGTATTATGTTGACAATATGGCAATAATTCGGACAATATGGCAAATTATTCAAAATCGTATAAATCTCAATAATGAAAATAAATACTTATTTTATATCAAATTACAAATTTTCGGTCTTTATGGTATATATATTGCTCTATAGAATGCATGTTTAACCCCTCACTTCAATCCTAATCTAAAGGCGAACAACCATGGAAAATCGCCGCTACGGAAAAGTTTTTCGCAATTTTAGACTTTATATTGACGCTCATGAGGTTGGGTTTGAGTACATTCTCAACCCCGATGCTAAAGAACTTCATCGTGTTGATCCTCAAAGTTTTTGGGGATCGCACAACTTGGAAATTGCTGATTTAGAGAACTTTATTGGTTTGATAAATGTTGGTATTTTGCCAATCCACTATTTTGAAGATGATAAGGAAGTACCAATTTACGATCTCCAAACACTCGATCAGATTGGTACCTATCGGCTCAACAAATGCAAGCACTGTTTCCCATCGGCAGATTGAGGTAATACTTCCGAAATTAGGCAGAAAACAGAAGAAACTATTGATGTGACTTTGATTTGATATTTTTTGTGAACTTCGCCATCAAATACTGTATTTGGGGTGGGACTCAAAAGTGACTCAACCTGGGAGATAAATTATGACAGAATGTACATGGAATGGTGCACGATGGTGGAAGTTCGATATTCACGCGCATACCCCAGCTTCTAAGGATTATGGAAAGGGTAAGAACCAGACATCTTTTCAGGAATTATCTCCCAAAGAATGGTTGCTCCACTACATGCGAGCTGGCATAGATTGTGTTGCGGTCACAGACCATAACACTGGCGAATGGATTGACCCTGTTAAGAAGGCACTCGACGAACTCGAGTCAGAGAAGCCAGATGGATTCAGACCACTTTGTGTGTTTCCAGGTGTGGAAATTTCGGTCCACGGCGGCGTGCATCTTTTAGCGATTTTGGGATGCGATAAGACCACATCGGACATTGACAACCTTCTCGGTGCTGTTGGATTTCCTTCTACAAAGAAAGGTTCGAGCGACGCTGTCACAACTAAGACATTTACCGATGTAGTAGAGGCCATAGTCTTAGCTAATGGCATTGCGATTCCCGCTCATGTGGATGATGACAACGGACTTTTTCAGTTGCCGGGGACGACATTGCAGCAAGTATTGGACTGCAAAGATATTTTCGCCATGGAACTAAGGAATCCAGCACATCAGAAACCACAGCTTTACATCAACGAAAAACTGCACTGGACAGAAATTCTTGGTTCGGATGCTCACCATCCTTCCGGCGGCTCAGAACGGTCATATCCGGGTAGCCACTTCACCTGGACCAAGATGGGTTCACCCAGCATTGAGGGGTTACAGTTGGCGTTACTGGACGGTGCGCTTTCCGTGGGACGCTCCGACCAAAATAAGGGCGACTTGAACGAGCACGCACCATTGACATTGGATGCGATCGAAGTTTCTCAAGCGCGCTATATGGGACGCTCACAGTCCTTCACTATTGGATTCAACCCATGGTTCAACGCTATCATCGGAGGCCGAGGCACAGGTAAATCGACAGTTGTTGAATTCCTGCGTATTGCTCTGCGCCGGGAAAATGAGTTGCCGAAGACGTTGCAACCGGAGCTTAAACAGTATAAACAAGTCTATCAAGACAGAGAAGACAGCGGACTGCTTACAAACGAGGCAAGCATTCGAGTGATTTATCGGAAAGACGGTGACCGGTTTCGCATCCAGTGGAATCCATCCGGCGGCCTTGAGCCTATTGAACAAGAAATGGATGGACAATGGCAACGCGCAGAAGGCGACATTCGACAACGGTTTCCTGTGCGAATTTATAGCCAGAAACAGGTATTCCAACTCGCAAAAACACCACTTGCATTACTTAAAATTATCGATGAGGCTCCGGAGGTTGATTACCATGCTTGGTTTGAAAAACGGAAGGTAGAAGAAAATCGCTTTCTTTCTATACGTGCGAAAGCTAGAGAAATCAAGGCC
>JAJEAX010000022.1 GCA_022822565.1 Candidatus Latescibacterota bacterium
CGCCTCGTCAAAGCGTCCCAGCCTGTGAAGCGCCATAGCAATACCATTTTGCGACAGCGCATTATCCGGATGATGGCGGATCGCATCCTCGTAATAGCGAACCGCATCTTCAAGCCGTCCCGCGCGGTGAAACGCCACAGCGCGACCATTCAGCGCGCGCGGATCTGCGGGATCGAGTTCCAAAACCCGCGCATAGTGTCTTTCGGCATCCTGCAAGCGCCCGAGCTGCATCATCGCATCGGCAAACATGCGATGCGCCTCGAGATATTCGGGAAGTCGGCGAATCGCCTCCTCACAAAGCGTAGCAATACGCCTGTGTTCGCGCGCGGGAATCAAATCCGATGCCTGGCGAACAAAAACGCGCGCCGCAATCTCTCTCAAATTTTTATTTTGAACATCCGCAATACGCGCATCCACCTCACCCGGTATCAACGCATCAATAGAATCCCGATATTTATACAGCATCTCCGCAAACACAAGCCCATCGCTCTCCGCATTCTGAACCGTCTCATAGTCCAGAACCGGCCGGTCATCCCAATACACATCCGCCTCAACCGTCGCAGAAGCCAGACCCTCCGCCCCCATCAAATAACCACCCCAAAAAACATGCGGCTGATTAAGAGAATACGCCACCCCACCCCAATGACTGTACTGAAGATCCGCCTGAATCTCCTCATCCATCCTCAACAATTTCCCCTGCGCGATATTAAACACATCATCCGCCACACCAATAAGCAAAAGCTCAGACGTATTATACCACAAAACACTCTGCGGAAAAACCGTCAAAAAACTGCGCACAACACCGCGGAACTGATCCTCCGAAAGAAAGTGCAAAGGCACAAACTGCACCAGATACCCCCCTGGCGCCAGACGCTCTCGGGCGCGCGCATAGAAATCAACCGTATAAAAAAACGCCACACCCGGACGGGACACCTCGCCAAGCTCAAGGGAAATAATATCATAAGTCCCCGCCGTATGGCGCAAGAAATTGCGTCCATCCTCAGCGACAATCTCCACGCGCGGATCGCGCATCCAATCCGCCTCAAAATATTCCTCAACAAACGGAAAAAGTGCTGGCTCAATATCCACACACGCCAGATAATCGATGGGATACATCAAAAAACGACTAACCGTCTGCCCCGTACCAGCCCCCACAACAACGACCCGTTTGGGATCGGGATGCAAAAGCATTGGCACATGTGCCGCCATAATCTGGTGATTTTTCTTACTCCCACCCTGCCACCAGCGATCAATCTCCAACTCCAGATCATCCTCCCGCCGAACAACCGCCATATTCGCGCCATAACCCTCTCGGAATGCCACCAGATCCCGCCCCTCACCGATAAAATCCGCAGGCACCTGCGTCTGCGAAAAATACGGAATCCCCAGATAGACCAGAACCGCGACCAGTGCGGCTACATATTTGAACACGCGATATTTTTCATCCAACAAAAACCATGCAGAAATACCTATGACGAGATTCGCGCCCGTAATAAAAAACAAACACTTCTCAAGACCAAAAATGGGAATACCTATAAAACCAACCAAAAGAGACCCGAGAATACCCCCAAGCGTATTCACCGCAATCAGATTCCCAGCGACCCCAGACGTATATTCCGCATTATCAGTTACCAGACGAATCGCAAGCGGAAAAGCCGCGCCACTCAACACAGCAGGAGGCAAAAGCACCGCAAAATAAATATACAAATCACTGCCCAATCCCTGCCATGCCCCGGGCGAAAGCATCAAAATACCCAGCACAACAAGACCCGTCGCAACCTGAAACGCGCCAAAAAAATGCGCCCGTCTGTCTGTCCTATCGGAAAACAGGGAAGCCAAAATACTCCCCAGAACCAGCCCAACCAGCACAACGCTCAACGCCAGCGTATAAGTATAAACCGTATTATTGATCAAAAGCCCGAGATACCGCACCCACAGCACCTCTGCACCCAGAGCCACAAATCCAATCGCAAAAAACAGAACAAATACAACGCTACTCTGCGGAAGCCTGCCACTCACACCGCGAGACACCTCCGATACGGAAACCACATCATCCCGCGCAATAGACAGCGCGCGAACAACAACACCACTCAAAATATTACATACCACACCAATATAGACAGCACCGCGCAGACCCAGATCCGGCAAAAAAACAAACCCTGCAGCCGCACAACCCAACGCAGCCCCCAGCGTATTGACACCGTAGAGAAGACCAACAGCGCGTGCAATTCTACCGCTATCGCGCGAATACTGACGACAAAAAAGAGGAAGGGTACCCCCCATCAGAACAGTGGGCGGCAAGACGACGAGCGCAACCAGAAGAAGACGGGTAGTAAACCGCAGGAAGGGCGCATCGCTCAACATTCTATACGCGATGCCATAGAGAAAATCTGCAAAATCAAACGCATAGGGACTGATCAGAGCCAGAAGACCCAGACCAATTTCAATATACGCAAAAAGAATAAGCGGTCGGGCGGTCCGCTGACCAACGCGCCCAAAAAGATACGCCCCAATAGCCAAACCCAGAAAAAAAACCGCCAGAACCGCGCTCACCGCAAACGTCGTGGACCCAAACAAAAGCGCGGCCTGCCGTATCCAGGCAACCTCGTAAACCAGCCCGGCAAAACCCGACAAAAAAAAACATATCAGCGCGGTGATATGCTGCGAGATTCGCGTCGATTTTCCAGTGCGTTTACTCATATACTCTCAAATTTGAGTTTACCGCTACTCTATACAATCACCCATCCACCAACCCTGCAGCGTGACGCCCCGCTTTGGGATCACCTGCCGCGTAATACCTGCCCTCTTCTCGATCCACATAAACCATAACAGGCGTCGCAATATTAGATGATTTCGCCTCGACCTGATGCCCCCGTCTGGCGAGATCATCCTGCACATCCTGATCTATCCCATCATTGAGCGTCAACGAACCCGCCTGTTTGAACGTCTGCTCACGGACGGGATTGGGATCAAAAGAATCGAGATGATGTGCCGTCGCAAAACGGGGTGCATTAACAGCTTCCTCCGGCATAATCCCAAACTCGACAAAATCCAGCAACAAATTCAAAGTCGTCTGATCCTGCAAATCGCCACCCGCAACGCTAATCCCGAGAATGGGTCGCCCATCTTTCAGCACCAGCGTAGGCGTCAGTGTAATGCGCGGACGCTTCCCCGGCTGGATGCAATTCGGATGCCCCGCCGTCGTATTCAGACTCCGCAGGCGATTCCCATACGTAACCCCCGTACTCCCCCCATCAATCGTGGGACGGTGAACATTGGCACTCGGCGTCGCAGCGACCACATTGCCCCAGCGGTCCGCCACCACACAAGTCGTCGTACCCCCCGTACCCGGACGGAACACACCGCCCTCTTTAACCGGCTGCATCAGATACGGATCGCCCGGACGCGCCTCCAGAGAAGCCGCTTGCATATCAATAAGCGGCACGCGCAAATCCGTGTACGCATCGGAAAGCAACGCCCCCAAAGGCACACCCGAAAAATCGGGATCGGCATAATACGCATCGCGGTCCGCCATCGCGAGCTTGATCGCCTCCGTAACCACATGAACATAATCCGCCGAAAGATGGCCCATCGCTTTGACATCGAACTTCTCAAGCAGACGCAACGCCTGACACAAATAAGGACCCTGTGTCCACGGCCCGCACTTGCAAACCGTGTACCCCCGATAAGAAACCGCAACCGGATCTTCAATCGTCGTAACATGCGTCGCCAGATCTTCCCGACGCAAAAATCCCCCCTTTGCGATATAAAAAGCCTCAAGCTCCTCCGCAATATCATTGCGATACTTATTCCGCCCGTAAAAGCGATCCGCAGCAGCCTGCAATTTCTCCTCTCGACTCCCCGACGTCAGATGCTCTTCCTCGACCAGTTTTCGCAACGTCCTCGCAAGATTGGGATGCCAGTCATCCTCCCCCGCATCCAATAAAGCAAGCACAGGCGCAATAATCTCTTCAAAAGACATCGTACCATATCGTCTGAGCGTCGTAATACACAAATCCACAACCGAAGGCACGGGCGCCATCTTCATATCGCCATCGCCTGGAATGCCATGCTTCATATACCAATCAATCGCCTCCTGAGAACGCGGCGCCCGCCCCTGTCCACTCAATGCCTTCACCTCCGAAGTCCCGGCATCATAAATAAGAAGCGGAACCTCTCCACCAATCGAACACGCACCGTGATCCGTGACATTCAGCGCAAAAATAGTCGCCGCGGCTGCATCGGCCGCATTGCCCCCCCTATCCAAAATCTCAATTCCCGCAGCAACAGCACCTGCACCCCCCGCCGCCACAACACCCGTCTTGCTCTCAGCCTTCCATCCAATTTGACCCACATCTATACCCGACATGATTTTCTCCTTTTTCACTCTTGACGCCACGCAAAACTGTTGTCGAACGCATTATAGCATAATCTTTGGTTAAAGACAAAACAATCTGTGTTCCTTCAGACAGCCACTTCCCTGTCCTAAAGAACGGGTATCAAACACGCCCTCTGTGCATCGCGCCCCTGGGGGTGCTCCAGGCATTGGCGGGATTAGATCACCTGAAACTGACCTATGAAGCCGCCCTCAACAAACATTATTTATGGCACGAGTTCGGCGATCTACATTTGATTTTACCCTGAACACGCGGTATATTGAGCCATCAACGGTAAGGAGAACAGTCAAAACAGGAAAACAAATGTTCATAATTCACGAAATAGACGACAACATCCGCAGTGCTTATGGCATGACAGTCGCCGATGTCACAGACAACGGACACCTGGACATCGTAGCCGGTTCTATGGGAACCTCGATGATCGCCCTGTACGAAGGACCCCATTTTGAAAAACAAATCATATCAGAAGCGCACCCCGGCACCATCTCACTATCGGTATTCGACGTCACGGACAACGGTCGAAAAGACATCATTGCAGCCAGCGGATTTGGGCGAAGACAGCGGATCCCACCGGAGTATCTCCACTGGTTTCAAAACCCTGAGGATGGCGACATCTGGACCCAACACTTCATCGACTGGGTACCCTATTTACACCGCATAGCAATGGTAGATGTCAACAATCAACCCCTGCTATTTGTCGCAACACTGCAAGGACCGGGAAGCCAGATCAACGACTTTGATGCGCCGGGTGAATTGTGGTGTTATCGCATACCCCAAGACCCGGTAAATGAACCGTGGGAAAAGCGATTAATCGACGGGCAATTGAGACTCAACCACGGCCTGAGCGTATGCGACGTAGATGGCGATGGCCGCATGGACTTATTGCTCGGCACGCGCGATGGCCTGATCTGGTTTGAGCCGCCCAAAGGGGATGGATTTGCGGAAAATTGGAACCGGTGGACCATAAGCCCCCGCGAAAGCAGTGAAACCTTCGCCGTAGATATGGATGGGGATGGCGTAAATGAAATCCTATCCATCGAACCCTGGCACGGCAATGAACTCGTCTGGTACAAAGCGACCGGCGACATCCGAACAGGCGCGTGGGAACGGCATCTCATCAGCGACAAACTCAACCGCGGACATTCCCTGTGGTGTGGCGACATAGACAGCGACAACGCCCTGGAAGTCGTCGCCGGATACAACGGTCCCGGCACAGCCCTCAACATCTATCGCCCACAGAATCTGGAAACAGACACATGGAGCATTGAACAAATCGACAACCGCATAGGCATGGGGCAAATGGCAGTCGTAGATCTCACCGGCAATGGCAAATTGGACATCGCCGCAAGCGGCATGTCAACGGGCAATGTGCGGTGGTATGAACAAATTTGAATCCCACCCATCGCAACACTCAACTCACAAAGGAGAAAAACATGTTCTTCGAATTACGTCAATATCGCACCCAACCGGGCAAACGAGAAGAATGGGTTGCATTTATGGAGAGTGAAATCATCCCATTTCAAATATCAAAAGGCATGGTCGTTATCGGCAGCTTTGTCGGCGAAGAGGAAGACGACCTCTACGTGTGGATTCGCCGATTTGAAAGCGAAGAACAAAGAGAGCAACTCTACAAAGCCGTCTATGAA
>JAJEAX010000059.1 GCA_022822565.1 Candidatus Latescibacterota bacterium
ACGCTGGCAAATCTCTCGTATTTTGTAATCCAAATACGGTATGTAATGTTGAAATGGAAGTTTGAGCGGCGAAGCATAGCCCATTGGAAAAGCGGCATCCATTCCAAATAATCTCGCGTGATGTTCAGTGCCTATCTGCCCAACTTTATACCCTTTTTGGATGAGCCTGCGCCTGAGCGCGAGTTGCAAAGTGAACTTGCCCTGCTGAGAACTTGTACCCATCACAGCAAGCACTGGCACATCCACAAGTGGGAGGGCGTTAAAATTCCGGATCGCGTGTGCGATTTCTTCTCTATGAATGTGAGGAAAGGCAAGGCGCAGTCCATTTTTGTCTGCTATGTCATACAGACCACCGTAAAGGTCTGGGTCAAGTGCCTGAAAACTGAACACATGGCATCCCGCATCAAGAGCCAATTGCACATATTCTCTGAGCAAATCGCGCTTGCGGATGCGAGATAGTTGATCCACATAGCCGAGAATGAGCGTATCCGCATCTGCCATAGCACGACGAATATTCGGACTGATCCGCAGATTTACCTGAGATTCCCCAATCACTTTGCCTGCATCTTTGCCTACCATCCCCTTGCCAAAGGGATCAGCGACGCCGACAATTTTAAACGTGAGCAAATCACGATAGCGCACCATGCTGTGCATCTCTTTGTTATACGGATACAACACGGCTTTTTTTATCCAAGAATAGTCCTCTTGAAAGTCTTTTCGATGTGTCTGAGGATCAGATTGGGACTTATTTCGATCTTGAGGTAATTCTCTTAATGCTTTTTCTTTTAATAATAACCGAATATCTTGAACAGAACATTTTGGATGCTGTTTTAAAAGCCGTGCGATAATGCCTGTGATATGGGGTGCGGCAAAGCTATTTCCCCCAGTCATAATGTGTTTTCCGTTTAACCAGCACACGCGCTGTTCATTCCCTCGCGCCACACATTCGATACGCTGATCCTTGCGGTAGTAAAATCCGTCTGGTTCATAAATTGCACCACCTGTCACACCAACCACTTCGGGAAATACCGCAGGATAACTCTCACGTCCATCATTGCTCTCAGCAGCTACGAGAATTACCCCTGCATCAACCGCTTTGCGACACACTTTTTGAAGAGATTCCTTAAACGTCACATCCGTTGTGCCCAGGCTCAAATTTACCACATCCATCTCATTGTCAATGCACCACTGAATCGCCGCAATCAACGCCCGCCCATCCGCCATCAAAGACGCATCAAAAATTCGCACACTATACAGTGCTGCTTCAGGGGCCTTCTTCCGGATAATTCCAGCACACGCCGTGCCATGTCCGACACAGTCGGCGTGATCATCCCAAAAAACAACCTCGCCTTCAATCTGAATATGAACACTACCTACAACATCACCCACACCAGAATGCGATGCGTCTATACCGCTATCGACAATGGCAATCCGGATTTGAGAGGAATTTTCTCTACGCATGACATTCTCCAACTAATGATGGCGAATCCAAGATCTTGCATTCCACATCAATGATTTTCTTTTTTTTCCAATCAACCAACACGCGCAATGTGTCATCAGCCTTTCTTGGCTTCCAGCGATACTCAAAGACACTTGTGCCATTCATTTCAACAGCATCATACCCATAACTGCGTTTGTTCTGGAGTGTGCGAATATAATCATGGCGAGCAAAATAGGATTGTGCATCTATATGCTTCACAATAGCTGGCAGATAATTTTCCATCAAAAGATTGGTGCCTGGTATCGCACGAAATCCATAGCGTTTATAAAGTGGAATCCCTTTTCGATTGAACGACCAGGTCGTAATTTCAATCCGTTTACAATCAGATACACAGGCAGTTCTTAAACACGTATCTGCCAGTGTAAGGCCGAAAATCCCGCGTTTCTGAAAATCGGGATGGGTTTCTACATGGGAAAAAATGACTACGCCTGGCTCAGATTTCTTCTGGGTTATTTTCATGGATGAAATGATGCGGTGATTTCGTTTAAGTAAATAGATGATCGAGTTCTCTAAATTGCTCAAATCTTCAATGATTTCTTCACAAGTAGGGAGGCGTTCAGAGTTTGGCTGTCTTTGAAAAGCATTTGAAGACAATGACCAATATTGTGTCTGAATATCTCTCAGAAAAGTAGCATAATGATGTAAATCGTTTTTGCTCAAGGGCTGAATGTGATACATGTCTATGTTCTTTGAAAAGTTCAAAAATCACTTGCCGACGACATAGCCGCCATACAGAAATCCAAGAAGAGGTGTAATAGTGACATTAATATTTGCAGAGCTATGAAAAGCCATACATAATAAAAGACTGCGCTTAGATTCGTAGAGGTAGGTTAAAAAATAAGCAAGCACTGTCAATGCAATCAAGTACACAAAAAATAAATCCCAATAACCCTCTATGATATAAGGCCATAAATGTCTATGGCTGAAAACAAAAATTAAAATACTAATGACATAAGCCTTAAATTTTCCATATTTTGTCCTGATCGTTCCGTAAAGCAGACCTCTGTACAGAAGCTCTTCTTCAATTGGAGCCAATACAACCCGTGCGATAAAAAGGCATAGATACTCAAAAACAAAATCTGGCGGTTGGGCACCGAAGCCTTCCCAAAAATTAAGGGGTAAATAATACGCTGTCAGACCTATACCTGCATATATCCAAAAGAAGAATACGCGTTTAGGGGGAATAACATAATACACCATTTTCTTTAACTCAAACCGTCCGAATTGAATCAAAACAAAAAGCACTAAGAGAAGATGCATCCCTTGCATAAGTACATTTACGAAACCCCTTGGTGGCGATACAAGTCTCCACACAATCACACCTTCCAGGATAATTAAACAGGCCCAGATCACACCCTTTGCCAAAGGCACCTGGAGTGTTGGTGGCCAGTTCTCTTGTATAGATTCCGTTTTAGGGACTTCTTCAATTGTTGATTCTGGAGCCATAGATAATTCCAATTCAGTTTAATCCAGTTTGTTGCTCAACATCTTAAAACTTTTGTCTGTAAATAAAAATTTGAAAGCCGGCTCTTTGTGAATTTCTTCTTTCCGTTCAGGATCCCACTGGAGTGCTCTTTTTAAGCTTGAAAGAGTCTGTTCTTTATTTTTTTTTGCCCCATATACTCGGGCTAAGTTATACCAGGTATTACCATCTTTGGGGTCCAGTTCAATTGACCGGTCTAATGCAATGATTGCTTCGGGTAATCTGCCTAACTCAAGAAACACAACCCCTCTGTTGTTCCAGGCATCAGAATATTCGGTGTCAAGTTCTAAAGCGCGATCAAATGAAAGAAGTGCTTTTTCCAATTCGCCCGTTTTTATTAAAACAGTACCTCGATTATTCCATAATATAGATACTTGAGGTAGTATTTGAAGTGCCTGGTCATAAACTTCAAGCGCGTCTTGATTTTTTTTTTGGTCGCTATAAATCAAGCCTATGATGTTCCAGGCAAACTCATTTTCGGGATTTAACTCAACTGTCTGCTGATAGGCTTTCAAAGCTTCTTCAACGGCACCAATTTTCAAGAATTTATTGCCTTTTTTTATCAAGATTTGCGCTTGTCCACGAGATTTATAAGGTTCTAAAATGAAATTCGCAAAATGATAGAAGGCAACGGCATGTACAAGGGGAAGGCACAGCAGCAGAAACTTTTTCATTATAGCATTCTCTCGTCTATCTGGACAGGGATAAGGGGTATCTAGAATAAAATACTTTATTCAGTAATTCACGTCAACACGCTGAGAATGTTAAAATGTATTGCAAAAAGCCTTCGGGGGCTGAGAAAACTGCTCACGGCTTTCAGATTGGGCAAAAACTCGTGAACAATTATGCTTTTCAATATTCTACCAGATTAATGATATAGTGGGTTACCAAACTGATCATACTCTACCGGCCCCGGTCCCATATAAGGGGGAGCAGGCGGGTCTTGGTTAACAGGAATAGCTATCTCGATTGTCGCGCTGAAACCAAACATACCCCCCGAGATACTGATGAGTGTACTATCCGGATCTCCCCCCGTCCCTTCTCTATTGCCAACGGGACTTTCTAATCTAAATGTAGTGCGCGAGTTCTCTCCTCTGATGGTCGTTTCCACCCCCCTATCTGTTATCTGAACACCCGTACTATCTGTGGGGGCCGAGATAGAGTCAGGATTCGCAGCAGCCTCAGCATCTGCCAGTGCATCGGGATTCTCTTCATCTTCCTCACTGGAATAGGCAATAACACTTTCCAAATTGCCTATCCGTTGAGGTTTATGCAACTTTACGATTTTCATCTGTTTCTCCTTTCAAAGAAGTGAATACTACAGCCCCCGAAGACTAAGTTCATATCATATACTTGCTGTTTTTTCATATAAATGGGCATAAACCCCATCTTGCATAGTCAGCCACTCGTGCGTTCCACGCTCTACGATCTGCCCCTCATCCAATACCACAATCTCATCTGCATTTTGAATGGTTGACAACCTATGTGCGATGATGATCGTTGTTCTTCCTTGTCGCACGGTTTTCAATGCCTCCTGGATGTGATATTCAGATTCCATATCCAGCGCGGCGGTGGGTTCATCCAGAATGAGAATGGGTGTGTCCATCAACAGCACACGCGATAGGGCAACGCGCTGTTTCTGTCCTTCCGACATCTGTGCCCCTTGTTCACCCACTTGTGTTTCATAACCCTCGGGCAATGACGCGATAAAGTCGTGAATGTACGCAGCCTGTGTCGCAGCCTGAACATCTCGCAAAGGTATGTCGTGTCCAAAGGTCAGATTGTCTAAAATACTACCCTGAAACAAGGTGCTGCCCTGCATAGCAAATCCTACCTGCTGCCGGATGGATTTTAAGCGATAGTTCCGAATATCGTAGCCATCAATAGACACATATCCCTCTTGCGGGTCGTAAAATCTCGGGACCAATTTGGCAAGGGTTGATTTGCCAGACCCACTCTTGCCAACCAGTGCAATGGTGGCTTGCGCCGAGATGTGCAGGCTGATGTGGCGCAAAACGGGTTGATCTTCTTGATACGAAAAGCTCACATTGTGAAAACCGACCTCTCCTCGCGCTTGAGGCAAGGCGGGCATATCGGGACGATCCTGAATTTCGGGACTCAAGTCATAAACTTCAAAAAAACGATTGATGCGAACCAATGCCATTTCAACCTGTCCTACAAGGCCGATGAGATTGCCAATTGGACCGTAGAGATACCCCACATAACCCGTAAATGCCATATAACTGCCCAGAGAAAGATTGCCGTTTAGAACTTGCGTCCAGCCATACCAGCCATAAGCCAGGGTGCCCGCTGTTTTCACCAGCGACCCTACAAACCCAAATCCCCCGCTTAAATGCGTTGATCTGATTTGCAATTTTGAAACATTGAGAAAAATGCCTCTGAGCTTGTGATAAAACGCGGCTTCCAGTCCCAGCGCTTGCACAGTGCGAATCCCTGAAAGCGATTCGTAGGACTTGGCCGATAATTCGGCAGATGCTTCGGTCACTTTTTTAGAAACCCTGCTGAGATATTTTTTTGATACCATAACCAATACAGTGTCAAAAGGCAGTACCGCCAGGCTGATTAAAGCCAGTTTCCAATTGATGTAGAGCAAAATGGGGGGAAAGATGACTAACTGAAGAGTATTCATGATCAAGCTATTCACCATCCCTATGGTGCTATTGACAGAACTATCCATATCTCTGAATCGAGATAGGATTTCGCCTGTCTGCCGATTGTCGAAAAAGCCGAAGTCCAGCGATTGCACATGAGAATAAAATCGAGATTTGAAATCCAGTGCCATGTTGACACCCACATAACGACCAAAATAAGTGCTTAATAGTCCCGTAAATCCCAACCCCGTCGAGAGCACAGCACCCAGAATCAGGATGAAGGTCAGGAGTGTGTAGTCTTTGTGAGGATACACATCATCGATCAGAATCTTAGTAATGTACGGTCCTGGAATTCGCAAGAACATGACCATGATGCCTACGAGGAGGGACTGAAAGATAAACCGCCAGTACGGTCGGAGCATTTTGATGATTTTGAGTATCTGACGCATGGATCATTCAGTTCCCGGTCTGTACAGTTTCAAGGGGTTCGTTCTCCCAACCGATAAATCTCCGGACGCCCAATTTTGCCTACGGTTTTCAAAAACTTCTTCCACAGCAAGTCAACAATAGGACCGCGCTCTGTCACGATTTTGGCTTCCACACCCATGCCATAAGCAAGCGGACATTCTCCGTCAGATAAATGCGGATCTATCACGCTGATCTTCACCGGATAAACAGTACTCATACCGCCCGGCACGAGACCGGCACCCATAGGTGTGATGGGTTCGGGTTTTCTCGGCACATCTGTCACCTTTCCCTCAAAAATTTTGTATTCCATATGTGGAAAAGCATTCACATATATCCGCACCTTATGTCCCTCTTTCACCTTGGGAATATCCACTTCTTGAATCAGTACCTCAGCTTGCCAACTGTGCAATTCCGCCAACTCAATCACGGCCTCGCCTGCCTCAATGCGATCTCCTTCGCGTTTATCCAAATCGCGCGTCAACACAGTTCCTGAAACAGGCGCATATATCTTCATTTGTTCCAAACGCGTTTTGACAAGGCGATGGCTGACCTGTAATTTTTCATACATCTGCTCCAGTGTTCCAAGTTCCTGCTTGCGATTGTCCAAAGCAAACAGCCGTCGTTTTGCCCGCTCAATTTCTACCTCTGCACGTTGTACCCGCGTCTGGTGTACCCGAATCGGAATCAACGTATCAACAGGTGGCCGCACACTCCCATCCTCACGATAAGGCGCGTATTTGCGGTATATCTGATATTCTTGCCTCACCTGTTCCAATTGCAACTTTGCGGTCTCATACTCCACTTCAGCACGCGCAATCTCTGTTTCCAAGACAGCCCGCTCGCGTTGCAATTCTGCGACCAGAGCCACACGCCGCCCCTGATTTATTGCCAGTTCATGCTCAAGTTGCTTCAATTCCGTGCGTAAATCGGTATCATCCAACGTCAGCATCAAATCACCCTGTTTGATCTCTCGCCCGTGTTGCACATGAACCGTTTGGATCAAGCCAGATCGTTGCGCTTTCACTTCATAACGCGCGGTAGGCTGCAAGCGACCTTGTCCTGCAACTGTAATTTCCATGCCCAGATGCCAGCCCAAAAGACATATAAACGCGATCATGCTTCCCACAACGCACAAAATGGTGAGCAAGAAATAGCGTACAAAGCGAAAGCCAATCCCCGAAGTTGAGAGCGCTTCCTGTGCCTCTGTGTTTTCCAAAGACACCTCTTTTTGTGGATAGCCATTGAACTTTACAATCTTTTCACTATGTGCCATAACTCATTCAGCCCGCTGTTAAAAGTGAATTTGGCTCAGACAAATGAACATTCAACTCAAACATCTTCCGAAAACGACTAAATCTCTCCCAGTCTAACTTTTTTGCGGTACTGGGTAGGAGAAATCCCATGTATCCTCTTGAAAGTCACACAGAAAAGACTTGGTGAACGAAATCCACACTGGCGTGCAATTTCATGTATAAACAGTGATGATCCCATCAAAAAATGCTCTGCATGCGATATTCTGACCTCCCTCAGTTTTTCACCGTAAGTCTTGTCAAAATATTTTCTGAACAGCGCGTGACCACGCGACAGCGAGATATCAAAATAGAGCGTGAGGTCTTCAAAATTCAGATCTGGATCTCTGTAACGCTCCTCCAAAAATGATTCCAGTGCCTCTGGTGAAACCTTCTCTCGACCAGCGTTCAATGGTCGTTGAAAGGATCTGGGCAGTAAACGAGATGTTTCACGGACCCGAGACCCGCTGTATCCCACTTCATTCAGCAGGATACAGTTTTTGACCTCTGCCAAAAATTTGTCCTTCACAATCGGTTTATCCAGTACGCCCACAGCACCTGCTGTGATTATTTCTTTCGTTACTGCCATGAACAAAAAGCTCCCCATGATCAGGATATTTGTCTGAATGTTATCTGCTGCAACGCGCTCCAAAAGTACGACCCCATCGAGACCTGCCATATACATTTCAGCGACAGCCACTGCAATCTTCTCTCGTCTTAAAATTTCAAGCCCTTCTTTTCCATTTTCCGCTGTGAGCACATCATAAGGTTCATCATTCAAGAATCCTACAAGGGTCGAGAGAACGCGGGGATCGTGATCTATAATCAGAATTTTCTGCGTGTTCAGATCAGGACGCGAATGATCGGTACGAGGAGGAACTGTCATATATTTTCGCAAACGTATGTCTCCTTAATTAAAAAAATAATTGATTTATGGCAACACAGTTTTTTCATTACTTAAACAGATATATGCAAAATGTGTACCAATGTGGATTTTTAAAATGATAATTTTTGTAAATCATTATTTTTATTTCATATAGAGATTGTTTTAGAATAAAAGTCAGACTGAATATCGAATTAAGAGATGAACATATTGTTCACTTTTCACTTTTCGATTGAACATTATGTTCTTTTACTATGTATTGACAATCGCTCTTCAGGTCGCTACCTTAGTCTAACCTTCTCAAGTTATCAGCTTGAGATATTTGCTGCCGCTGACAGTTGACTTAGCCGAGTCTTGTCAGCGGCTCTTTTATGATAACACCATTGCGGCTGTAATAGCAATTCAAAAAGATTGCTCATATATCTAATTTCTTTCGCATATCTCTTATTTTTTCATTTTTTTCAGGATTAGTGCATTTTTATAAAAAAATTGTGAATGGGTTATCAAGTTTTCCCATCCACAGTTCGCAAACACTGGATCGCGGCTCAACATCATAGCCTGTCCCGTAATGCTTTTATACGGGACCGCGATGACGGGCGAGGCATGCCTCGCCCCTACGGTTGCTTCTCACTTCTCATCGTAGAACCAAAAAAATTTGTCTTCAAATCGATCTTCTCTCCAACGCGGTTGCCCACCAACCCGCGTGCGCCCGAAATATCAAAATCCTTTAACGCAATCTCAAACTCGCCTTTCACCACAAAAAAATCCCCTAACGCGCGCTTCTTTGTCTGCTCTGACGCCAGCAAATACGTCGCCTCAAAAGGAATCACCATCTCCTGATCCACGCCGTGCAGTGAAAACGTCCCCATAGCCAAACCCTTAATCACAGCCCTATCTTCCCCTGCCTCCACAGACACATCCTTCAACCCCACAATATCAAACCCAATCACCGGAAACTGTTTTTCATCCAACCAATCCGCGCTGTGCAAATGCTCATCGCGCTTCTCAATACCCGTCTCCATACTCGCAACCTGCACCTCAATTTTCCCAGTCATACCCTCCACATTTGCCGGATCCAGCTTCAACGCACCCGAAATCCCCGACGCTGTACCGTGGATCTCCTCCAGCGGTGCCGAACTCACAAACCGAATCTGATTCTTCCCCACCTCATTGCACAAAACAATCGTCTGCACACCCTCAACCGGCAACCCCAATGCCGTCTCCGCCCAAACCTGTTGCACTGTAATACATCCGATGAATAATAAACCAATAATCCATCGCATATTCATAATCTATCTCCTTATAATTAGCGGGCTACGTTGATATTGTTAATCCGATTTGTAAAAATTTCCTGGATCGCGGCTCAAGCATGCCCCGTAGTGTTTTTATACGGGGATCATGCCGCGATGACAGGCGAGGCATGCCTCGCCCCTACTGCATAGCCCCTCTTTTTCATCTACGTTCATCTGCGTTCATCTGCGTTCATCTGCGGATCACACTTCCCTCGCGTTCCCGATTTTCTGCAAATATCTACTTGACGTACGCCTTCCCATGCTCGTATAATACGCACTTCAAAATCCGCCACAACAAAAACTCAGGGAATATCATGGCCTCAATCGTCTATACAAAAACCGATGAAGCACCTGCATTGGCAACGTGCTCTCTGCTTCCAATCATCAAAACCTTCACAGAACCCGCCGGCATTGAAATAACAATACAGGATATTTCTCTCGCCGGCAGAATCATAGCGAATTTTCCGGAAAATCTGACAGAAAGCCAGAAACAATCCGATGCACTGATGGAACTGGGAGAACTGGCAAAAACACCCGAAGCCAACATCATCAAACTGCCCAACATCAGCGCCTCTATACCCCAGTTGACTGCAGCAATCCGCGAATTACAGGAAAAAGGATATGATATCCCGGACTATCCAGAAGAACCACAAACCGAAGCAGAGCGAGAAATTCAAGACCGATATGCAAAAATTCTCGGAAGCGCCGTAAACCCCGTCTTGCGAGAGGGCAACTCGGATCGCAGGGTGGCATCCGCCGTAAAAGAATACGCCAAAAACAACCCGCACCCCATGGGCGAATGGACCTCAGAATCCCAATCGGATGTGGCATACATGTGTGGTGAAGACTTCTACGGCAGCGAACAATCTGTCGTATCAACAGACGATGGCACTCTCAAAATCGAATTTGTGGATACCGATGGAAACACCACTGTCCTCAAAGACGACATACCCGTCCAGGCTGGCGAAGTCGTCGATGCAATGGTCATGAACTGTCGCGCATTGCGCGCATTTTACGAAACCCAACTCGAAAAAGCAAAAAACGAGGGTATTTTATTCTCACTCCACCTCAAAGCCACCATGATGAAAGTATCAGACCCGATCCTCTTCGGACACGCGGTGTCTGTCTATTACAAAGACGTATTTGAAAAACACGCAGCTATATTTAATGAACTCGGCATCGACCCAAACAACGGCATTGGAGAAGTCTATACAAAAATTGCGCGCCTGCCAGAAACGCAACGCGCAGACATCGAAGCAGACATCGAAGCCTGTTATACCCATCGCCCGGACCTCGCCATGGTCAACTCAGACCGCGGCATCACAAATCTACACGTACCCAGCGATGTAATCATCGACGCATCCATGCCCGCTGCAATCCGCGAATCCGGACAAATGTGGGGACCCGACGGCGAACTCCGCGACACCATTTTCACCATCCCCGACCGCTCTTATGCGCGCATCTATCGCGAAATCGTTGACTTTCACAAAGAACACGGAACATTCGATATCACCACAATGGGCAATGTATCCAACGTGGGATTAATGGCACAAAAAGCAGAAGAATACGGATCGCACGACAAAACATACCAAATACCTGCAAACGGCCGCGTTCGCGTCGTCGATACTTCGGGACAGGTCTTGCTCGATCACGAAGTAGAAAAAGGGGACATCTGGCGCGCGTGTCAAACCAGAGACCTGCCGATACGGGACTGGGTCAACCTCGCCGTCAACCGCGCGCGAATAACCGGATCAGCGGCCATATTCTGGCTGGACGAAAACAGGGCACACGACAGAAACTTAATCGACAAAGTCAATACCTACTTGAAAGACTGTGACACAAGCGGTTTAGATATCCAAATCCTATCCCCAACAAAAGCCATGCGCGCAACCCTGCAACGCGCCAAAGAGGGAAAAGACACCATCTCTGTCACCGGCAATGTATTGCGAGACTACCTCACAGATTTGTTCCCAATACTCGAACTGGGAACCAGTGCAAAAATGCTTTCAATTGTACCCCTTCTGGCAGGCGGAAGCCTCTTTGAAACCGGTGCCGGAGGCTCTGCCCCCAAGCACGTTCAGCAATTTGTAGAAGAAGGGCATTTGAGGTGGGATTCACTGGGAGAATTTTTGGCCCTCGCCGCATCCCTCGAAGATCTGGGACATAAAACAAACAACAAAACAGCCAGCATCCTGGCTGAAACACTAAACGAGGCAACCCGCGTATTCTTAAACAACAGAAAATCGCCCTCGCGCGTAGTACACGAATTGGACAACCGCGGAAGCCATTTTTACCTCGCACTGTACTGGGCACAGGCATTGGCCCAACAAAGCGAA
>JAJEAX010000406.1 GCA_022822565.1 Candidatus Latescibacterota bacterium
AAAAACGCCTTGAAGTTATGGAAAAACTCTATCTGTCCATTGATCGCAAGCTGTGGGCGATTATCCTGCTCGCGGTCGGCTCTATCGTTGCCAGTCTTATCAAACCATAAAACAGAATATGAGAAGCTCCACAATCTGCAATCTGATTCGTAAAATTATCGCACAGTCGAGAGGTCTGACCTATTGGACCGCGGGAGCGAGGTCTCCCCTTGACTGTTTTTTTATTGATGAAGATGGTGCAATTGAACGGATTGTTTTGAGCAAATGGAGTGAGGATGGGAGTATTTTTAGAAAAAAAATATTCCGAAGGCATTGCAATTTGATGATTGGGAGATCTGGACAGAAAGAAGGGATGATCCATGAGTCTTCAAAACTTATTCAAAACGATTGAAAGTTTCGAGTTTGGAGCCAGAGTGGGCGTCGCGAGTGGATTTCGGACATTTGGATCGATAGTTTGTAATCAAAATGAAGTTAAACAACTTCGAGACTGCATCATAACATAGGCGTGGAGCCTTCCTCTTGAAGTCGCCACCTCATTTCAAATTGAATGAAATCGCCTGCGTCATCCAGACGGAAATCGGTTCACCGTCTATTTGTGCTGGTTTAAACCGGAATCGCATAAGAGCATTAATCGCTGCCTGCCGGAAAACTTCTCGACCTCTAAGCACCGTCACATTGCTCACTCGACCGTCCGTCTCAACCAAAAATCTCAAAATCACTTTTCCAGTCAGTCTGGCTTTCCAGGCATCTTTGGGATAGACGGGTGATACGGAATGCACGAGTTCTGGTCGTTGCTCAACTACACCCGATGGCGGTGGTGGCAAACCGTTCATCGTATTCCTGCCACTGCCACCTGTATCCTTGATATACTGTCCGTTTTTGTCGATATATCTCCAAGACCCCTCGTTTTGCACCATAGCCAACCCTTTTAAAAAAGACTGGGCATAGTCAAATATCGGATCAATAACCATCTTACCTGTCGAGTCGGCAAACCCCCACTTGTCACCGATTCTCACGCGATCCAACGTTTCCGAATCATCAACTGCCTTTATCGAATCGGGAGGTCCTATCACCATTGATAGAATCAGAACGCATAATAGGTTGTACATTGCCGCACCTCTCTTTTTTAATTAGAGCCTATATCACAACCCAATCAAATACGACACCTTGAGCAGTAGCGCGCGGCCGGCCTGGTGCAAGTCGCCAGCGGTTCCAAACCCGTGATCATAGACAAAGAAAATATCGCTGCCCGGGCGAAAACGGTAATTGAGCAAAAAGTTTGCGCCTACGGATTCGCTGTCACTATTCCACTGTGCGAAAACTTTAAAAAAGAAATCGGTTGTAAACGAGTAAATCAACCGCGTGCTCAATGCCTGGATATTGAGATTGGCCTCTGGCAAGCGAATCCAATTGCCATCGTAAATCAGTTCAATACCAAATCTGCCATTGGGACGATAGGCATTCTCTGCCGTCACCCGATACAGATGTCCCGTATAATAGGTCCCCACCAGAAAATCAAAATCCAACTGCAATTTGCGATAACTCGCCGTATCCGGCCCCAGCCTGAACGATGTAAAAGTGTATTCGCGCGGTGGAATGGCGACATCGGGCCGCTTGCGCGACGGTCTAAAAGGCCGCGTAACGACATCGCGGGTCCTCTCCACACGCACCAAAAATCGGTCAGCTGTCTGAAGCGCGAGCACACCGTCAAGTCTGAACCGCTGGAACGGCACTTCGCCTTCGTCGTCTTCAATCACCTGGATATCGGGCGTGAACCTCAAATTGCGGATATTGGCTACCCTGGGACGCGGCAAGTAGGATAGATTGACATTGTAGCGCCGAAATCCCCGAATGCCACGCCGACGGTTGACAAACCCCGCCTCCGGCTCAAAATCATCTTCCACATCCAGAACAGTTGCCGAACCCGAGTATTTGGTTCCGCTATACGAAAAGCGAAGATATCGCGCATCGTCCACTTCTTCTGAGTCCTTATCCCAGGTACGCGCGTAAAACGCCTGTACATTGACCGCAGTTGAAGGCGAAAAACTGAAATCCAGCCCCCCTGCGCGATTGTAGTCGCCCCACCCACCTTCGGACACTTCGCTTTGTTTATTCACCCATATAAACCCCACATTGGACCGCGCGAGCACATCGCGTTTGATCCGAAGCACGGAAAAGTTCCGGCGCGGCAAGGTCTGGGTGTCCAACGTCTCAGAATCCGTCAGAACATTTAGCGCACCAATGCTGGTGCGCCCGGCTTTACCAGCCAATTTGCCTCCTGCGAGAATCGGTACGGGCTGCCCACCATCCAGACCGATTTTTCTGCTGTAAAACAGTAGCGTTGGCGGTCGTACATCGCCTCCACGAGTTGACGCTGCCTCGCCAAAATCAAATAGCTGTGCCCCCTCCAGAAAAAACTCGCGCTTCTCGGGAAAAAACTGAGAAAACTGCGTCAAATTCACCTGCTCTTGATCGGCTTCGACCTGGGCAAAATCCGTATTATAAGACACATCCAGCGCGAGATTGGGCGTCAGGCCATAGCGCATATCTGCCCCCGCTTCAAACGTGCGATTTTCGCCCTCATCGCCTGTAAAATTGCGCGAAGTTCCCGGCAATACATAAGGCTTGACCTGAAAAAGCCGCTTTCTCTCGACAGCCTTTAATCCACGCAACACACCCATATCTGTCATCTGATACCGCCGCCGGGGCGAAGGCGTGTGCCGCCCGACAATAAACGCGGTCTCTTCGTTCTTATGACCGATATAACGCCCCATATTAATACCCCATTCCATCTCATCAGACGGATTGAAACGGAGTTGATTAAACGGAATCGCTATTTCGGCAGTCCAGCCCCTCTCGTGACGCACACACCGCGCCTCCCAGATACAGTCCCAATCTTCATTCGTCGTTCGCCCTTCATTTGACAAAAGCATATCTGTCCGCGCGCCGAGCGCATTGAGAAAAAAGAAAACCCCATTCTGTTTGTCATTAAACGGATCGAGCAACAACTGGATATTGTCATCGCCGGAAAGCTGAGAATCTCGGCGCATATTATTGGTCACAATGAGACCGGGATTTTTGTCATAACATTCAAAACCAAAATAAATTTTCTCATTGTCATAAATAATTTTCACAACCGTCCGCTCAGTTACCGGCATCCAGTATTTCGGATCGCGCTGAACAAATCCCTCCGCGGCCTGTGCCTGTTGCCAAGCTGCATCGTCCAACCGTCCGTCAATGCGCGGTGCCGCAACAACCCGCGTCGCATGTACCACCCTGCGCGGTGAACCCGCAAGCGTGCTATCATCCGCCTGAATCTGATTGCCGGATTTTACTGGCGAACCATTCTCCTCAACCACGCGCGCAACCACCACATTGGACAACACCTTGATCACCTGCAAAACCGCACCGTCATCGCCCACCACCCGCAATTTGCCATCCAGATCAGCCAAAAGCCCTTCCACATAGACGAGATCGCCTACCATCTGTTGCACTGTGCCCTGTGCATACACATGATCGGAAATTACAACTGCTATCAGCGTGAAAATCAATATACAAGAACGCATTAACACCTCCTGATAAAGTGTCTCAAAAACACCCTCGAAATACGGGGTATTTTTAATCGTCGCTTGAGGATTCTGACTCAGTCTTTGTGGAATCGGGTGTGACCATACCTGTTTGCAACTGCTTGCGCCAGAGAGCCTTGAGCGATTGTCGCTCTGCTTCTTCGGGGTCGTAAGGAACCGTTGTAAGACCAGTCAGAACAGGTTGCAAATCACCAGTTGTAAAAACCGTCTTCTTAAATGTATTGCGATGTTGTAAATCGGCCTGATCGTCATAATGGGGGGACTCGGGATCTTCGCTATTCCCATAAGCCAGCGCACTCCACGACTGCACTGGCTGCATCAGCGAAACCACCATCCCAAAAGCCGATCCACCTTCGATAACCATTGTGCCATCTGCTTCTATTCGGGTCA
The DNA here is from genome assembly GCA_022822565.1 of Candidatus Latescibacterota bacterium. Lineage (GTDB taxonomy): Bacteria > Latescibacterota > UBA2968 > UBA2968 > UBA2968 > VXRD01. The sequence continues at coordinate 3,978 of JAJEAX010000406.1, forward strand.
GCGTCTGACGCAAAGCCTCCGTGCCAGAAGGCGCACCGCTCATCGGGAAAGTACGATCTCCCCGCCTCAAATAATGCACTTGGCCCCAGAGCACATCCAACTGTCCATAAGTCGCGATAACATAAGCGACCGCTTGTTGCAATGCCTCCAGTGCGACCTTTTCTCGAACCAAAATATCTCGCTTTTGCGGAACCTGTGCGAACGACGAATCGAATCGGGCCTTCCAAATCGAAAACAAAAGCGTGCCAACGCTCTCTAAACTCGCCCGATTATCCCATGCCCTGAGAATGTGAACAGCCTTGCCGACCTCCCAGTTGGGGTCGTATAGCACGGGCCAGGCGCGGTTATACGCGCGAAAAATCAGTCCCTTATATTCTTCTGCGTCAACGAGATACTCATCCCGCAGCAAAATCTGCATATCACCAACCGCGATATTTTGATGCGTGCGCAGCCAGTTCACAATCCGCTGTGCGCGATAATTGTGCGTACCCCACCCCAAAAACAATGGGAAATCGTCCATTTTAAGACCGCTATCAATCGCAACCACATCTGGCGAGACATTACAATTCTGCAAAGAGCCAGAAGCGGGATTATGCACTTGTGGCAATTCGGAAAATGCGATCACACCTCTCCATTCTGTTTCAGGCGTCCACCCCGGCACGGGCGTGCGCCAATCGAAATCTTCTGATCGCACGGGACAGCGG
>JAJEAX010000194.1 GCA_022822565.1 Candidatus Latescibacterota bacterium
GAAAGAGACCTGCAAAAAAAAGGGACGCTTGATAGACGGGACTTCTTCTCGCAAAAAACGTTCAGCCAACACTTCCACGCCAGCCTCCCCCGCCAGCACACGCGAAAAACCCGCCCAGGATGGATCATTCAAAATCATCAACCGGTTGCTCAACACCATCTCATAGCCCGCATCCTGAAAATAACGCGCCATGCACACCGCATCATCCGCATAGGGAAATTGTCCCCACACACCGATCATGTGCGGCATCTGGCTGCAATACAAGCCAACGCGACTGGGAATACATATAGGTGCCGTCGCGATAAATTGCGTAAACCGGGCACCCTGAGAAGCCAACCGATCCAGATTTGGCGTTGATACATCGGGCCGGTCATAACAACCGAGCCAATCGCCCAGATCGTGACAATCGATAAACACAACATTGAGTTGTTTCATATCCTGTTCCCTAAAAAAATTTCACATTCTCTGAATCTTTCATCTCTTTAGCTTTGTCAGAGTCGATACCGCACCGAAACAATGCACAAATGCATAAATGACGGGAGGAGAAAGGAGAAGGAAAACATGCCAGACGAAAACAACAAACTCTACCTCTATGAAGCTCTGGAACTCAGGGCCGAATACGATGCCAGGATCAAAACCCTGAAAGATTGCCTGCCAGAAACCAGGCAAAATCGCAATCGATCATTTTTCAATCGCGATGAAGAGGGCCAATATCGCCCCAATTCCGGGTTCGACATCTCTGGAGTGCGTGACCAGATCAAAGCGCTGGAATACAAACGGCGCAAGCTCAACAGTGCCATTCAGCAAACCAATTTTCAGCACCAGATGGAACACGATGGCGACACCATCAATCTCAACGAGGCGCTGGAATTGCGAAAAGGCTTGAATGTGCAAATCGGCGAGCTACACACGCAAGTCGTGGATGCGGCATACCAGCGGGTAATCTACAAAGAAGACCGCGACATTGTAGAACCCAACGAATTGTCATATCCCGACAGCGTCCAGGACCTGGAAAGTGTGCGGTTAGCTTTTCGGGAGTTAAACAGAAAGCTACGAACAGCATCTTTTGAAGCCATCGTAGCCTTTCAAGACGAACAATAATCATCAATCCGAAAGGAGACAGGGGAGCAAGTGCGACTGCTTCGGTGACGGAGCATAGCCCAGACCATGGCATCTGTAAAAGCCATCCTCTTGAGGGGTGACGCTCATAACGTCCGGCAAAGCACCAGACCATTGAGCATCAAACCTCAGAGCAAACAAAGACTCTCAGCCAAAAAGCCTTCAGGCTCCGCGTCTCTTTTCGGATTTTATCTTTAAATACCAATTAGCAGTCAGCAAAAACCTCCTGGATCGCGGCCCCGTATTACAAACCTACGGGACATGCTTTAATCCTGCCGCGATGACAGGAGCCTGCCCCGTAATGACTCTATACGGGGGCACGGGGGCCGTCCCCTCCACCACGGCATACCCGTTCTCCGCAAAACATCTCAGCATCTCGTCCATCGCATCGCTCCTTTGAAAAGACACCGCGTCAAACAGAATATCTCTCGAGAACATCCCGGTCAATCTCAATCCCCAGCCCGGGACCCTGGGGAACCGCGAGAAAACCATCCACGGGCAAAACAGGCTCTTTAGACAACGCTGTTCGAAGCCCATTCTCCGTCATATCGCATTCAAAAAAAGAAGGGACTGGATTCACAGAACCGGACGCATCTGGCATCGACGCCTGCCAGTGCAGGGTAGCGGCAAGACCAACGACTGCCCCCCACATATGCGGCATAACCGGGATATAATTGGCACTCGCCATCGCCACAACCTTTCTCGCCTCTGTAAACCCGCCGACAATCGCAATATCCGGCTGCACAATATCCACCGCCCGTCGCTGAATAAACTCCCGAAATGCCCAGCGCCCCTGCAAACCTTCGCATCCCGCAATCCGCATCCCGAGCGCCCTTTTAATCTCCACATACCCGGCCACATCATCCCTCGAAATCGGTTCTTCATACCAGAACAGATCGTACGCTTCCATCCTGCGCCCCACCTCAATCGCCGTACCCACATCATAGGCGAGATTCGCATCCACACACAAAAGAATATCATCGCCAATCGCCTTCCGCACAGCAGCCACATTCTTTTCATCATAAGCCTTCCCCAACCCAACCTTCATCTTCATCGCGGGAAAACCCCGATCCACATATCCCCTGGCCTCATCCATCAATGCCTGTGTATTATCCGGCCTGTCTTTTCTGAACAACCCGCTGGCATAGCACGGGATACGGTCCCGAAATGCGCCCCCCAGAAGGCGATAAACCGGCACATCAAGCACCTTACCCATAATATCCCACAACGCAATATCCACACCGCTGGTCGCGCCCACATTCTTCAGATTCCCCGAATTGTTCAGCGCGTTCCAGATCACTTCATAATCGAATGGATCCTTCCCAATCACATGCCGCTGAATATCCGACTCACCCAGCGACCCTGCCCCCTGTCCCCATCCCGTAATACCCGCATCGGTAGAAATCTCCAATAGGATAGATGACCGCTCCGTAATCCACGTAAAAGAATTTCCGAACTTCTCGGTCACAGGATAGCGCAAACGATGATATTTAACATCCGTAATCTTCATAATTCTCTCCCATACACCGGTCTAACATATAAACCCACCCGAAAATACAACCCCATTTTACCAAAGTCAACCAGCACCGAACTTCAGAATTGTCACTGTTGAGCCAAAGCGATTTATGCCTGAATCGCAACTACAGATTGGGAAACTAAGGGTTTGATTGACAGCCGGTGCATTACTTGTTAAATTTGGAAAAGACACGGAAGAAAGGGATTGATCATGGCACAAGTAGAAACACAAGCCAACACGGTTGACAAGGCGCAAACCAAACTGTCTGACAGGTTGAAACAGTTTGGTAAGGATTGGCTACCCCTATTTAGCATAGTTGCGCTTATCATCGCTGCTTATTTTGCAGGGATAGATCGCGTTAATGCCAACACCGACAAGCACTTTGATGGCCTGAAGGAAAACTTTGACGACCTGAAGGAAAACCTTAAGGCTTTAGATACGCGCCTTGATGGTATAAGTGAGCGCGTGGCGCGTATTGAGGAACGTCTTGACGATACAAACAACCGTCTTGGTCGCTTAGAGGATCGCCTTGATCGTGCCATAGAAAACAAGTAACCAGAGTGATCGCGCCGCACGTTTGGCGGATGCAGTAGCTCGACCTCAGAATATAAAAAAGCCCCTGGCCGAAGATGCGCTGGGGGCTTTTGTTTGCATACTATGTGTCGTGAAAGTTTGTAAAGTCAACCAGCACTGAACTTCAGAACATCATCTTTCCCATCTGGACTTGCAATTCATTCTAACCTTGCCCATATTTGAATAGACAAACTGATCCAGAAATTTCCGTTGTTCATCCCTCTTTACATCAGGAATAGAAAAATGGCTTCCTGGCAAATTAAGCAACTCGAAAAAATGAGCGAAACGGATCCCGATTTGATAGATGATGTACTCCATCATTTCCACCAATCAAACCCTGTACGCCTTGAAAAACTTGTGATTGGTGCTTATCTCGATCGTGATATTAACCTCGGCAAAGCAGCAGAACTTCTCGGTCTCCATCGAGAAGAACTGAGACAACGCTTTCTCAAACGGGGCATTCCACTGCGAGAAGGAAGCCAATCCGTGGATGAATTAAAAGCTGAGATTACTACTGCTGATCAAATATGAGCAACGTAATGACGCTTAAAGAGCTAAAACAAATCGCAGCGTCTATTGGTGAAATTCAGGGGTGGGATTTCTCCGCCGTAAGAGATGGACGGGATCCCGTACCCTGGGATTATATGACTCTGGTTCGCAACTACCTCACCTCATCATCTCGCGTCCTTGACATAGGGACGGGTGGTGGTGAAAAGTTTCTCACTCTATCACCGAACTTCGGCAGGGGCATTGGTATCGACATCAGCGACGAAATGATTCAAACAGCTCATGAGAATCAATCTAAAATGCAGATAAACAACGTCTCTTTCAATGTCATGAGTGCTGATGCTCTGCAATTACCCGACTCAAATTTTGATATTGTTTTGAATCGACATTCTGTTGTCAATGTAGATGAAATTTTGCGTGTTCTACGCACGGGAGGATATTTTATCACGCAGGGGGTAGGACATCGCAATACGTCCAATATCCTGGCAGCGTTCGGTTGGACAAGCAATAGTTTCGGCGAAGATTGGTGGTCGTCTGCTAAAGAACTCGCCAAAACTTTCCGGCAACGCGGCAATCGCATTATTGCGCTCATGGAATATGACGTCGCGTATTGGTTCTGTGATGTTGAATCACTTCTCTTGTGGCTACACACCGTCCCGTTGCCCGAAAAATTTGAAATCGAAAAACACTGGCAATGCGTTAACCAGATCCTTGAAAAATACACTACTCAGCGAGGCATTGAAACCAACGAACACCGCGAGTTGCTTATTGTACAAAAGAGCGCTTAACAGCTTCCAGAGGAGAACCCAATGGCCGAACCCAAAGGTAAAGCCTTTCAGACCGTGCGAGATACTGCGCCCCAAAATACCTATCGGGGTGCTGTTATAGGATGCGGCAGAATGGGCAGCACCATTGACGACGAACACATCGGCATGCCCCATTACCCATGGCCCTGGGCGCACGCGCCTGCAATGATTGAAGCCCGGGGGATCAATCTCGTTGCCGCCGCTGATGATGACCCCATTAAACTCGAGGACTTCAAACAGCGCTGGGGCGTTTCAGCTCTCTACACCGATTACCGGGAGATGGTCGAAAAAGAACAAATCGACGTGGTCTGCCTGACCACCCGCCCCGAACCTCGCGCTGAAATCACGGTCAATTTGGCCGAACTGGGAGTCAAAGCCATTTTCGCCACCAAACCAATGTGCCGCACATTGGCCGAAGCCGATGCCATGATCAACGCCTGCGCCAAAAACAACGTCATTCTCTCAATGGCCTGCCATCTCAACTGGTATAGCTACTACACAAACGCCCGCCAACTCATTGCCGACGGCACCATTGGACCCTTAAAAACAATGATCTGCCACAGCCCATCCAGCCTTTCCAATATACAAAGCCACACCCTGACTCTACTCCGCCTCTTTGCTGATGCACCAGCCCAATGGGTCTTCGGTCTCATCGACACAGACAAACAGGCACAATCCAACGCCGACATCCCCGGCTCGGGAATCATCGTCTATGAAAACGGCATCCGCACCATCTTAAACTCCCGCTCTGAAACCAGGCCTTTTGCCTGGTCCCTGGAATTCATCGGCGAAACCGGCCGCATCATCTCCCGCAACGCCCATGCCCAATTCGAGATATGGACCCCACATCCCGAAACTGGTGCGCCCACCCAGACACACCTCCCGGGACCCTGGCACCCCAGAAGCTCAATGGTTGACGCCATCGAAGGCGTCTGTCGCTCTATTGAACAGGGCCGCGAAGACATTTGCCCCGGCGAATTTGGCCGCGAAGCCCTTGAAATCGGCATCGCCATAAGAGAATCGCATCGCCGCGGCAACATCCGCATAGACCTGCCCCTCGAAGACCGCAACCTGAGGATGGGGTAGTCGGCCTCATAAGGAAAAATCATGATCGTCGTATATGGAATCAAAGAAAAATTAAATCCCATAAAAGCAAAATTATCCGATGTGATCCACGGGTGTATGCAATCCGCCCTCGGTATGCCAGAGGACAAGCGGGCGCACCGCTTTGTACCCATGGACAAAGCGGACTTTTACTACCCCGGCGGGCGCACAGATGCATACACCGTCATAGAAATCAACATGATGGCTGGTCGCCAGATGGAAACCCAAAAAAACCTGATCAAAACGCTATTCAAAGAAATTGAAAGCCAATTATCTATTTCCCCCATAGACATCGAAATCACCATAAAAGAACAAGCACCACATTGCTGGGGATTTCGGGGCATAACGGGCGATGAAGCCAACGACCTCAAATACAAAGTCAAAGTTTAACAACGACCAGGGAGCCTCAATGAATACCGTACTCGAAACAGTCGAAACAACGCAAACATCCCCCGAGGGATTCTTCACCCTCGGAAAACTCGGCGAACGTTGGATCTTACTCACACCAGAGCGACAGCCCTTCTTCTCAGTCGGACTAAATCACATCGACGCCTCCCCACTGCTATATCCAGAAAACTTGCCCCGCTGGAAACAGAAATACGACAACAACAGCATCAAATGGATCTGTGAATCCGTATCACCCGACCTGAAAGCATGGGGATTCAACACCGTCGGCTGGGTACAGGACGTAACCATCTTAAAACACGCGCACAGTCCGAGCTTCACCCTGGAAGAATATCGCGCGCTATCCATGCCCTACTGTCACCTGTTACCCTTCATAGAAACACATCAATGGAACGCCTGGCACAGAAATCCCGACATCTTCAGCAAAGACTTCGAGGACTGGTGCGATTATGTCGCCAGATCCGAATGCGCGCGACTGCGGGATGAACCGAACTTAATCGGCTATTTTTACTCGGACTGTCCAACCTGGGTTCACGTCCGAACCCCACACACAGCATGGCGCGGCCCCATGTTTGATCCCGCGCGCCTGGAATCGCAAGCGGGCCGGACTGAACTCTTCAACATGGCACAGCGATACTACAAAATCACCCACGACGCCATTCGCCGTTATGACCCCCATCACTTAATCCTCGGAGACCGATACGAAGCACTCGCAGCCCTCCCAATGGAAATTGTGCAGGCTGCCGACCCGTACGTTGACGTACTCAGCTTTCAGGACTTCGGAGACCCGGTCACACACATGCGCGAATGGCACGCAGCCACGGGAAAACCAGTTCTATGGGCAGATGGATCCCGCCCCCGGGAAACCATCGCGGATGACAGCGGAAAATATCTGGATGGGGAATATCATCTCGTGGATGGGGAATGGTATGCCGAAGCCCTCTACGGACTCCTGAAAAACCCCGGCGCAATAGGCGCGCATCTTTGCGGCGGTTATCTCCGAAATCGCTTCCGGCGAAAAGGCCTGATCGACGAAAAAGAACAACCCGACCACGAAGCCATCTCTGAAATACAAAAAGGCAGTCAGGTTGTATCACAATGGCTCGACAATTTGGAATCCTGAACACAGGAGATCAGAAATGTCCTTGACAGCACATGATCGTGCGCTGTACGCGCTCATCTTTGGCATGGTGGTTGTCGCCGCCTTCGTAATTCTAACCCCAGAAGCAGAAAACAATGAAATTGCCGAATTGCGCCGCACCGCTGAGCAAGGTGATGCCAAAGCACAATACAACCTCGGTGTGATGTACTATAACGGCAAGGGCGTTACCCAGGATTATACTGAAGCCATTGAATGGTTCCGTCGCGCGGCTGAACAGGGTTACGCCTCCGCACAATCTGACCTCGGCTATATGTACTCCGAAGGCAAAGGCGTTACCCAGGATTACACTGAAGCCATTGAATGGTATCGCCGCGCCGCTGAACAGGGTTATGCCAAGGCGCAACACAATCTCGGCTGGATGTACGCCAATGGGGAAGGGGTTTCTCAGGACTTTTCTGAAGCCATTGAATGGTATCGCCGCGCCGCTGAACAAGGTTATGCCTCTGCACAATTCAACCTCGGCAATATGTACTATAACAAGGTGGTTCTTCGAGATTTTGCTCAAGCCGCTGAATGGTATCGCCGCGCCGCTGAACAGAGAATCGCTGAGGCGCAACATAGCCTTGCCCAAATGTATTACAATGGCAAGGGCGTTACCCAAGATTTTGCTCAAGCCGCTGAATGGTACCGACACGCCGCTGAACAAGGTTATGCCCTTGCACAATCCGACCTCGGCTGGATGTACGCCAATGGGGAAGGCGTCACCCAGGATTACACTGAAGCCCTCAAGTGGTTTCGGCGCGCGGCTGAACAGGGTAATCCTAAGGGGCTATCCAACCTCGCCGCGATGTATGCCAATGGGGAAGGCGTTACCCAGGATTACACTAAAGCCCTTGAGTGGTTTCGGCGTGCTGCTAAACAGAATTTCGCCAATGCCCAATTCAACCTCGGTTTAATGTACTACAATGGCAACGGGGTTCCCCAGAATTGCTCTGAAGCCTTCAAATGGTATCGCCGTGCGGCTGAGCAGGGCAACATCCATGCGCAATACAACCTCGGTTCGATGTACTACAATGGCGAGGGCGTTACTCAGGATCTTGTCAAAGCCGCTGAATGGTACCGCCAATCTGCCGAACAGGGTTTTGCACAGGCGCAATACAACCTCGGCGTAATATATCACGATGCCAAGGGGGTTTCCCAGGATTTCTCTGAAGCTCTTGAATGGTACCGCCAATCCGCCGAACAGGGTTTCGCACAGGCGCAATACAACCTCGCCGCGATGTACGGCAAAGGCGAAGGTGTTCCCCAGGATTATATTGTCGCACACACCTTTCTCGATCTCGCCGCTACCAAAGGGCACAAAGATGCCGAAGAGACTCGCGACAAACTTGCCGAAAAGATGACAGCAGATCAAATCGCCGAGGCTCAGCGCAGAGCACGCGCATGGGAACCGAAGAAATGGGAAGAGCTGAAGAGACAGTTGGAACAGTCAAAATGATGGGGATGTGCGACTATGCCATCAGATCTCATTACACCAACCATGACGGATGAAGCACCTGGTCCGGGCAGGCGTGTGCGTCAAACTGCGCCGGAGTACAGAGGAACCGACGTACACCACGCGCTATATCTGCCCACAGACTGGCAACCCGGGCGCAAATACCCCGTGATCGTCGAATACACCGGCAACAAATGGGAACCGTGCAAATCAACGGGTAAGGTAGAAGATGCAAATCTGGGCTATGGCATGAGTGGAGGGCGTGGATTTATATGGGTATCTATGCCCTATGTGGAAAAGGGAAAAAAAGAAAATGCCGTCACATGGTGGGGCGACAAACAGGCAACTATAAACTACTGCAAAACCTATCTCCCACGGATCTGTGAAAAATTTAGCGGCGACCCGCACAACATATTCATCTGTGGCTTCTCGCGCGGAGCTATTGGCACCAGCTACATCGGCCTTGCAGATGATGAGATTGCAGCCTATTGGAAAGGCATCTTCACCCACGATCATTTTGACGGCGAACGGGAATGGGATTATCCAAAAAGTGATCGCGCATCCGCTCTCACCCGCCTCGCACGGTTAAAAGGCAGGCCCGTGCTCATCTGCGGTCTGAACGCCACGAACGTAAGAGACCAATTCCTCTACTCACACCTCGACCTGGCACAATTCACATTCCTGAACGTGCCAACCGACCAGATATTCAACATCCCCGAAGGCAATATCGTCCACCCGCATACGGACTTGTGGATGCACAGAGAAAGTCCGTATCGCAAGCGTGCCAGAGCCTGGCTTGAAAGCGTCCTAAAAGAAACACACTATGCCCAGGGATGAAGCACGATCTTCGCGGCTTCGCCAGCGGCCAGAAGACCGAAAGCCTCCTGAATATTGCTCATCGGCATAACGTGACTAATCAGCTTATCAATCAGAGGCGACTCGGCAATCACCTGCATCACGCCCTCGTAATCCTGCATATTGTACAACCAGTTCCCCGCCACCAGCAGTCCCTTGCGAATCAAATCCGGGCTCACCTTAATCGGCAAATCCTGGGAACACTCGCCCACAAATGCCACCCGTCCGCGCCGCCGCACCGCATCAATACACAACCGCTCGCCCGCCACCGAACCAGAGCAATCCACCGCGCAATCAACCCCGCGACCATCTGTCAAATCTCGAATACGCGCAAGCGGATCATCCTGAGGATGCAACACCACCTCTGCGCCCAACTCGAGACCGAGTGCAGCGCGCCACGGCGCAGGCTCCACCGCCAGCACCCGCGCCCCGCGGAACCGGGCATTGATGATCCCTCCAAGCCCCACCGGACCCAGACCTGTAATTAGCACCGTATCAAAAGAACCCACACCAATAGCTTGCATACCCCCAAAAGAAGCGCCGATACCGTCAATCGCCATCGTCGCCTGCTCGTACGTAACCCGTTCGGGAATCGGCAACAAAAGCCATGAGGGCTTGACCACATAATGGGCAAACGTACCACTGCCCTCGCGGCTACCCGTGAACTCGGCAAAATCGTACGTATCCTCGCAATAGATATAATCACCAGATCGGCACAAAGCGCAATTGCCACACGGATACTGCGGCATCACCGTCACCCGGTCGCCCACCTTCACCCGCCCCGGCTGCGCCACCGCCACCACCTCGCCTGCCCCCTCGTGTCCGATCACCTCGCGCCGATCCCCCGCCAACCACGTCTTGTACTCAGTACACATCGCCGAAGCATGCACCTTCACCACCGCCCAATCCTCCTTCGGCTCTGGCACTGGTGCCGGCACCACATCTGACTGTCGCTCTCCAATGATTCTTGCTTTCATGTTCGTTCGCCTTTCTTAAAAGCCAAAAACCTCTTTGATAAAAGAAAGATATTGCAAAAATGGGCTTATCCCACATAGAATAAGCCCGTTTTTGATTACGAAGAAAGAATCTTGATGATACGCCTTGCTGTCCCTTCTTTTATTTCGTTATGACGAGGAACAGGGCAACCTTTGTTTGTTTCAGGGTTTTTATACCAGTCGTGTTTGCTTCCATGACGGACAAATACGCAACCCATGTTCTTGAGTTCTCGTATCAGGTCTCGTTTTTTCACAGAATTTACTTTTCGATAATCAACAGTTGAGCAGTTTGATGATTTTCGGGAACATCATCAAGCGGAAAATCATTATGGGTACTATCACTTGAAAACAACTCGGGATTATCAAGTTCACTATAAATATCAGCCAGATTATCTTCCAATTCTTCCAGAGTTTCGCCCTGTGTCCAATAATCTGAATAATCTACGAGATAGCCCAGATACCAGGAGTCAGAAACCCAATAGACATATTTTAGAATTGTTGCTTCCTCCTTATTGACGCACCCCCACCATCGCCCAATGAGCCGCTTGAAACGATTGCTCTTGTTTATGCGCCACACTGGCGTTGAAGGTTTACGATCTATGACAGACATGCTATCTCCCTTAAAATCTTGTCTGTTGGCACAAAAAATCCAAAGTTTTTGTGCGTTTCTAAAATGATATACTTTTTTTTGAAGTATGACAACTCAATTTTCTAACTCTTATCAGGCTACGATCAACGACTGTATCACTTCGATTGGTTTATTTTGCAGATGGTTCAGAATTTCTGCCACACTGCCCTGGGGCCTGGTCACATCAAAGGGAAAACAAGACAAAGACAATTCCTCATCAAACTTATAGCGCAACATTTTCTGAAACTGCTCACTCTTCGGATAGATAAGCGCGACCTGCTTGCAGCCATACTTTTTCCCATAAGCGAACAACTGGTACATATCGGCCTGGTTGATACCGTGTTTTGGATCACTACCCTCTCCGTTAATACGCTTCCATTTTGTATCCAGGATAAATTCTGGCTTCCTGTCAGACATCCTATCAGACATCAGGCTGATATCCGGTTTCATATAAAAAACACCTTTGCCATCAATGCTGGCCAACGGTTCTTGCGGCCCCTGCTTACGCACCGAAAACCGTTGCGCATACCGTCGAAAGCTCGCCGCAACGAAATCCTCAAACACTTCCCACATCGGAAACAACAATGTTCGGTTGACATATTTGCCAGCGAATGTAGTCAGGCCGTGATTAAAAAGAAATAACCCAACCCACTGCATCACCTCATCGTAATGCTGCATTAAACGATCCGAACGATTCACTCGATATTGAACCCAGTCGCTTTCAAGATGCGCTGGCGCTGACTGCGGAATATCGGAAAAGCCGATACGCAACTGATGGAGCAACTGTTGATTTCTCGGCTGTCGCACAAAACCCATCAATTTGTGAATGGTGCTGTGAATCAGACGATTGGCCGGGCGGTTGGCATTGAACTCGTCATAGCCGACGTAAAACCGCGCACGGTTAGCTACATTTTCACGAATATGCTGTGGAAACAGGATTCGCCCGCGTAGATAAGGCTGGTTGTCTTCCTGCGATTGATAGTGACGGGCGAGACCGCGTTGTGTCAGCAAAACGAGATTGTTCAGAAATAGATGGACAAATACCTCCAGCATATCAAAACGCCGCACAGCATTGATGTGACTCGCGTTGAACTGCGCCAACGATTTGAACCCGCGCCAATCCCGCAGCATTTCAAAAAAACACTGTTTGGTTTTGGTTTTTTCTTTGTCTTCATCTTTGACAACATCTACCTTCGGCAAAATTTCGAGCACAGTTCCCTTGCGCGTTTCAATAATACCGACATAATTTTGAGCAATCAGTTTGCCGTTGCTGAGTCGCAGTACTGGTCGATAATTATCCTGCTCATCCGCTTGATTTTCAAGAGCAAACTTCTCCAGGTCTCGTTGCTCGTCTGGGGTAAGGCCCGTCAGTTCTTCATGTTCCCTGATGGCGAGGGATTCGTTCATAATCAGATGTCCTATCCGGCTTCACCAGTTTCGCTTTGTCCTTGTGCGTAGATCGCTTGGTAATTTTTAGGATCTTCCCACTTCCTGCTGTTGAAAGACAGTAACTCATAAATTTTTCTTTCTTGATCAATCAATTCTGAATTTTTGAATAGATTGCTGTCAATGGAAGGTTGAGGGTCAATAAACCCATTGCAATTCAACACCAGATCAATCTTCTCCCAATTATCGTAAAAGTATTCCTGCAACAGCGGAATGATTTTGTTTTTGAAAGTTGCCGCAAGAGATTCCAGGTCATCAACATCCATAAAATACGTATGTCCAATCTGATGTTCGCGGTCAAATAGGAAACGGATGCGCTTATTCATTGCAGCAAGTAATTCCTGGCAGTTCACACCTTCAATATTCGTACTGATTTTGTGATGTTCTATATCCGGCATCATCTCGACAAACTCAAACCGTCGCCGCAATGCGGTATCCAACGGAGCAATGGAACGGTCAGCAGTATTCATCGTGCCGATAATATAGAGGTTGTTCGGCACACCAAATTCCTTTTGCGAATAAGGCAGGGTAACGGTTGTTTCATCCTTCTTGCTTCCAATCCGTTTGGATGGCTCAATTAGCGTGATCAATTCAGCAAAAATCTTGGCGATATTACCGCGATTGATTTCGTCAATAATCAGGACATAATTCTGCTTCTCTACTGGTATCGATTCTTCCTGCTGCCATTCATCATGAAATTGTTTTATCCTGTGGTACAATAGAAAGAGGTATCTGGCTCTTTCATGCTCAGTTTGTTTTGATCTTCTGGTAGGTCTAATGTCTGTTCTCGATTTAATCTTGCCCTCACAAAAAGCCTCGTAATCTCGCTTGATCACTTTCTCAGCAAGTCTCCCGGACCCATCAAGTTTAAAAGATTGGAATTTATCATCTTTTGACCAATTTATTTGTTTGATAATGGCACCGCTTCTGTGATCGGGAGGAAAGAGATTGATTTCTTCTCCTGATTCCAGCCTCTCTTCTATTGACTTGGCAAATGCCTCAAGCAATGCATCCATATCCCATGACTTGTTGTCTGTCTGCTCAGATTGCGTCCTGTTTTCATCGGCTCGATCTGAAATTTTCTTGAAAACACCCTCGTGTAGTTTATATTCAATATTTTTGCTCCCTTCGTCTTCTTCGCTCCCTTTACCCGCTAATACAGGCCTGATGCCTTCAATGAAATCCTCATAAGTAAAGTTCTGGTGAAACGTCACCATTGCAATCCGACCATCCTCCTTCAATTTATCAAATCGCTCCTTTATCTTCTCACGTTCAAAATCAGCCAAAGACTTGCCTTCGTTAATCTTACAAATTTCTTCTTTAAGATCATTCCCAGACTTGCCGTCAATAATCGCCACAGCGCGGTTGACGGTATTCCAAGTCTTACCCGTACCCGGCGGACCATAGAGAATTTGGTTCAATGGATGTTTCATGGTATCTGTCCTCAATTTCTGGCCGTCCCGATCAGATTTATCCGAATTTCCTATTAAACTATTAATCAAGTCAAACGAAGTTGTATAGCTCCCCGCTTCTTCAAAAACCGAACGGGTCGTAGAGCCAGCCTTAGCCTCGTTAAAGCCCTGCATATCCGTAAAGCCAGATAACTGTTCTTTCGCCTTGTTGATCCACAAGACATGAATTCTGCTGTTTTTGTCCCATCCTCCTAACTTTCCATAATCATTTTCATAAACAATGCCAATTGCTCTTCCTATCTGTCGTCTTGTTCTGACCAGAATAATATCTCCTTTCATAGGGACGTTCAGAGGATATTTTCTTTTTCCGCCACCGCCGCCGGTATAAACCCAGTTATTGTCCTTGAAGTTATCATCAATTTTATCCCAATAATCGCCCTTATTATCACCATATGCATTAGTACTTATCTGAAAAAAATTATTGCTTACAGTTATTTGACCAGATTTTTGCCGATCTAAAAACATATTGATTTCATAAGGCTGGCACCCCGGAAATGCTTTCTTGATTTTTTTTAGAACAGATAGATACTTCTCATAGCCACCATCTTTCATGATCTCTTTTTCTATTTTTCGCCACTCTGGCAAACCCAAGGCTTCAGACAAATGAAAAGTTGTATTATCCATGGGCAGGAAGTATTCAGGATTTATCAAGAATAGGGTCTGAGTCAGTTTCGGAACTCCAATATATTTTATTTCTAAGGCGTTCTTAAAATCATCTGGGTCTATCTTTGGATTATCCTGTACTGTCTCCTTGAACAAACGCCAAAACAAATCGGGAGTAAAGATTTCTCGTTCATGAAAAAGGAGATGGGCATTAGATTGAGGCGTAGGAAAAATATATCTCCTATCTTTACCTATATCCGGGAGCCTTTCAATTCCAAACTCATCGCTAACGCTGTCGTACACTCGTTGCCGTTGATTCTTGGTATTTTTTGAAGCTAAAAAATAAAAGAACGAAAAAGGATCAATGCCATCGTCGCCATATCGAAGTAAAGGGGGATCTTCTCCCCAACTCACATCCTTCGCTTTTTCACTCAGATATACTTCTCCCTCTTTCGCAATTTTCTCTGCCAACTTTTGAAACCACGGTACCCAACTGTATATCTCTTTCATTTCACAATCTCCATTTGCCCGATGGATTCAATGAATTTTGCAGACAGTGTCTGCGAAATCTGTAACTGGATTGCGGCTAAAATCATGCCGCAATGATAAACAAAAACACTGGATCGCGGCTAAAACCATGCCGCGATGACAGGCGGGAGCCTGCCCCGTAGTGACTCTATACGGGGGCACAGGGGCCGTCCCCTACAACACTATAGCCTGTCCCTCTGATTAAATCCTCAAGGGTAAGCTCTGCTGGTTTAAGCAGGGGCCGCGATGACAATCAAAACCACTGGATCGCGGCTAAAATCATGCCGCGATGACGGCTCTCTATTTATCCATATCTGCGCCTGCTTCTGTGAGAACCTGAACAACCTCGCGGAGTTTATCCTTATTCTTAATCGTCGAGCGCAACGCAGTCATAAGTGGCGTATGTCCCACGCGGTCTCGCAAATCGACTTTTGCGCCGTGTTCGAGTAATAGAGAAACAATATCCACAAAACCCGCTCTTGCTGCACAATGCAACGCAGTCTGTCCCTTGTAATTGCGCGTATTCACATCCGCACCGCGCGCGATCAAATCCCGGACGCGACCAACATTGCCGCCGCGATCCCCGCGGGCCTGAAACACAATCGGCGGCCAGCCATCCTCTGCGCGATTCGGATCGCAATCCACTCCGAGGCTCGAAAGCAGGGCAATAATGTCGGGATTGGTAAGACCAGAACGCGGCAATTCAGCCATCGTCGGATCGAGACCTGCATCGAGCAACACCTTCAGAATATCCGCCCGATCGCGCCAGATACAGAACCGCACCAGCCAGTTGCTATAGGGCCGCGGATCTGCACCCCGCTCAAGCAACGAACAAACAATATCCAGATAACCAGCACCAACCGCGTAATGCAACACCGTAGCGCGGACATTCGTATCGTACTGCACCCTCTCCGCAGTGGCGAGACCCGGATCGCGGCGCAAGCACTCGGCAACTCTATCTCCGTCCCCCAGATACGCAAACGTATAGATATCAGCAGTAGCACCCCGCGTCCACAACACATCGGCAACCGCATCGTGATTCTTGAACTGCGCCGCGCAATAAGGCGAAATATCCACCAGCAACGGCGTAAAATGACAGCCCCACGCATGGACATCCGCACCCTGGTCGAGCAGCCATTCGACCATCGTCAGCCGCCCCCGGTACGCCGCTTCCCAGAGCATCGTCCGCCCGTGCGAACCAACGCGCAACAACCAGCCTGGCCTCTCCGCCAGCACCATCCGCACCGTCTCCAAATCCCCGCGACCAGCAGCCGCAACACCAATCTTCAAAAAATCACTGACCTTACCCGTAAGTAACGACATAGATTTTTCTTTCTTATTAAAGGGAATTATACCCAAAAGGGCCGAGGAAAACCTTAGCATCAGTTATTAGTTTCCAATGAACGCCGTATCGTATCCGTTAACTCCATCTCAAATTTTTCTGGCTCATCCATTGACCAAAGAACAGTCATAAGATGACTTGTATCAAAATGCGTTTTTTCTCTTTCAAATTTCTCTCTTTCACAAATATATATTACCGGTATCCCCTTACCTTCCGCGTACCCAGACTCCCAATACGCTCCATTGTTATCATGAGTAAGATCAGCAATGACGAACTTAGCCCCCTCGATTGTGTTACGCATAATTTCAACAAGATTACCGGCCATAGAAACATCCCGTAAATCTATAACCTCATATTTCAATTCTCTCGGAATAACTTGCTTCAGATGTTTTGAAAAAAAATCTTCCATTTCACATTCATTAAACTGCATAGCAAGAAAACCATATCCAACTCCTATTGATTGCTTTAACCTGCGTGCCTCCACTAATTGCATCCACGACCAATGCGCCAAATTCGCGCTTACTGATGTCAACACTTTCTCTTTCGCCTCTTCCAAAGTAGGCCACTCATCTCCTCTATCATACGAACTTTGATTGCCCAAAAATACACCAACATGATTTTTCACCCAGAACACATATTTTCCAGTACTCTCATCCTTTTTTATATATCCTAACTCCCCTTCTTCCCCTCCCACTTTTTGAATAACACGATTTCCTAGCAAATGCTTACTTGACATCTTTAATCTCCTCTCTAAAAATAACCAAAACCGAATACATTACCCTGTACTTATATAAACACCGAAATTTAAATTGTGAAAATAAAAAGTTGCTGCTTTCTCGATTCGCTTTTGATATATTTGTGCTCTTAGTGGCATGGAGCGATCTAGCACATCGCCCCATGCCGATCCCAATTTTCCCACTCAAGAGAAAAAAGGAGATTTTCATGAACTCTGACGATAACCACGATAACAATACGCACACCTACGAGATTTGGATAGATTTGGAAAACGAAGTGCTTCATCTCGGACTGCCTCTATCTCTAACCTCCGAAAAATTCTCTCATAAAGAACTTCATGTGTTCTCACTCTCTCTGTTAGATGCAGAACATATTGCCCGTCAACTCCTACACAACATCGAAGAGTTACGATAATATCAGCCTCAGCATTAGGATCAACAATATAAGTAGTCATATCAACACCTCCAAATCGGAAAAAATTGTCATAAACCATTGAAAAAAATTGACTTTACATCATTTTTTCACTATATTATTAGCGTCCGATACATAGCACTAATAACTCATACATAGGAATCACTACAATGGCCAAGAACGCCCCAGGAAAGCACTTCCGAAAAGGTATCTCCCTCATCGAATTATTCAAGATATTCCCCGATGATGAAACAGCAGAACAATGGTTTATATCCAAACGATGGCCTGACGGAATAGCCTGTCCAAAATGTGGTTCAGTCAACGTCAACGAAAAAACATCTAACAAGACCAGACCGCACCGTTGCCGAGACTGTAATAGACACTTCTCCGTTAAATTCGGCACCGTCATGCAAAGTTCCAAACTCGGTTATCAGATATGGGCTATCGGATTTTACCTCATGTCCACAAGTCTCAAAGGCGTTTCATCAATGAAATTACACCGAGACCTCAACATAACACAGAAAAATGCATGGCATCTTGCCCACAGAATACGCGAAGCTCTTGCAGAAAATCCCGCAGATGAAGTCTTTACAGGCCCCGTAGAAGTAGATGAAACCTATATGGGCGGAAAAGAAGCAAACAAACACGCATCTAAAAAACTCCATGCAGGACGCGGAACAGTCGGCAAAACCGCCATTGCTGGTGTCAAAGACCGAGAAACCAATAAGGTATCTGCAAAAGTTATCGAAAAAACCGATTCCAAAACAATGAAAGAATTCATCTCCGATAACGTTTCCGAAGGTGCTACCGTATATACCGATGAGGCTACCGTATATAATAACCTGACGGGCTTTGATCACGAATCCGTAAAACATAGCGTCGGCGAATATGTGCGCTTACAAGCCCATACAAACGGCATAGAATCTTTCTGGGCAACGCTCAAACGCGGTCACAACGGCGTCTATCACAAAATGAGTGCTAAACACCTCAAACGGTATGTGAAGGAATTCGTTGGACGCCAAAATATGCGTTCCAAAGATACTCTCGAACAAATGGCCATCTGCGTCGAAAACAT
The DNA here is from genome assembly GCA_022822565.1 of Candidatus Latescibacterota bacterium. Lineage (GTDB taxonomy): Bacteria > Latescibacterota > UBA2968 > UBA2968 > UBA2968 > VXRD01. Next base: position 18,718 of record JAJEAX010000194.1, read on the forward strand.
GGAAGGCAAAACACTACCATACCAAGACCTCATAGCATAACCACTACTCTTCATCATCTGATATTCCAAGCCTCTTTTTCCTTTCTTCCGACTTAACAGGTGTGAGCACCGCTTTTACCAATTGCTCCGCCGTGTAAGGAAATTGAGGCCATTCCATTTCCTCATATTCATCCTCTTTCCCTTCCGCATTCTCCGCTATACTACCCTTCTTTTTTCTCTCCCGCGACATTTGCGTATCCCCCTGGTATATCGACACAAAAACACACCTTACAAAATTAAAAAATATTTTTATTTTGACATTTTAAAAATATTCTTTAGCTTACCCACGTCCACAATCAAGCAGGTGCCGTTATGTCGGGTATCCTGCTGAATACAAGAACTCGATGTAACGATACAGGGTCGCTCCCCGTATCAGAGTAAATAAGCAGAACATTCCCGCATTTACATTCCTGCGTGATTGTGGACAATACCCGGCACCCTTTACTCAGGGTGCCGAGACAGTCAGTTGTCAACCACATCACAGGAGGAAACAAATGCGGATTTTTTTATGCCGTATAGGTACTCTACCTGTACGGCTTTTGTTCATGTTACTCGCGTGTCATATACTCGCTTGTGGTGATAAAGCAGTCGATCCACAAGAAAGTCTCGACACCTCACCACATGAACGCACAGGCGCATGGGAAGGAACACCTATACAAGCAGATATTATGTGGCGGTTCACATCCGCAGAACCTTTCAGTGACCGTATTGCCGTCACAGGCGCGTGGACGATCACCTTCCACAACACAGGAGTCAATGACTACCTCGTAGATATTGGAAAATTCAGCTTTGAAGATAACTCCGGATTCCAAATTACCGAATACACCCCAATATCTCCACAAGACGAATACATTGACTCCTTCATCATCAACAACTCCCAAACACAACGCAGAACAGGAAATTTTGAGATTTATGTCGATTCCGTTGATATTGCTAACTCCATAACGCAAATCAACGTCTATCTCGCTATCTCTCAACTGTAACTCACCAACAATTAACAAGGAATTTTCTCATGTCTCTCAACACCCGAATCGCAACCTACCTTACGGTAGTCCTGTGTGCCTTTTCCCTTACCAGTTGTGGCGCACTCTTCAAAGGCTCAACGCAAACCGTCAGCATTAAATCCTTCCAACAGGGAACCACTATCGAAGTTGACGGGCAAACTTACACCACACCCGCCTTGATAGAACTCCCACGTAATAAGAATTATGTCGTCACCATCTCAAAGGAAGGATACGAGACGCAACAGGTAAGAATCAACAGAACAGTCAGTGGCGGTATCGTCATCCTTGACATACTCGGCGGTGTACTACCCGTCGTCATTGATGCCGTCATGGGAACATGGTACAACCTCTCACCAAAAGAAATCAACGTCAACCTCGTCAGCAAGCAATCAGGGAATTCGGATATACCCGTTAAAATGATCCTCTCCGGTGATACATCTCTGAAAATTACAGCACCTCAAAATGTACACATCAAAATACAACAATCCGAATAACACGTTGATTTCAAAATCTTCTCACCATACCCCATCAACCCCGTTGGTGGGGTTTTTCTTTAAAAAACATGCTGCCCACCAGAACCTTTTATGATATATTCCTGGTATATAATTTCATGGCAGGAAGTGGTTAGCGGATCACTTCCTGCCTATCCCAATCACCATGTAGCACCCACAATGAAAGGGGATTTCCTAATGAAACCACCCAAATGTATCTGCTTCTATGCCGACGATATGCCAACCTTAACCAAAACGCTAAGAGCACAAAGCGACAAAGGTTATCGCGTAACACACTACCAAACCGTATTACGGCATACAAAAAAAAACGGAGAAAAAGTTGAATATGTTGAACATTACGTTCTTATGGAACATACTAACCCTTAACACATAAGAAACAGTATCCTTTTAATAAGCCTTCCCATCCGGACCTATTTCCCCCTTAATATCATCTTCATCAATCGGAAGCCCCATAACCTTTACATCCTTATCAGACAATAAAGGACCATAAGAAGCAATCGTTTTAACACTTCTCACTGCACCATCCGGACTCGAAGCACGAATAACTACATCAGTCTCTACATCATTCTGATTGATCCTCACATGAAATAGTTCTCCAACTTCAGAGTTTAATTGCATCATATCTCTCACCCCCCTTCATTTCATGCATATTCATCTTCACCTTCATCTCACGCCCATGTAATGCCCAATGAGTAAAAGCATCCGCAAGTATCTCACTGTCAGATACAATAATGTGACTTTTCGTGTCCATCTTAAACCCCCTAACATAAAATAAATCAACTCTTTATGGCCGTTTTAGATATAATTTCCTTATTAAAGGACCCATCTCAAATATTCTCTGTCCATTCTGCAGGAGGCCAGGAGCCGATATCCTGTCCCATTGCACGCAGCAAGGCATCAAATGAACTGATCAGCTTGCGGAAGGATCGACATTGGGCATAGGCGGCTTC
>JAJEAX010000036.1 GCA_022822565.1 Candidatus Latescibacterota bacterium
AAGTCGCGCACGACCTGGGAGAAGTCGTCGCAGGATGCGACATAGACAAAGAGCAACTGAACGGATATTGCGACCAATACGACATACCCAACCGCTTTACAAATGCGGCAGACATGATCGCATCGGGCGAAGTCGATGTCATCAGCCTGTTAACACCCCCTGCCGTGCGCCATGACGTAATCTTCCCCGCAATAGAAAAAGGTATCCATCTCCTCGTCGAAAAACCATTTGGCGAAACATTGTGCGATGCGGTATCCTTTGTCGAAGCCGCAGAAAAAGCAGGCGTAACCCTGGCGGTAAACCACCAGTTGGGATTCATGGAAGACGTCGTCGCAATGCGCGACATCGTCAATTCGGGTGATATTGGCGACATACGTTATATATCGCACGACGAATTAAAAAACCGGACACAAGTACGCGGGTGGCGAAGCCAGGAACAACGCCTGGAAATCAGTATCTTTAGCATCCACCTCATCGACCGCATCCGCACATTGGCGGGCAGCCCTCCCCAAAGCGTATCAGCCGTAACGCGCCATTGGAATCCAGACGTCAAAGGCGAAACCTTTACCAGCCTGACAGTACAATTTGAAAATGGCGTCGCCGGCACCATGGTATCCAACTGGCATGGCTTAACCCTATCGGAATGTCGATTGCGCGTAGATGCCACAAAAGGATCGATCTTATCCGTCAAAAAAGTCGTACTTGACGACACAGCCACACTGCACATCCATCCCCTGAACGAAAAAAAGGAAACACGCAAATTCCATCGCGAAGGGGCATTCACACACGCAATGGGTGAAAGCATGAATCACCTGATGGACTCGGCGCGACGCGGCACAGAACCCATGCACAGTGGGCGAGGAAATTTATACACCATGCAAATCGTTGATGCGGCCTATCTATCGGCACAACGCGGCGGACAAATGGTAGAAGTGGAAGAAATAAAATAAAACTGGAGGAACAGCAATGACCACAGATTGCCCCACAACCCCTGAAGACATCGCACAATACCAAAAAAAGGGATTCATCAGCTATCCCAACTTCTTCTCTCCCGAAGACCTCCGGGAACTGGCAGACGCGCTCGGCCACGCCGTAGAAATCAACCGCGCCAGAATCAAAGGCGCAGAAAACGCGGGACGCGGCAGACCCGAATACGAACTCGTATTTAACCAAATGGTCAACCTCTGGACCGACTATGCAGGCGCGCGAAAAATCGCCCTGAACAAACGCCTCGCGGAATCCGCTCGCCGACTATCACAAGCCAAACAAATCCGCATCTATCACGACCACGCACTCATAAAACCACCCGGCACCAAAAGCCGGGAAACCAACTGGCACCAGGACTTCCCGTACTGGTCTGGCATGGACCGCCCGGGCGCACTCTCCGCCTGGATCGCAATCGATGATGTCTATATCGAAAACGGCTGCATGCACTTCGTCCCCGGAAGCCACAAATTCGGCAAACAAGAAGGCATAAGCCTGACCACTCAGGGCGAAAGCATCGTCCAAAAAATGAAAGAACGCGGACACAAAGTCGCCGAACCGGAAACCATAGAACTGCCAGCCGGCGGCGTCACCTTCCACCACGGATGCAACTTCCACTATGCGGGACCAAACCTCAGCGACAAACCCCGCCGCGCATTCGCCATCATCTACATCCCCGACTACGTCCTCTTCACCGGCAAAAATGACGCAGCGGGCGCGCAAGACGAAATGGAAGTCGGCAAACCCTGGGATCACCCCCTGCATCCCGTCATAATGGAGGCCAAAAATGTTGACCCCTGAACAATGTGAATCATACCAGCGCAATGGCTATCTCTTAGTCCCCGACCTCTTCTCAAAAGAGCAATTGGCACCCGCGCTCGAAGTTGCCGAACAAAATGCCTACGGCAAATCCCACGAAGCATTCAACGCCGAAATAGACGCCCATCCCGAAATCGCAGAAACACTCATCAGACCAAAAGGCCGCCGCAGCTTTGGCGGACCCCGCGCACAATTTCACGACATCCCAACGGGGATTGACGCCATTGACCGCACCCTTGAACACGAACCATTTTTAGACGCCCTATCCCAACTCTTAGACACACCCGACATGCACTATCACCACGGCTTTGTCTATGCCCGCAGCGGACGCCTGGACCGGGGAACCCCTAAAGAACCCTGGCAGGGATTCCACATCGATTGGGCAAAACCCCTGCTCCCCCCGCACCCGGAATGGCAACGTTACGGCCACATCCAGGCCTGGGTTTATCTAACCGACAACGACGCAGACTGCGCTCCGGTCCGCGTATTGCCCGGCGCACACAGCAAAATGAACAAACTCATCCGCGACCCAATAGGCACAGAACACGCATCTTATCGCTTTGACGACATCCGCAAACTCCCCTTCAAATTCGAACCCGTCACCGCCACGGGAAAAACCGGAACCGTACTCTTTTACAGCTCACACACGCCCCATTCAGCACAGGCATTCACCAACCCCAGAAAACAACGCGCAGTCCTCTTCTACGCAGTGGGCCGCAGAGACACCAGCACCTGGACACTCACGGAAAAACGAGACATACAAGAACGCGGACGACTGCGCCCCTTCCTGACAAAAACCACCGCAAGGGTCCGCAGCCTCTTTGGCTGGCCCAACCCCGGCGACGACTTCTACACGCCAGAAACGCTTCACCTCATCAAAAACGCCTATCCAGAAATGGACCTCAGCCCATACTATTAAGGAATATCGCGTATGACAGAACGCCCCAACGTGATCCTGATCTTAACCGACGATCAGGGATATGGGGATCTAAGCTGCACGGGCAATCCCGTATTGCAAACGCCACATCTGGATCAATTATACGACCAGAGCGTGCGCTTAACCGACTATCACGTAGATGCCATGTGCTCGCCGACCAGAGCCGCGCTCATGACCGGGCGATATGCTGCGCGCACCGGCGTATGGAGCACCTTGCGGGGCCGATATATCATGCGCCGGGACGAAATCACCATCGCCGACGCATTTGCGGACTCGGGCTATCGCACCGGCATCTTTGGCAAATGGCATCTGGGCGACAACTATCCCTATCGCCCTTTTGACCGGGGATTTCGAGAATCCCTGAGCTTTGGCGGTGGCGTAGTAGGCGAAATCCCCGACCACTGGGACAACGACAACTTCACCGCCACATATCTGCGAAATGGCGCACCCGAACAGCACACCTGTTATTGCACAGACGTGTGGTTCAACGAAGCCATGCAATTTATGGCGGCGAATGAAACCCCATTCTTCTGTTACATCTCCACCAACGCCCCCCATGGCCCGTTCAACGTACACGAAAAATACAGCGCGCCGTATTTGCAACAGGGCATACCGAAACAGCGCGCGCGATTCTACGGCATGATCGCAAACATCGACGAAAACATCGGACGACTCCGCCAGTGGCTCACAGACAATAACCTGACAGAAAACACCATATTGATCTTCATGGGAGACAACGGCACAGCCCAGGGAACCGGAATAACCGCGGAGGGATATCCAACAGATGGATATAACGCGGGCATGCGCGGCAAAAAAACGTGGGTCTATGACGGCGGCCATCGCAACGCGTGCTTCATACACTGGCCCGCTGGAAAACTGACAGGCGGACGCGATATCGATCATCTAACCGCACACATCGACATCATGCCCACACTGATCGACCTCTGCGAACTGGAACCACCAGACGCAAAACTCGACGGCACCAGCCTCACCCCCCTATTAAACAACGCCTCTAACAACTGGCCCGCACGCACCCTATTCGTACACCAGCAACAAATTGACCATCCCAAAAAATACAAAGACTTCGCCGCCATGACCGACCGCTGGCGACTCGTACACACGGGAACATGGCGCGACCCACAATATGAACTATACGACCACAAACGCGACCCCGAGCAAAAATGCGACATAGCAGAACACCATCCCGATATCGTGCAAACACTGCGCGAAGATTATGAAAATTGGTGGACAGACATCTCCCGGCGATTTGGCGAATACAGCGAAATCACAATCGGATCCCACCATGAAAACCCCACAACACTAACCGCGCACAGTTGGCACGGAAAAGAAGGCATATACAGCCAGTGGCATGTGCGCCAAAAAGAGCGAGACAACGGATTCTGGGCCATCGACATCGAACAAGACGGCGAATACGAATTTGAACTCCGCCGATGGCCCGTTGAAATCGACACACCCATCTGCGCTGCCCTACCGGGCAGAACCGGCGTCCCTTATGTAGATGATCTATTACCGGGAGAAGCACTCACCATCAAAACGGCAAAATTACAAGTAGGCGATATCGTCCAACAAAAAGCGGTAGGTGAAAGCGATACCTGCGTTGTCTTTCATCTATCACTCAAAAAAGGCTCAACCCGCGTACAGACATGGTTCGACGATGGCATTGACGAGCCACCTGGAGCCTACTATGTTTATATAAAGAGAATCAGTCCCGCTTAGCCATCTGGGACTACACAATCACATCTCGCTTTTCGAGGTTTATATATCGAGAAAGGAGATCATAATGCAGACCAGACTCACATTGCAGATGGATGATAAATTGGTTGCACTGGCCAAAGCACATGCGAAGAAACGCGGAAAGTCAGTTTCAAAGCTCGTTGCAGACTATATCAAATTTTTGGATAGCCTGGAAAAGAGCAAACAGGAGCCGCCATCGAAAAAAAAATACGGGCCGATCACAGAGTCTTTGAAGGGTGCATTGAAAGATGCAAAAGTAGATGAAGAGGACTATTATCGCTATCTTGAGGAAAAATATCGATGATTGTCCTTTTTGATACAGATGTGGTTTTGGATGTTTTGCTAGATCGCACACCTTTCGTCGAAGCTGCGCTACTTTTGTTTGATCACGCAGAACAAAAAGCGATTCATGGATATCTTTGTGCAACGACGATAACGAATATTTATTATATCGCAAGGCCCAGAGTTGGCAAAGCTGTTGCTCTGAATCGCAT
>JAJEAX010000085.1 GCA_022822565.1 Candidatus Latescibacterota bacterium
GACGGGACTGAAGATGCTGCGAATGCCCGCAATTTTGATTTCGCCCTTGAGGAGGTCTTCGCTGCGCGTCTGAAATTTACCCACTTCGCGGTTTTCCTGTGCAAAGGCTTTGACCACGCGCACGCCGGGAATGGTGTCGGCAAGGAGTGCGCTGATGGCGGCCCAACGCCGAAACAGGCCGCGGTAGGTGCGGTGCAGGCGGTGACCAAATTTGAGGGTTGCAATAATCAGGAAGGGTGTGGGGATTAAGACGAGGATGGCGAGTTTGACATTGAGCCAAAAGAGAATGCCGCATATAAAGGCGATGGTGATGATGTCGCGGATGATTTCTTGCAGGCCATCGCTGATAAAATCTTGTAAACGGCCCACATCCTGGGTGATGCTGGCCATAATGGTGCCGGTTTCGCGTTCGTTGTAGAAGCTGAGAGAATGGCGGTGGAGGTGCTGATAGACCTCATTTCTGAGGTTATAGGTGATTTTCTGCCCCAGAACGGACAGGATATACGAGCGTATGGCGCGAAGGCCCGATTGCGAGAGGTTAATCAGCAGGAGCAGACCCACGAGAAAATAGAGGATTTCGTATCCGGATGGCATCCCAAATATACTGTTTGCGATGTCGCGGAAGAAGGTCGTTTCATAATTTTCAGAAGGTGCGAGTACGCCGTCGATGAGTTCGCGCATCAAAAGCGGTGGGGTGAGGCCAATGAATGTCGAGGTGAGGAGCAGGGCAAGGCTCAGAGTTCCGAGTTTCCAGAAGGGACGCGCATAGGCGAGCAGGCGATATAGCAGTTTGCGGGTGTCGAGACAGTTGGTGCAGACTCCCACCCTGCGCGAAATGATTGTGCCGCACACGTCGCACCGTCTGCCCGAAATCGCACGCCCAAGTTGGCCTTTGGCGATTTTGTCTTCGGTTTGGCGCGCGTCTTTTACAAGGGTTTCAAGTTGGTGTGTTATCCGATTGAATTTCTGGTTCTGGCCTTTGGTAAAACGCGCGAGTGTGGTGCCTGTGGTTGCGGTGCGGACTTTGAGCAAGCTGTTGCCAAACAGGTCTTTGACTTCGAGATTGGTAATTTCTGAAAGTGGGATACGCTCTGTGTGTGGTGTCGAATCGCCATTGGGGCTGATTGCGAACAAGTGTTTGTCTGTGGCGAGGAGATAGGCGGTTCCATACGTGCCATCGAGACGGATGTCGGTACTGGCCGATACCCGAACCGTTTCGTGCGATGGGATAAGGCCATCTAAAATGTGCTGCGGAGGGATTTCCAGAAGATTTATCTCGGAAGCTTTTGCCACAGATCAACTCCTGATAAGAGAAAGAAAGTGCTTACTTACTTATAAGTTACTGGAATTTGGCAAATGCGTCAAGACAAGATAGAAGTGGTATCCGCAGATGGACGCAGATAGACGCAGATAGATGCAGGAGATGAGTGCAACCGGAGAAGGGATGGTTAAGCGGATTTAAACATGCGCTGCCAGAGGGATGGCTTTTGAGACCGCTGCCAAGTTTTGAGACGCGATTGCCAGCCGCGCGGGCGTTCGGGCAGGAGGGGAAATCGCTTTTGTATGTATTCTCTCTGCGCTTCGATATCGATTTTGGCACTGGGTGCATAAGTTGGCAAAAGGGAGCGGTTGACGAGTTGCCGCTTTTTGCTGGCTTCGATATTTTCATGCGCGAGGCGCAGGTTTTCGAGGTAGCGATATTTCAGGTTGCGCACCTGTGCATTGTATTGTTTGCACAATTGGTCGAAGGTGCTGATGGTCGCAAGGAGATCGGACGCGGGTGGTGTTTCCGGATTGGGGTGAAAATTTTCTGGAAGTGCGTTCAGGCCGAGTGCTTCACACATTTCTTTGTCGTTGGAAAATGTGCGGATGAGTGTTTGCGCGAGGGGACGAATTGCTTTTTGCAATGGCGCGATTTTTTTGGTTGCGCGCTGCAGGTGTTCTTCGGCTTTTTTGAGGTGTTCTTCCGCGTCTTTGCGCTCTTGAAGGTGTGCGGGAAGCACGTTGTTGTCGCGCAGGATTTTACCCGCCATGCGATATTCCGCGTCGGGACGGAAATACGCTTTTAAATCGAGTGGCTTGCCCTTGCCGGGAATATCGGTGTCGTCTGACACGGCATCGCGCAGTATTTCATCGGGCGTGCGTCTTTCTGGCTCTCCATCGGGCGTGCGTCTGATTGTTTTGTCCATTATATTTCTCCGGGAATCTGGCGGGTAAGTCCTTTGCAGTAAATATACCCTGAACCGGGTCTCATATCAAGAAGCAGGGTAATAATAACCGTCTTTTCATATTTTTTCATAGGAGATCGCATATGATCATTACACATGTTCGCGCGGTGCAGCCCGATGCGGATCGCGCACCTGCTGGTTGGCGCGGAGATATTGGGCAGATTCTGGTTCGGATTGATACGGATGACGGGTTGTCGGGGTACGGCGTTGGCGGGGGTGGTGCGGCGGGTATTCATGTGGTTCAGACGGTGTTGCGCGAGGTTTTGATCGGCGCGAATGCGGAGGATGTCGAGGGATTGTGGGATGCGATGTATCGCCATACCGCGGCTTATGGACGCAAGGGGATTGCGATGATGGCGATTAGTGGCGCGGATCTGGCATTGTGGGATTTGCGGGGTAAGCGGGCGAATAAACCGCTTGTCGAAGTACTGGGGGGAACGCGAAAGGCAGTGCCATCGTATCGCACAGGGTGGTCGCGGGATGATCTTGAGGGCGCACTCGCATTGGGCTATAAGGCATTAAAATTTGGGATTGGGGGGATGAATCCCCACAGTGAGTTGGACGCTATAGCCGATTTTTTTGCAGATGTGCGATCAGTTGTGGGTGCCGATATTCAGTTGATGTGCGATGCGTCAATGGGGTGGGATGTGGAAGGTACGTTGCGCGCTGCGGACCGGTTGACTGAATTCAATTTGGTCTGGTTGGAAGAGCCGCTTTTGCCAGAGGATTTTGATGGCTATGAGCGGTTGATGCGCGAGAGCCCCATTCCCATTGCGAGTGGTGAGCACGAATATACGGCGGGTGGATTTGAGATGCTGATGCAAAGGGGATTACACGCTATTTATCAACCCGATGTGTGCTGGTGCGGGGGATTGACAGAGTTGGTGAAAATTTACGCATTGGCGAAGGAGTACGATGTCGAGGTGTGTCCACACCGCGGGGGGGAGGTGTGGGCGCTGCACGCGATTGTCGCGCTCGATCCCGATCCGCTGGCTGAAAGTGGGCGTCCCTGGATGACGTGGGTGAGGGATCAGCCGGAAGTGATGGATGGCAAAATGGCACCAGGTGAGGGACCGGGTTTTGGGGTGTTGTTCGATGATGACTTGTGGGAATAACTCATTTAGCCCGGTGGATTTTCCACCGGGTTTTTATTTTTTGTAAAACGCTTCACGCTGCGAGGTCACATCTTCAATCGGAACGGGTTTGGAGAGGCCGACTTTGAAGGCGAGCATCCACATGACAAAGATGCCAAAGATCAGCATGAGGAGTTGCCAGACCCAGAGTGAGGGCAAGCCAAAAGGTGCCCAGGTGGCTGGGGTATTGGGATCGGAAAAGAGGGTGTTGCCAACCGTGGCAAAAGGCCCGAATCCAACGAGGAACCACAAAACTGTGAGCATCCACGCCGGTGTCACCCATTTCTTCTGGTCTTCGGTGAGGCCAGAGACGGCCTGGATGAAAGCGTGGTGTTTTTTGCGTTTTTCGCGTTCTGTGCTGTTTTCTGAGGCAAATTTTGAGACGAGCAGGGCAATGATCAAATTGGCGAAGATACCCCAGCCCGCGCTGTGAATGGTGAGGGGGAATGCGCCCCAGGGGAGCCCAAATACAGCCACTGTGCGGTCAGTCAAGGTGACGGCAATAAGGCCGGCAACAAGGCCCCAGACTACGCCTTTGCGGGTGAGCCAGGGAAAGTAGCACACGCCCATGAGAGCCGGGTACATCTGGAAGCCGTAGGCAACGGCCAGGCCGCCGAGCATGACGATGGCACCGGTGAATTGTGCGGCGACGAATAGCGCGACCACTGTGACGACGATGACGAAGATGCGCCCACAGAGTTTTTGCACGCTGTCCGATGCGTCGGGGGCGACGTATTGTTTGTAGAGGTCGCGCGTGACCATGCCCGAGAAGGTGGACATGTAGGCTGCTCCTGTGGATTGCATTGCGGCGAGGGCACAGACTGCGAGCAGACCAACGAGCCAGGGCGCTGAGTCGGTGAGCAGGTTGATGAGTTGAGGGACGAGGTTTTTGTCATTGGCGGATTCAAAGATGCCGTTTGCAATGAGGATGTTGCCCCCAATGCCCTGAAAGATGGTGAAGGTGAAGAGGATGATGCCGATGATAATAGAGGATGCCACCACTTGTTGCCAGCGGAAAGGTTCGCTGGTTTTGTTGGAAAAGCACCACATGGAAAAGGCGGGTGAGGATTGGATGCCCATGAGTGCGAACATATAGGTGAGGCACATCATGCCGGTCCACACGCTGCCCTGTGCTTCTGCCCCTGAAGATACGGTCTGGATAGTTCCCGGCATAGCGACAATATTTGAGTGGCCAGCGGGGGTGAGTTTTTGACCCGATGCGAGGTCTTGTTTGACATAATTTGCAAGGCCGTCGGTAAACCCGCCCCAACCCCCTGCAAAGCTGATGGCAATTCCGCCGAGGATGACAATGCCGAGGGCGAGCAAGATGCATTGGGCACAGTCAACATAGGCAACGGAGCGAAGACCGCCGCAGGCGACGTAGATCATAACAATGGCAGAGAGGGCGAACATCCCTATTTCAATGCCGATCATGCCGTCGGTGAGGACGTGGAAGAGGTCGCCAGAGGCGCGGAGTTGTACGCCGAGATAGGGAACTGAAAAGAGGAAGGCGACGAGAACCGTGAGCAGGCGCATGGCATTGCCACCGTAGTAGGTGGTGTACATTTCGCCGGGGGTAATGTGTTCAAAGGCTCGCCCGACGACCCATTGGCGGCGCAAAAAGAGCACGCCAGTAAAGGGAATTGTGAGCGCATAGAAGGAGGCAAATGCGTAGGGCAGGCCATCGATGAGGATTTTGCCAGGGTGTCCTACAAAGGTCCAGCCGGAAAAGCTGGTGGCGGTGGCCGCGAGAACAAATACCCATAAGCCAATGGTGCGCCCGGCCACGAAGTAGTCAGTTGATGTGCGTGAAGAGATGGCACCTCTGACACCCCAGAAGAGGCAGTAAGCCCAGTAAAGTCCTACAAAAGCAAAAAGCCAGATGAGTTTAGCATCCACGAAAAGCCCTCCCTATTATGCCTGTATTCGATGCTGTTGGTGCTTACATCATAATATTTTGGAAACAGAATGGCAACCTTTGATTTTACCATGCGACCATTGCATCTTTGAACAAAGCTTTCAGGTCTTCGGCTTCTGCGGGACGTGGTGAGAGTTTGGTGACGCGGTGTTGGGGGAGGGTCCCTTCAACGAGTGCGGGGATGTCGCTTTCGGTGAATCCGATTGCCGACAGGCCGTTGGGCACTTCGAGCAGTTTCATCATGGCGACGATCTGATCGGCGAGGATGTGACCCGCTTCGTCGGGAGATGCGTTGGGGATGTCTGCCCCCATGATCTGTGCAGCTTGAAGGTGGCGTTCTGGCTGCGCGGACCCTGTGAAGCGAAAGACGGGAGGGGCGTTGAGGACGACGGACATGCCGTGTGGAATGATGGCGTGGCCCGTGATCATGCCTTTGGGTTTGAAGCCTCGCACCATACCTGAGACGGGATACGACATGCCGTGACAGAGGTGAACGCCGGCATTGCCAAAGCCGATGCCTGCGAGCGATGCGGCGAGGATCATTTGCGCGCGGGCTTCGTCGTCGTCGGGGTTGCGAACCGCGCGGGGCAGGTATTGCGTGGTCATTTCTATGGCTTTGAGTGCCCACATATCGGAAATGGGATTGGCGCCCTGATAGGCGGGGCGTTCGATTGGGCGATTGGGTTTGGGGCGTTCGGTATAGGGGATGGCGGTGAAGGATTCGAGGGCGTGACAAAGGACGTCGAGGCCGGTTGCCGCCGCGATGGAAGGCGGCATGGTGCGCGTATTTTCTGGATCGACAATGGCGAGGTCGGGTTTGAGATAGCGGTGTGCAATGCCGGTTTTGACGTGACGGTCAGAGAGGTCCATAATGGCTACGCCCGTGGTTTCGCTTCCCGTACCGGCTGTGGTGGGAATGGCAAAGAGGGGTTTGACGGGACCGGGGACGGGTTTGCCCTGGCCGATGGGCGCGTTGATATAGGCGAAGAAGTCGTCGGGATAGGTTGCAAATAGATTAGCTGCTTTTGCCGTGTCGATAGATGAACCGCCCCCAATGGCGACATAGCCTTCGTAAGCGCCTTCTGTGGCGACCGAGATGGCGTCTTTGAAAGAGACATCTGTGGGTTCCACGCGCACGCGATCGAACAAATCGTATTCAATGCCTTCGGATTCCAGGCTCTCTCTCGCGGTTTGAACGGGGGGGAGATCGACGAGGTTGGGATCGGTGATGACGAGGACGCGCTTGAGGCCCATGTCGGACAGGTCCATGCCGATTTCGCGCGTTGTTCCCACCCCAAAGCGCAGGTTTGAGGTGCCCATTTGAAAGGCGGTGTCTTTGTTCATGTTTTGATTCCGATAAGTAGCAGTTTTGATATGGTTGTTCTTTCAGGTGCATCGCCCAGTGTTCGCTGACCGATGCACCACAATTCGATCTCGTGCCTCACATGTCCATATCATCCGCGTCCTCAGTTGCGGCAATATGGCCCTCAATTTTGCCGACCATTTCATCGGCGGTGTTTTCTTTGGTCAGAGTTTCCAGCAGGGCTTTGTCGGCGGGGTTGATGATCAGGACCAGTCCGGTCTTGTTATTGGTCTTGAGGTGTTGCTCTATGCCGAGGGCTGCAGCCAGCAGGCGGGCCTGGCCGGTGCGGTCTTCGTCGGTTACGTCCAATGTGAGAAAGAGGACAGGCTCGGCAGACATGGTTTCTCGAACTTCGTCGAGAATGGGCACCAGTGCCTTGCAGGAACCGCACCAGTCGGCGTGTACTTTGACCACGTACAGAGCTGGCGTGCCTTCGCCTTCTACTTCGACGGAGGCTGCAAAGGTGGGGGCTGTGGTCAGCAAAAAGGCAAGGGCGATGAGGGAGAGAATACGTCGGGTTTGCATGGGGCTACTCCTTGGAATGGGTGAATGAGCCATGTCGTTGGCTCGGGTCTGCAACTCGTTTTCTCTAACTCACCTGAAAAAAATAAGTTGCAAAAAACAAGGCAATCTATCAACCGATGTGTTGACTAATCTCGAAACTCAGATTGTAAAGGGATTGAAAAATCTCGGCGTTAATATACTTCAATTCACGCGCGAGGTAAAGCTGACTGCAATAGCAGTTCAAACAGTGATGCCTTGCATCCTTTTCAGATTTTTTGTCTTTCTGTCACAATGTTATATATATTCAAGACAGCTAATGTATGAGACAGGGAGACACAGCGATGCGCTTCTTCAACACGACCGGGCCGGTGGTGGCCGCGGACCACTACTGCATCCCACCTTTGGAACGGCTCGACCTCAACGAGGTTCGCCGATTCATCCGGGATAAACGCTATTTCGTGCTGCACGCGCCTCGGCAGACGGGCAAGACCTCTGCGCTGCTGGCACTGCGCGACCTGCTCAATGCCGAAGGCGACTATCGCTGTGTGTACGTCAACGTTGAAGGTGCCCAGGCCATGCGCGAAGATGTGGAACGGGCAATGCAGGTTATCCTGGGCGCATTAGCGTCTCGGGCGCGTTCAATGGGCGACGAATTTTTGCCTAAGGTCTGGTCCGGCATCCTCGCTGAGTTCGGTCCAGGTGCTCTGGACGAGGCATTGACCCGCTGGGCTGAGGCTACTCCAAAACCTCTGGTATTGCTCATTGACGAGATTGACTCCTTAATTGGCGACACGCTGTTGACCGTGCTGCGACAATTGCGTGCCGGTTATGACCGCCGTCCGGCAGGCTTTCCACAAAGCGTGGTGCTGTGCGGTGTGCGCGATGTGCGCGATTATCGCATCCAATCAACGGCGGAGAATGCGATCATTGCCGGTGGCAGTGCCTTCAACATCAAAGCGCGATCATTGCGCCTGGGCGACTTTTCGCGGGACGAGGTGATAGCTCTGCTCGGACAGCACACCGAAGAGACGGGACAGGTGTTCACATCCGACGCGCTGGAATTGATCTGGAGACAGACGCAAGGACAACCGTGGCTGGTCAATGCACTGGCGGACGAAACCTGCTTTTATGGCGAAGCCGCAGAGGACCGGCGCATCCCCATTACTGCCGACGCTATCCGCGACGCGCAAGAGCAACTCATCCTGCGCCGAGAAACGCACCTTGATCAGTTGGCAGACAAATTGCAGGAGGAGCGCGTGCGGCGCGTGGTCGAGCCACTTTTGAGCGGGGCAGAGGACAGCGATTTCTCGACCCGCGACCTCGAATACGTCCACGATCTGGGCTTGATCGCCCCGGACAATCCGCTTCGCATCGCCAACCCGATCTACGCAGAAATCGTCCCACGCGAATTGACTTATGCAGCCCAGGTGGGACTCAATGAGGATACAGCATGGTACGTCAATGCCGATGGCAGCCTGAATGTGGTCAAATTGCTGACCGAGTTCCAGGCGTTTTTTCGCGAACACTCAGAGCATTGGGTGGCTCGGTTCCAATATCAGGAGGCCGGTCCGCAGTTGCTGTTGCAGGCATTTCTCCAGCGCATTGTAAACAGCGGGGGGCGCATTGAACGGGAGTATGGGTTGGGGCGGATGCGTACAGATTTGCTGATTGTCTGGCCGCAGGGTGAGCAGACGCGCAAGATTGTGATTGAGTGCAAAATTTTGCACAAGAGTTTGGAGCAGACTATCGCCGAGGGTCTGGAACAGACGGCGGAGTACATGGATCGGTGTGATGCAGAGGCGGGTCATCTGGTGATTTTTGACCGTCGAGAGGGCAGGCGTTGGGCTGACAAAGTATTCCACGATTGCCGGACATCGCGCAGTGGCGTCAAGATCGATATTTGGGGCATGTGATGAAATCATACAAACTCGGTCTTCCGCCCAATCCATAGTACGGTTCATAACTTGCGAGAAGATGTACCAACGACGGCATCTCTATCCTGCAAGACTGCGCGGTCATTCCTACCACCAGAATCATCGCTATTTTCACTAATTTCATTCATCACTCCTTTCTTTTTTCCCGCCCCCATCAACCCGTCCGGGTGCGATCCCTTGCTTTCTGCCAGATTATCAAATCTTCAAATTGTTATCTATGCCTCAATCTATCGACTGCCACGGCGACGACGATAATAATGCCGGTGACGATTTCTTGCACCCAATTTGGCAAGCCCATTTGTGAACAGCCAGAGCGGATGACGGTCATGATCAGGGCGCCGACCACGCTGCCGAGTACTGAGCCTTCGCCGCCTGAGAGGCTGCCTCCGCCGATGACAACGGCTGCGATGACATCGAGTTCGAGGCCAACAGCGACCGTGGGATCGCCTACGGTGAGGCGAGAAAATTGGAGGAGTCCGGCTATGCCTGCGGATGTTCCAGCGAGGGCATAGACGAGTAATTTGGTGGCTTCGACGCGGATACCGCACAGGCGAGCCGTGTTTTCATTGGATCCAATGGCGACGATGTGTTTGCCAGGGCGCGTATAGGCGAGGAATCCGCCAGTGAGGAGGGCGAGGATGATGAGGAGCCATACGCCGGGCGGGAATATCCACCACGCACCTCGCGGAAGCGCTGCGAGCAGGTCGATGAGATACGTGAGGGGGGCGTCGATTTTTTGTTCGCCAGCCAGTCCTTTGGCAATGCCGCGAAGGAGCAGTAGCGTGCCGAGGGTGACGATAAAAGGTACGACGCGAAAACGGGTGATAATCAGGCCGTTGACAAAGCCGCACAGCGCGCCTGTGAGTATGCCGATGAGGGCGGCAGTAAGGGGTGACAGGCCAGCCTGGAGCGATGCGGCAATGGTGACGGTGGTCAGGGCTATGATGGAGCCGACAGAAAGGTCAATGCCCCCGGCGATGATGACGAGGGTCATGCCGAGTGCTGCTGTGCCGACAATCGCTGTTTGACGCGCGATGGTTTCGAGGTTGCGACCACTGCTAAAACTGTCGGGACCAAGTATGGCAAATAGGCCGTAAACTGCGAATAGGCCGAGCAGAGGAGCAAAGCGCGATAGATGGTTCACAGTGCGGCCTCCTGCCCGGTCGCTTCGAGCATGAGGCTGTGTTCGCTGCACTTGTCAACGGGACGCGCTGGACCGAGGCGACCGCGATACATGACGGCGATGCGGTCGCATATTCCGAGGAGTTCGGGCAGGTAACTGCTTACGAGGAGAATGGCTTTCCCCTGTGTTGCGAGTTGGTCAATCAGGTGGTAGATGTCGGCTTTGCTGGCTATGTCAATACCGCGTGTGGGTTCGTCCAAAAGCAGGCAATCTACGTCGTGGTGGAGCAGGCGGGCAAGCGCGACTTTTTGCTGGTTGCCACCGGAGAGGTCTGCGATGAATTGTGCAGGTCCCGATGTGCGAATGTCGAGGCGAGATATCCACTGGCGCGCACTGGCGCGCAGTTTTTTGGGAGAGATGATCCCTCTGGGCAAGCGCGAGAGGGTGAGATTATCGGCCAGGCTCATTGATTGGGCGAGGCCCTCGTCTTTGCGGTCTTCGCTGAGCAATCCCATTCCCTGAGCGAGGCGCTGTGCAGGTGTTGCGCGGCCCGTGTTGTGCGCGAAGGTGATATTGCCTTTGCAGATGGGGTCAAGGCCAAAAATCGCGCGCAAAAGCTCCGTGCGGCCCGCGCCGATGAGTCCACCAATGCCCAATACTTCTCCGCGGTGCAGGACGAGGGACGCGCTGTGAGGCACAGGATCGCCAGCGAGGTCTTTGAGATTGAGGAGTGGTTCGCCCGGTGTGCGATTGGAGCGCGGGAAAAAGTCGTCAATTTTCCGACCGACCATAAGGTGGACGATGTCGGATATGGGAGTTTGGGCGACCAAACCGCTGCCAGCTTTTTTGCCGTCTCGCAGAACTGTGAATCGGTCGGCGATTTCTTTGATTTCTTCGAGGAAATGCGAGATATAGACGATTGCCAAATTTCGCGCTTTCAGGCGTTGTATCACGCGAAACAAGCGGTTGACATCTGCGCGCGTGAGGCTGCTGGTGGGTTCGTCGAGGACGAGAACGCGGCATTGAACAGAGAGTGCGCGTGCAATTTCTACGATTTGTCGTTCGGCTATGGTGAGGCTGCTCACGCGCACGTGGGGGTCAATGTCGGCATGGTCGAGTTCTGTCAGCGCGTTTTGGACAAGGGCGTGCATGTCTGATTTTTGCAATAATCCGCGTCGCGTGATTTCCATTCCGAGGAGGACGTTTTCCGCAACGGTTAGATGGGGTGCAAGGGAGAGTTCTTGATAGATCATGGCTACGCCCTGCTGTCGCGCCTGGAGGGGATTGGCTGGCGCGAAGGGCGATCCGTCAACAGTCATTTCTCCGGCATCGGGTTGTAAGGCTCCCGATAGTACTTTCATCAGGGTGCTTTTGCCCGCGCCATTTTCACCGATAAGAGCGTGGATTTTTCCGGCTGAAACGGCAAAATCGACGTTGTCGAGGGCGATGGTCGCGCCAAAGGTTTTGCGAATGCCGCGCATGGCAAAGCGCGGATGTTTGGGAATGGACATAGAGAATATGCCTGACCGCTTTATCGGATAAATCCCAATGTGCGGTGGATAATGTGCGGGTCAATCACGACAGCGGGTTTTGAGTTGCGCGTAATTTGTTTTCCAAAAGCAGAGGCGAATAGGAGGAAGTCCGAGAAGCCGACTATACCATCTGTATCGATGTCGAATCGCGGGTCAAAATCCGGATCTGAACTGTTCTTGCCAAAGTGGGCTGCGAATAAGAGGAAGTCCGTGAAGCCTATCACGAGATCGCCGTCAAAATCAAAGACTGCGAGTGTAGGTGTGGGGGTAAAGCGAACTTTTTCGAGGTACGCAAATAACAGGCCGAGATCCCGAGACGATTCAGAGATTAACACATCTGTCCCTTGTTGCTCAATCCTGAAGTCTGTGGATCCGCGGTGTTTAATTGCAAGTACGTTTTCGTAGGCGGTCTTGAACTCTGTCGCGTCCCGTTCCGTATCCCAGGTCGTGAACAGGACGAGAGCGGGTGTATTATCCTCGCGGTGTTTGAGGACGACATACTGGTCGCCATGCCAGCCTGCGGCTGCCGAGTATGATGGGGTATTGACATCAAAGGTATTGAAGATGATTCTGAGGCCCAATTCACCCAGTGTATCCCGATCCAACAATTCCCAGTTTCCTGCGAAGGGTTCATTTGCCAAATCTGGAAGCGCGATTTTCTCGAGGGATTCCCCTGAGAAGTATTTGTCCGGGTGAAGGATGTGTTCCATCGACATTGGCGGAGTGGTGTACGCGCGATTCACTGTTGCCCAACCCCCGCGTTTTTTCAACTCAAATACAAAGGCCAGCCCGCGGTAATAGATTCCAATTTGCTGTTCAAATAGAAAATCGGGGATTTCGTCCGTCTCATTGACGGCCGTGTTGATAATATTGTTTATGATTCGCTGTAGTTCTGCATCTGATACCGCTTGTCCTGCACGATCAAAAGACCAGAGGAATTCCACCAGCGTCGCGTCCCCTTCGGCCAGAGCTTGATGGGCCAATAATTGATCGCTGTTTGTCGCGCTGTTTTGCAAGTGGTCCAGTCCAAAGTGCTGGTCCTGTAGCACATGCGTGAGTTCATGTGCTATAATCACTCGAAGTATTTGTGGGGAAATTGATCCTATCGGGAAGTTGACAGAACGTGTTGCGGGATCGTAATAGGCTCCAACCTGTTCCAGCAAGGTCCTTTTCATCGCTTCGAAGTCGAAAGGGATACCGCCGCGGTGCAATCCGAGGACGCGGATAAACAGATCGTAGTTTTGGCGAGTTATTAGCGGTACAGATTCATTGAACTGTTCATTTAAGAAGGCGGCGATTTCCGCATTTGTCTGATAGCGTATTGTGAATGGCTGGACAAAGTTGAGCGACCGAATTGACGATACTTGTGGCTTCATCGTTTCGCTCAGCGCAGTCAGGTCGGGTAAGAACTGCGATAGGGCGACTGAAGGGATGGCGGTGATCATTATTGCAATTCGAAAAAGTTTTTTCACCTATTTTCTCCATTTATTTGAGCCATTTATCCAGGTCTGGCGTCAATACATCTTTGATGTCTGGATCGTTCATATTGTCTTTGGTGACGAGGGCAACGCCGGTGTCGATGCGCTTTTCAACGGGTTGGTTTTTGAGATGTGCAACCATGGTTTTGACGCCGAGGTAGCCCATTCTAAAGGGGTTTTGCAGTACAAGCCCGTGGATCTGGTCGTTTTCGAGGGCTTCGACGAGTTTTTCTGAGCTGTCAAAGCCGATGAAGATAACACTACCCGCGAGGCCCGCGTCTTGCAGGGCGCGCAGCATGCCAAATGTAGTGGATTCGTTGGGACAGAAGATGCCCTGGATGGTGAGTTTACCGTTTGCGTCCTTCAGTGGGGCGAGCAAGTTCTCACTGGCCTGATACGCGCTTTCGGTGGTGGCACCGCCGTGTTGATTTGATGAGACAATTTCGATGTCTGGATATTCGTCTATTGCGTCGAGGAATCCCTGTTCGCGTTTCATCGTGCTGGCAGAGCCTTCCTGATAACGCAGCATGATGACTTTGCCCTTTTTGTTCAGGCGCCGGGCCATGTCGGCACCTGCAAGGCGTCCTCCGCGATAATTATCGGTGGCGACAAAGGAGATGAAGTCTTCGCTTTGAAGCCCCGAGTCGATAATGACGACCGGGATGCCGCTGCTTACGGCATTGGCGACGGGTACGCGAAGAGCGGTGTCGTCAAGGGGCGCGAGCACAATGCCCGAAACGCCGCGCGAGATGAAATTTTCGACCAGTGCGATCTGGTCTTCGCGGTCGTCTTCTTTGAGTGGCCCCTTCCATATTATTTCTATGTCTAACTCGCGCTGCGCTTTGACAGCGCCTGCGTGAATCGATTTCCAGAACTCGTGGGTTGTGCCTTTGGGTATGACAGCAATGGTTGTTTTTGTGGTATCTGGTTGTTCACTGCCACAGGCGATGAAGAGCATGAGAGCCAATGAGATTAAGATGCGGTTCATTCCTTCTTACCTCCTTCTCGTATATCCTCATCAGACGTAAGCCCTTCTCGGGCGATCCAGGATCTATCCCATTTTTGGCCGCCGATGAGACCGCCATCGACGACGAGGGCGTGGCCGTTGACATAAGAGGCGTGATCGCTGGCGAGATAGAGGGCTGCGTGTGCGATGTCTTCGGGTTGCCCCGCGCGATGGATAGGTTGTCCGCCAGCGAGTTTTTCGGTCATGAGTTGATATGCTTTGTCGGATTCTTCGGGCGCGAGGTCCAATGCCGGGGCAAATATGGGGGTGGCGATGCCACCCGGACATATACAGTTGACGCGGATGTTGTGAGGTCCCATTTCCATTGCCGTTGTTCGGGTGAGGTGTATGACGGCGGCTTTACACGCGCTGTACACATGCGGCGCATAGCCCGTGCGAAGACCCGCGACAGAACCCGTGCTGATGATGCTGCCCGATCCCTGTTTTTTCATTATGGGAGCCGCGTGCTTGATGCCCATGAATACACCGCGCAGGAGAATGCTTACGGTTTTGTCAAACCCCCGCATGGATGTTTCTTCAACAGGTCCCGCGACACCGCCGTATCCGGCGTTGTTAAAGAGGCAATCCAGGCGTCCAAAGTGCGAGACTGCGAGATTAATCATCGCTTTGATATCGGGTTCCCGTCTCACATTGGTGTGCAGGAAGATGGCGTTGGAGCCGAGTTCTTCCGCAACGGTCTGACCTTTATCTTCCTGGATGTCTGCGATGACGACTTGCGCGCCTTCTTCGACAAAGAGGCGAGCAGTTGCGCGACCAATGCCGCTCGCGCCACCCGTGATGATCGCTACTTTTTCTTCGAGTAATTTCATTAATAGCCCTCTTTATACGACTTTGGGTGTCAAACATACCCTATTTGGATGATTGGATATGATGTTCATACTAATTTTACACAAATTAGTATGAAATTAGTATGAAATTAGTATGAGCATCATCAATTGCACATGTTGTGATCTGATACGTAAATTGAAAGCTGGAACTGATTCTAAGACAGTGCCATTTCCAATTTGTGTTTTCGTTTTATCCAATCGGGGAGCATGCGCTCAAGCAAGTTATAAAATTCTGTCCCGTGATTGGGGTGAAACAGGTGGCATAGCTCGTGGATAACGACGTATTCAATACATTCTCTGGGTGCTTTGATGAGTTCCAAATTCAATGTCAGGCTGCCTCTGCTGCTCAAACTGCCCCAGCGCGTTTTCATATTGCGGATTTTGAGGGTGGGTTTATCCACCTCTTTTTTTTGAAAGGGACGCCAGCATTCTTCAAACACTTTTGAAAAATAAATATTCGCCTTGCTTCGGTACCATTCTCCAAGCAACATCGCGATATGTTCTGGCTCGTTATTAACCGTTGCGATGTAAAAAAAACCGTGCTTTAGCAAGACCTTGTCCGTTTCGGCCTGTCTTATCTTCAGCCGATACTTTTTGCCCAGGTACAGGTGGCTTTCACCTCCGACAAACCGCCGCTCTGGAGTCCGCGGGTCAAACTGTGCGAAATAGCGGATCTGGCGTCTTATCCAACGCGCGCGCTTATAAACGCGACGCTCGATGAGATCTTTATCTGTTTCCAGTGGTGCTTTTACTGTCACCAGGCCATCTGGGTGAACGGCAATTTCGATAGACTTCCTGTTGGAATAACTCAGATGAAAGGGAATAGATTCGCCCGCGTATGTAATGGCGTGCTGAGTTTCCGACATTAAGCGGGCCTCCAGAATTTGGCGATCTGCATTGTTTGGCTGATCATTTCGTCCATCTGTTCTGACGATAAATCAATACCATATACGTCTTCCACCACATCGTAAAAGAAGTCATCCATCTCATTTTTTACGTCATTTTGCGCGTCGCTATCGTTCCAAAAATCTACCTTCCAATTTTTTTCTATCGCGGTTTGAATGGCAAGCGTTGTTTTTATTGCTATGTCATCGGTCTGGCTTTCATCTATATCAATTTTTGACAAACAAGGTTTAATTGCGCCAAAATACGCACAGGCTTCATGGTTATTGCGAATCTCATCGGGGACATCGTCGCGTTGTGTGCTTTCGACCTTGTCTCGAATATCGCTCACCTTTTGCAGATAGTCGAGGGCTAATATCCGTTGTTGCTTGAAATCGTCTATTGCCTCCTGAATGAGCTTTGAAAACTTCTCATAAAAAGCGGGGTCTTTGTCCATGTTTTCGGTAATTTTGCGTTTGGTCGCATGCGCGATATGGTCGGCGTTTGCCGCCGTGTTTTGGGTGCGATAAATGGCTTGCGTCTCTCTGACCATGGAAAAGGCGTTGTCATCAAAAATATCCACGGGGGCGTTTAATTGGGTGACCTCGTTTGCCTGAATATGCGTGTTTAGCAGCTTTTTAATTTTGGAGTCGTAGTCGCCGTAATCAATGGCTTCGGCGTAGCGCAGTCTGACGGCCTTTCTCAGTTTCTCAAAACGCAGGAGGTCGCTTTTGTAGCGTTTGAGTTGCGCCTCCTCGGTCTGCATAATGAACTGCTCAGATGAAAGCGCGATGGCAAGGGTCTTGCCGTATTCCGTGAGACGTTCATAAAAATCCTCCCGCAATGCGTCATCGGATAGCAGAACTTCGTAGCGTTCTTCATCGCGGGAGTTTTTAATTTCTTTGAATATGTCCCAGAGGTCCGAGTAACGTTGCGGCAATTTTTGTATTTCTTCCTGGATGGAGACCAGGACATCGGCGAGATCCTCTCCGTCAAAATCCGCAAGCGCGTCGTATTCGTCTAATGCTTTGTCCAGTTCACCCAGTACATTGGCATAATCGACGACATAGCCAAACTCCTTATTTTCGTGTACGCGATTAACTCTGGCAATGGCCTGGAGCAATGTGTGTTCGCGCAACTTGCGGCACAGATAGAGCACGGTATTGCGGGGCGCGTCAAATCCGGTGATGAGTTTATCTACTACAATCAAAATTTCTGGTTCGTCCGCGTGTTTGAACTGTGCGATGATTTGCTTGTTGTATTGATCCTCAGAACCATAACGGGCCATCATTGTGTTCCAGAATGTGTTGACCTCATCTGTCTCTTCGCCTACCTCCTCATGCCCCTCTCGCATATCCGGGGGAGAAATAACGACCTCCGAGGAAACAGTACCTATCTCATTAAAAAATTCTCGATACTTCAGGGCAGTCGCTTTGTTGGGGGCTACAAGTTGCGCCTTAAATCCGGTGTCCTGCCAGTTTGCGCGGTAGTGTTCGCTTATGTCAAACGCGCGCATATAGACGGCCTGATCTGCCTG
>JAJEAX010000419.1 GCA_022822565.1 Candidatus Latescibacterota bacterium
TGAGGTGGATATTTTGAGCGATGGGCGGTTGGATTTTGACGATGAATTTTTGTCTGAGTTTGATCTGGTGGTTGCGTCTGTACATTCGAAGTTTTCAATGACTGAAAAGGAGGCTACGGATCGGTTGATTCGCGCGGTTCAAAATCCCCATGTCGATATTTTGGGGCATCCATCAGGTCGTTTGTTATTGTCCCGTGAGGGTTATCCGCTCAATATGAAGGCTGTGATTGATGCTGCGGCTGAGGCGCGTACGGCGATTGAGATCAATGCCAATCCCGCGCGGTTGGAATTGGATTGGCGATTTTTGTCTGATGCGCGGGAGAAGGGCGTGCAGGTCCCGATTAATACAGATGC
Organism: Candidatus Latescibacterota bacterium; assembly: GCA_022822565.1. Lineage (GTDB taxonomy): Bacteria > Latescibacterota > UBA2968 > UBA2968 > UBA2968 > VXRD01. Next base: position 355 of record JAJEAX010000419.1, read on the forward strand.
CCACAGTACCGAAGGATTAAAAGATATGTGCTTTGGGTTGGGGATTGCCAGAAAGGGTGGACTGACGGCTGATGATGTGCTCAACGCACTTTCCGCAGAAGATTTTTTGGCTGCGCTTGAGGGATAGAACGTCTAATTTTTTTGTTTTGCAAGACTTGACATTATTTGTACGCTGGCATATAATTGCGGACAAATTTTCACAGAGGGTAGAAGCACCCTTCCCTGCGTATTGACATATAAAATAAAAAAGGACGAATAGGCAATGGCAACGCATGAACCTTTGAGTGACGAACAGCTCGCGTTTTATAAAAAAATTCTGACTGAGCGCAAGCGCGAGTTGCTCAAGCAAGTGCTCAATCAAGATGAAGATCTCGACGAAATTAGAAGCGATGTCGCAGCCGATCCGCTCGATGCGGCTGGCAATGCGTCGTCGCTGGAGTTGATGACGTCGCTGGGGAATCACGAGCGGCGCGAATTGGCCGAGATTGACAATGCCTTACAAAAAATTGAAAATGGATCTTATGGGTTTTGCGAAGAATCCGGTGAACCCATTCATCCCTTGCGGCTCGAGGCTATGCCCACGGCGCGTTATACGGTGCAGGTTCAGGAACGGCTCGAGCGTACACCCCAACAGCTTAGTCGGCCCCGCCGCCGCGTTTTGAAGCGCGAAGATTTGCCCATTTCTACAGATGATGATGAGTAATTCTGAGATTTACCGATGATTATCCCATAGCCGTCAGGATATACCTGACGGCTTTATATTTGAGGAGGATTCATGTCCGAATCATTGTTCAGCGATGCCAGCCAACGTCTCGACGAAGCTCTGGCCTATGCTTCTATTACAGAGGAGGCTATTGAGCGGCTCAAATTGCCCAGGTCGAGTTTGAAAGTTTCTATCCCAGTGCGGATGGATAACGGCGAGTTGCGTATTTTTCCGGGGTACCGGGTGCGCTACGACGATACGCGAGGTCCCACCAAGGGGGGTATTCGCTTTCATCCAGATGTGTCTATTGACGAGGTGCAGTCTCTGGCTTTTTGGATGACTTTCAAATGTGCGGTAGCCAATTTGCCTTTCGGCGGGGGGAAAGGCGGTATAACGGTGGATCCCAAGTCGCTGTCTCCTTTTGAACTGGAGCGGCTCAGTCGGGGGTATATCGACGCGGTGGCCGATTTTATCGGTCCGGATGTCGATATTCCGGCGCCAGATGTTTATACCAATGAGATGATTATGGGCTGGATGGTGGATCAGTACGGTATTATTAAGCGGCAGATTGCGCCTGCGGTGATCACTGGTAAGCCTTTGACTATGGGGGGGAGCCTGGGGAGGGACAAGGCGACTGCTATGGGCGCCTTTTTCACGATGGAGGCGACTTTGCCCAGGCTCGGGTTGAGTGGCTCGCCCGCTACGACGACTGTGGCTGTGCAGGGTTTTGGCAATGCCGGGGCTATTATTGCGGAGTTGCTTTTTGATGCTGGTTATAAGGTTGTGGCGGTGAGTGATTCGAGGGGGGGGATATATCGGCGAGAGGGTCTCGATATTCCCAGTGTGCGTCAGTTCAAGGATTCGACCCGGGCGCTCAAAGCTGTTTATTGCGAGGGCAGTGTGTGCAATGCGGTTGATCACGAGACGATTACCAATGAGGAATTGCTCGCGCTCGATGTCGATATTCTGGCGCCAGCGGCGCTGGAGAATCAGATTACAGCGTCCAATGCCCGAGATATTAAGGCGAGGGCGGTGTACGAACTGGCAAATGGTCCGACGACTCCGGAGGCGGACGAGATTTTGCGCGGGCGAGATGTGGTGGTGTTCCCCGATATTCTGGTCAATGCGGGTGGCGTGACCGTGAGTTATTTTGAATGGGTGCAGAATCGCCAGGGGCTGTACTGGACACTGGATGAGGTCAATCAGCGGCTGAAACAGAAGATGGTCGAGGAGACAGAGCGCGTTTGGGATATTGCCCAGACACAGGGTATTTCTCAGCGTACGGCAGCTTATGTCCACGCTTTGAACCGGATCGGCGATGCGGTGCAAGCTAAGGGGACTAAGAGCTATTTCACGGGTGGGAGTGATTGATGTGAATGTAAATCATTCTATGAATATTGGGCGCGTGTTACAAGGTGGTCTGTTCACGAGCGATTTTCTCATAGATGCTGTCCAGGAGATGGACGAATGGCAGAGATGGGATGAAGGGGCGGTACTTGAGACCGAACTTCAAAATGTCTTCAATGCCTTCGAATGCGAAACTTATGGAGGCCCATCTATCGCGTCCAACATCGTAGAGAGCACGCAAAAGCGGGTTGACACCACTGGGTGTATTGGGATATATTTTTTTGTGCAGGACAACACCTGACAAGTTGTGATTACAGATATTTCTATGTTAGGATAAAACAAGATAAAATATGGCTACGAATCCAGTTACAAAGGCGAAGCTACCCGCCAAGATGACGCCGCTTTGGGTCATTTCTCTCTTTGTGTTTCTCACCGAAGTCATTGCGGGAATCGCCGCTACTCAGACGACGGGCAATCTCCAGGCTGCACTCGTCTGGTTTGTGATAATCTTTCCCTTCCTCGTAGCAAGCATGTTCTTCAGTCTGCTTTGGTTCAGGCCCTGGACGTTTTATCCGCCGAGCGAATACGCCAATGTAGATGTACAAAGGTATGTCGAGGCTCTTCGGGGAGGGCCTATCTCAATTGTGAGAGAGACAAAAGATGTGCAGGGCGATGTAGAAATAGCCGGCGACCCCGACCGACTCAAGCTTCTTTTTAAGGCGGATGGTGGGACCTGGGTTAGAAGTACAAAGGCTATGGATGTTGGTCCCGGTTGTGTTGTCCAGATGTCAACGCAATTCCTGACTCCTCAGGGTTGGAATGCTGCAGAAGCCTTGACCTATGTGCCAGATACTATGATCGTTGGCGAGGAAGAGGGAGACGGCCACTATCTAATTCACAAGCATCAGCAAAAGGAAGATGGTGACGCATGATATTCATCTGTTACTCCTGGCGTGACGCCGAAGTCGTCCATTACGTGACAAAGCAATTGTCAGGTATGGGCCGCGATGTGTGGATTGATGCCGAGCATCTCAATCTGGATGCACCTATGGATGATCAAATTCGTCAGGCTCTTCGCAAATCTTCGAGCGTACTTCTTTTTGATTCGCCAAATTCGCGACGTTCAAAATGGGTCAGACGTGAGTTGGCCTGGGCTAAAGGCGAGGGGATAGATATCGTGAATTGGCCGATTGAGAATGCCGAGGAACAACTTAAGGAGCCTAATCCTGTGTTGTAAGCACCGATTTAATAAGGCATTGAATATAGTGAGGGCTAAAAAAGGAGATACCGTCCGTCTGGTATCTCCTTTTTCTTTTTATTGCGATGGTGGATCAGTTACGGATTTCTTGAAGGATGTGGCGGCAACCGTAGAGGTAGATGCCGGTGTCAACGGAGAGCGAGATGTAGCCCACGCCCGCGTCGATCCAGCGGTTGGCGGCTTCGGGAGAGTCGGCAAATGTGCCGACGGTGAGTCCGGCGTCGTTGATTAAGTTTGCGGCTTCGCGCATTCGGTCAACCACGCGGGGGTCGTTGACCTGGCCGGGTATGCCGAGAGATTGCGACAGGTCATAAGGTCCCAGGAAGATGACGTCGAGACCCGGAACGGAGATGATTTCTTCGAGGTTTTCGAGACCTTCCACGCCTTCGATGTGGATAAGTATCATCGATGAGGCATTGAGGCGTTCAAAGATGGCGCCACCATCGGCAAAGTAGCGGGCTGCTCGGGTATAGGGCGAGACACCCCGCATGCCCAGCGGTGAATATTTGGCTGCGCGTACGACGGCTTCGGCATCGGCTTTGTTGCAGATTTGCGGCACCTGTACGCCGCCAGCGCCTATGTCGAGAGCGCGCAGGATCTGTGCGGGGTCATTTTCTCGCACTCTGACAATGGGTGTGATATCGACGCCGTGTGCAACGCGGCAGAGGTCTTCGCAGGTGGGAATGTCGAGCGGTCCGTGTTCGGTGTCGAGGATGACAAAGTCAAAT
>JAJEAX010000316.1 GCA_022822565.1 Candidatus Latescibacterota bacterium
CCGTACTCAAAACACATCTCAACCGCGACATCATCAACGATGCCATCGCCCTATCCGCGCTATTACAAGAAGGTCAGCGCGCAGACGCAACCCTGCTCAGCGCGTATGCCAGTGCCTGTCTCAAGCTGCGCCAAAAAGATCAAAACGGCGCATTGCGCGCTTTTGAAGCCCTTCACCTCGCCCATCCGCAATCCTTTCTCGCGGATCGCTTGCTCGACCATCAGGCAAAAATATACGCCGACCAGAAACGCTATCCACAAGCTCTTCAGACCTATCGCAAACTCATCGCCACGCAACCCCATAGTCCGCTTTCTCCCGCCGCATATATCGCACAGGGCGCGATCTACGACAAATACCTCGGACAATATTACGATGCGCAAAAAATCTATGAAACCCTGCTCGTCAACTATCCCCTGAGCCTCGAAGCCGACATAGCCCGCGAGCGATTGCGAAACCTTCGACAAAAAATCCAGATTCTCGAAAAAACAAAGGAAGCGGGATGATATAAAATGTTACATTCAGCCGGGTAAACGATCAATGGCGTATCGCCTTTGGGTGGATGAATTCCGGACCAGCGTAAGTAGCTATCCTTGACTATCATTGACAACCCTTATAACCTTATATGGTGCAATTATGAAAACACCCATCACCCCCGGTGAAATTCTCAGAAGAGAAAATTTATGAATATCAATGCCAGTATTATCGATCAGAGGGTATCGGGTATTGTTGAAGATCATCCCGAATGGCTGCCAGCAGGTAGCGACATCCCAAAAAAGAAGTCGGCGGCGTTTGTTATTCTGTGCATGTCAACTTGTCTTGAAATGACACTTGAAGACAGTGCCGAATTGCTTACCGAGGGAGGAAACGATGCTGGCGTTGATGGGCTTCACGTTGGCGAGGTTGAAGACGGTGAGTTTCTCGTTACGATTTTCCAGGGCAAGTACAAAATCAATGATTTGAGAGGCATAGCAAACTTCCCGGAAAATGATGTGCAAAAAGCTGCAGGTACCGTTCGCGTGTTGTTTGATCCCTACAGACGAGTAGCACTAAATAAAAAAATAGCTCCTAAAATTGAAGAAATTCGCTCGTTGATTCGCGAGGGTTATATCCCAAATGTGCGAATTATCCTTTGCAATAACGGAGACAAGTGGACATCCCAAGCAGATGATTGGATAGCTGGCGCAAAAGAAAATTATGGCGACAAAGTAACATTCATCCACTTCAACCACGATTCCATCGTCAGCATCTTGCAACGCGATGAACAGGTGGATACCTCCCTAACACTCAGCGGAGAAGCCATCGTCGAAGATATGAACTATATGCGCGTTTTGGTTGGGCGCGTTTCTGTTCAAGAGGTCCAACGACTGTTTAACGATCACGGAGACAGACTGCTCGAGCGCAATATCCGCCGTTATCTTGGGCTTCACACCAATCGTGTCAACACGGCAATTCACGAGACGCTTTGCGATTCAACTAAATCCGACAAATTTTACTTTTACAACAACGGTATTACTGTGGTCTGTGACCAGTTTGATTACAACGCCTTTCAGCAATCAGACTATCAGGTGCAACTCAAGAATATGCAGGTGATTAACGGAGGTCAGACCTGCAAGACAATCCAAGAGACACTGAATGACTATTTGCCCACTATAGTCGGTCAATCGGCCTATCTGTTGATTCGCGTGTATCAATTGGCCGAGACACATAGAGAAATTATCCAGGACATCACCTACGCAACCAACAGTCAGAATCCAGTGGATCTCAGAGATTTGAAATCCAACGATGAGATGCAGAAAAATTTGGAACTGGGCTTGTCTGATCTGGGCTATACGTATAGACGCCAGAGGGAGGAAGGCGGTGGTGGTTCATCGGTTATCACCAGTTTGATTGCGGCGGAAGCCGTGCTCGCGATCTGGCGGGAAAGACCCCACCAGGCCAAATTCCGTCGTAAAGAGCATTTCGGAAAACTATACGAGGATATTTTTAAGCACCTCAATGCCGCGCAGACCCTGCTTGCAGTTTTGATTTTCAGGGCTGTTGAAAATGAAAGAAAACGCCCGAAAATGGCAGAGCCACCAGATTTTTTGCCCTATTCGTCCCACTACATCGCCATGTTAATCGGACGCCAACTCTTAGAAGATAAGAATATCTCCCTTGATCAAGTTTCCCATCAAAACGTTCAGGGACTCTTACAGACATTTGACGACAATCAAGCTCAATACCATGCGGATGCCATCCAATTGCTGGAAGATGCGTTAAAGGCTTGCTATGGCGAAAGGGATGTTTCGCTTCAGCAGTTGTCAGCGACCTTCAGGCGTGGCGACCTGCTGGAGATGCTTGGCAGCACCCAACAACCGATGCCATAGATATTTGAAGCGATAAAAAGAAGAACCAAAAGCAAAGGAAGCGGGATGACATTACTTACAAGACACACATATTTCACACTTCTCGCCCTGCTCTTCCTTCTAACAACACCATCCATCTCCCCAGCGGCGATTGGTGGTGGGAGTGCGAACGTCGGCAAAATACTCATCTCCATGGACGTATCGCAAACCGATCATCTCAAAGCCTACGGCATTGCGTATTGGGCATTGCAGCAGGGCCATTCCGTCGAGTGGTTGCTCAACTACCGCGGCGGCTCCTTCCTCATCGACAACCACGAAACCATCGCGCGCGAAGCCCGAATACGCGCCGTCTCCTTCCAGGCCATCTCAGCCGCGCAAGCCACGCGCATCTACGCCGATATTGAATCCGGCAACATGAACCGCATGCGCCTTGAAAAAGCCCCCCGAATCGCGGTCTATACCCCCCCGCACAAACAGCCCTGGGACGACGCCGTCACACTCGCCCTCACGTACGCGGAAATCCCCTATACCACCTTGTGGGACGAGGAAGTCCTCCAGGGCAAACTCGAAGACTTCGATTGGCTGCACCTGCACCACGAAGACTTCACGGGACAATACGGCAAATTTTATCGCAGCCACGGGCACACCCTCTGGTACCGGCAACAACAGGCCGGATTTAAAGCCCTCGCTGGCAAATTGGGCTTTGCCAAAGTCTCCCACCTCAAAGGCGCAGTTGCACAGGCCATTTACAACTACGTCGCACAGGGCGGATTTCTCTTTGCCATGTGCTCGGCCACCGATACCTTTGACATAGCCCTTGCCGCGCGCGGAATCGACATCGTCGATAGCGTTTACGACGGCGACCCCGCAGATCCACAGGCGCGTCAAAAACTCGATTTCTCGCGCACAATAGCCTTTGAAAACTTCAACCTCGTTATGGACCCCCTCGAATACGAACACGCCGATATCGACCTGTCGCCCATTGAAATAAGCCAGATCAAAAATGCCGATATCGACGCCTTTTCACTATTTGAATTCTCGGCAAAATACGATCCCGTACCCACCATGCTCACGCAAAACCACACGCCCATCGTCCCCGGCTTTTTGGGCCAAACCACCGCCTTTCGCAAAAACCGCATCAAAAAATCCGTCACCATCATGGGCGACATCCCAGGCACCGATCACGTCAAATACATCCACGGCAACATAGGCAAAGGCACATTCACATTTTATGCGGGACACGACCCGGAAGACTATCAACACTTTGTCAACGACCCGCCCACACAACTCGCACTACACAAAAATTCGCCGGGCTATCGCCTCATCCTCAACAATATTCTCTTCCCGGCGGCGAAAAAGGAAAAACGCAAAACCTGAGAAAGGAACCAAAATGCCCGAAGCATCACCTCATGAAGACCTCCAGGCTGTTGAACAATTAAAAACCGCGTATGACCAGATCGTAGCCGAAATTGGCAAAGTCATTATTGGCCAGCGAGAAATCGTCGATCAGCTACTCATCGCCCTCCTCTGCGGGGGCCATTGTTTGCTCGTCGGCGTGCCCGGCCTGGCCAAAACGCTCCTCATCAGCACCCTCGCGCGCGCCCTCGACCTGTCCTTCAGCCGCATCCAATTTACCCCCGACCTCATGCCTTCAGATATCACGGGCACAGAACTCCTCGAAGAAGACCAGACCACCGGACACAAAGCATTCCGCTTTGTCAAAGGTCCCTTATTTGCCAACATCATCCTCGCCGACGAAATCAACCGCACCCCACCCAAAACCCAGGCCGCCTTATTGCAGGCCATGCAAGAACACGAAGTCACCGCCGGGGGGGGGACCTTTCGCCTCGAAGAACCGTTCTTTGTCCTGGCCACCCAAAATCCCATCGAACAAGAAGGCACCTATCCCCTGCCCGAAGCACAACTCGACCGCTTCATATTTAACCTGTGGATCGATTATCCCACCAAAGAAGAAGAACGCGCCATTGTCAAAGCCACCACAGGTGCCCAAACCCACGATGTGCAGCCCGTAATCAACGCCGAACAAATTCGCAACCTCCAGCAACTCATCCGCAAAGTCCCAGTAGCCGATCACATCGTAGATCACGCAGTAGATCTCGTCCGCAAAACCCGTCCTCAAAATGCAGACACATCCATCGGCAACATGCTCAGATGGGGTGCCGGCCCGCGCGCCTCTCAATGCCTCATCCTGGGCGCCAAAGCGCGCGCCGTACTCAGCGGACGCTTTGCACCCTCTATAGACGACGTATCTTTTGTCGCAAAACCCGTATTGCGCCACCGCCTCGTCACGAATTTCAACGCCGAAGCCGAAGGCATCACCCCGGTCGATCTCATCGATCAATTGTTAAAAGAATAGTAGGTACGGGTTTCAAACCCGTACCTACTGACACCCGGAGACTTCCCGTGAACTTAAAAGGCCAGCGCGTCACAGTAATGGGATTGGGATTATTTGGCGGGGGCGTGGGAGCAGTGCGTTTTCTGCTACGCAAAGGCGCGGTGGTGACAGTGACGGACTTGCGCCCTGAAAAAGACCTGCGGGCTTCGGTGTGCGCCCTGAAAGGGTTGCCCATCGCCTTTGTGCTGGGGAGACACGAAGAAACGGATTTCCAGAACGCAGATTTAATTGTCGCCAACCCCGCAGTGCCCCGGTCATCGCGATACTTGAAAATCGCAGAATCTGTGGGCGTGCCCATCACATCGGAAATCTGTCTATTTGTCGAACGCTGTCCCGCGCCCATAATCGGCGTAACGGGCAGCAGTGGCAAAACCACGACAACCTCGCTCATAGGAGAAATGCTCAAACAAAAAGATAAACGCACGCGAATCGGCGGCAATATTGGCGGCTCGTTACTGGATGAATTAGACCTGCTACAAGCCGATATACCCATCGTACTGGAATTATCGAGCTTTCAACTCGACCGATTGGGTGATTTACCGTGGAGTCCCCACATAGCCGTCATAACCAATTTTGCGCCAAATCACATCGACATTCACGGATCTCTACAAGCGTATCGAAAAGCCAAGCAGCAAATCGTCATGCACCAGACAAAAGGCGACTGGACAATTGTCAACGGGGAAGATGCCGAAGTATCCCGTTGGGTGGGCGCAGGTCAGCGGGTGGTATTTGCCGTTGAAGGCGAAGGAGATGTATTTGTTCGCGAGGGAAAAATTCAACACACAATCGATGGCGATGTGAGATCCGTCTGTTCTGTAGATACCATAGCTTTGCGCGGTCGGCACAACCTCGCCAACGCACTATCAGCCACGGGGGCAGCGGTCATAAGCGGCGTATCTGAAGAAAATATCGCCGACGTATTGCAGGCATTTCAGGGAGTACCGCACAGATTGGAGCAGGTGGCAGAAGTGAACGGCGTTCTCTATGTGAACGATTCAATAGCCACGAGTCCCGATCGCACGCGAACAGCGCTCATGGCTTATGACAAGCCGATCGTGCTGATCGCTGGCGGCTACGATAAAGGCATTGCTTATGACAATTTGGGAGTAGCGATAGCGGAAAAAGTCACACATCTGATTGTGATGGGCGACACTGGGGACGCGATTGCGGCAACAGCAAAAGGCAAAACCAATATTCACCGCGTAGAAAATTTGGAAGAAGCGATGGGTTGCGCGACAGGGCTCGCACAAGCTGGCGATGTGGTATTGCTATCGCCAGCATCGGCGAGTTACGACCAGTTTCGCAATTTTGAAGAGCGCGGCCAGCAATTTCGAGAATGGGTGGAAAAATTGAGGTGTAATATTCACGCATCTTCTGCATAGGGCATCAGCTTTCGTCCGCGCGTGGGATGGCGCAATTTTCGGAGTGCTTTTTCTTTTATTTGACGAATCCTTTCGCGCGTCAGGCGAAATTGCTTACCAATTTCTTCGAGTGTCATCTCCGTGCCGCCGCCCAATCCAAAATAGAGTCGGATGACTTTTTGCTCGCGTTCGTCAAGGGTACTCAAAGCACTTGAGATTTCATCTCTCAGGGTATTTCGCAGCGTCATTGCATCCGGCGGCTCTTGTGAGTTGTCGGGCATCATTTCAAGCAGGCTATTTTCTCCATCGCCAAGAGACGTATCGAGAGACAATGTGCGCTGCCCACTCGTGAGAATATCCGTAACCTGCTCCACCGGAATATCCAACTCTTCGGCAATTTCTTCTTCCGCAGTGCGCGTCGAAGGCTCTTGCTTCTGGTTGTTTTTACATCGAGATATACGTCTGAGCAATTCCACGCGATTTAGTGGAAGACGCACGACCCTGGCGTGTTCCGCCAGAGTTTGTAAAATAGATTGGCGAATCCACCAAACAGCATAAGAGATAAACTTAAACCCTCTCGTCTCGTCAAAACGCTCTGCCGCTGTGATCAAACCGACGTTTCCAGCGCTGATGAGATCCACGAGAGGCACGCCCTGATTTTGATATTCGTAGGCCACAGTGATCACAAAGCGCAGATTGGCTTCAATGAGTTTTGCTCGCGCTTTCTGATCGCCCTCGCGAATGCGAACAGCGAGTTCAACTTCCTCTGCGGAAGACAGAGGTTGAGACGAAGCTACATCTTCGAGGTAGTGGTGCAGTGCATCTTTGGGGACACCTTTGGCTGATGTAGGCAAGGCAATCACCTCATTAAAGAGAAAGTAAAGGGGCTATTAAGTTTTGTTTATTAAACGTTCTGAGTATATAGTGATTTTACCACAAGAGTCAAGAAAAAAACACACAGCTACCATATCTCAATCTGGCTGGCCGCGACGGTTTTGCAATCAGTGGAAAATGTAAATGTCGCCCTGACGCACTTATTCTCCAATATGTATGGATACCAATAGGTAGCATCATCCCACATCGTATCAAAAGGCAGGTGACCAATTTCAAACCATACAGGGCGTATTTCCCCCGTTTCCGTCGGCTCGCCCTGCCACCTGCGCCCAATAAAAATACGGGTCGTGAGACTCCATTTGGGACGGGCGGGAAAATAAAACGTCAAATGCCCGGCATCTACCAGGTCTCGAGGCGACATCACAACGCCTGTTTCTTCACGCATTTCGCGCACAGCGGCTGCACGCACCGTTTCGCCTGGCTCGATTTTCCCGCCAATACCCGTGTATTTCCCTGCGCCAAACCCGCGTTTTTTGTAGCCGAGTAAAACATGGGTTATGGGATCGCCCCCCTGCTTACCCCCGCAGGGGCAGGCTCTCACGAGCAATATCAGCGTGGTGTGATTCTCGATACGCATGTGACTACGGAATCAACAGCACTTTCCCCGTAGTCTGCCGACCTTCGAGGCGGTTATGTGCTTCAGCCGTATTTTCAAGAGGATGCTCTTCGCCAATACGCACATCCAGTTCGCCATCTTGAATCCAACCCATAACCTCGCGGGTACGCTGGAGATATTCTTCGCGGGTCTGCGTGTAGCTATTGAGCGTCGGGCGCGTGAGATAAATAGACCCTTTCTGCGACAGAAGCAGGGGATCAATCGGCGGAACCGGCCCGCTGGCATTGCCAAAAAAGACCATATAACCGCGTGGTTTGAGACAATTTATGCTCTTCTCCCAGGTGGCTTTGGCAACGGAATCGTAAACGACCTCGACGCCCTCGCTATCTGTGAGACTCAAAACTTCGCTCTCAAAATCCCGTTCGGTATAAAGAATAATATCATCGGCGCCAGCCCCCCGTGCCAGAGCCGCTTTTTCTTCGGTAGATGTGGTGCCAATAACCCGTGCCCCGCGCATTTTTGCCATCTGCACGAGCAAAAGGCCAACACCCCCTGCCGCTGCGTGGATAAGGCAGGTATCGCCTTCTCGAACCGAATAGGTACTATTGACCAGATAATGCGCGGTCAGCCCTTGCAACATCACCGCGGCTGCGGTTTTGGTAGCGACACCAGAGGGAATTTTGACCACCTCGACTTCGTCTGCGACAACTTGCTCGGCATAAGAACCCGCCACACTTTTCCATGCCACGCGGTCGCCCTCGGCTAAATCCGAAACCCCTGCGCCCACCGCGTTCACGATGCCAGCGCCTTCCAGGCCCAGCGTCAACGGCAAATCCAGAGGATAGAGACCTGTGCGGTGATAAGTATCGATAAAGTTGACACCCGCAGCTTCTATGGCAATCCGCACCTGTCCCTCGCCCGGATCTGCTACGTCAACATCCTCAAAACTCAAAACTTCTGTACCACCGTATTGCGATATGCGAATAGCTTTCACCCGAATCTCCTTTATGATGAGAATGAGAATCCTTTGACAAAAACGGCATTTTCAAAGTATATAGATATTACCCTGATTAGGCAATAGGAGGATAGAATATATGTTATCACAGCAAAATATGGAAATACAGTACTGCGCCGTTCGAGAAAACGCGGGGATATTCAACCGCAGCAAGCGGGGCAAAGTGCGTGCAGAAGGCGCGGATTGTCTGAGATTTTTGCACGGCATGGTGACCAATACCGTTGAATCCCTCGCCGAAAATGAAGGCAATTATGCCGCAGTCACATCGGCGCGGGGACAAACGCTATTAGATATTTGGGTCCATCGCTTACAAGATTGTATCTATATGGAAACAGAACCGGGACTTGCGACAAAGTTAATTGAAACCCTGGACCGCTATCTGATCGCCGATGATGTCGCGCTATCGGACGAATCCGATATCTGGGCCATTTGGGGAGTACAGGGTCCCGCAGCCCTTGAACTGGTCGATCGAGTTATTGGACACATACCTGCCGACCTGCCCGAACACCACGCGGTTGTACGCGCATTTGACGGCACCCCAACCTGGGTCACAGCGCGGTCATACACGGGCGAACCGGGCTTTGATCTCCGCATTGCACAAGACCACACCGATTCATTGCGGCGGGCACTCGTTACAGCGGGGGGAACGCCAATCGGATGGCAAGTAGAAGAAATATTGCGGGTCGAAGCCGGTATTCCCCGTTATGGCGCCGAAATCGATGAGTCAGTCGTGCCCCTCGAAGCTGGTTTAAATCACGCAGTCGATTTTGACAAGGGCTGCTACATTGGGCAAGAAGTAATCGCCAAAATGCACTTTCGAGGACGCCCTCGCCGCTATCTAACGGGCTTATTACTCAGTGACAATACGCCTGTTTGTGGCAATATCACAGTCAACGATAAAATCGTCGGACGAGTAACCACATGTGTAAAATCGCTCCACTTCAATCGCGTGATCGCCCTTGCCATCATTCGCCGGGGCTATCACGAGGCAGGACAGCGCGTGCTACTGGATGACGGCTCAGAGGCCGAAGTAGTCAACTTGCCATTTACAGCAAACCCCTTGACTTAACAAATGGAATTGTAAATATTAGCACCATGACAAAAGACGTACTGAGAATAAAAAATATAGCTTTTTACGGCTACCATGGCCTGTTTGAAGAAGAGGCCAAACTCGGTCAAAAATTTGAAGTTGACGTAGAAATCTATGGCAATTTCAGGGGATTTGCACGCAATAAGACGCCTCGGGCCGTAGATTATCCGCGCGTCTGTAAAATAGTCGAGCAAGTGGTGACAGGCGAGCGGTTCGGCCTCGTCGAAGCCCTGGCAGACCGCATCGCTGACGTTTTGCAGTCGGAATTGGGACTGACAAAACTCCTCGTGCGAGTGCGCAAACCCAATCCACCGGTCCCCGTCAATTTCGATGGCGTTGAAGTTGAAGTGAGGCGCGAAACGTGACCTACATTGGCATTGGCGCGAATTTGGGAAATCGAGAAAAAACGCTCCGGGATGCGACGGGTATTCTGGATGCAAAACCCGAAATCGCCGTTGTCGCTGCCTCAGCAGTCTATGAGACCGCCCCGACCGGAGTGGTTGATCAGCCGTATTTTCTCAACGCAGTTCTGCAAATCCATACCAGTCTCTCCGCGCGAAGTTTATTGAATTGTCTATTGGCAATTGAGCGCGAATTTGGTCGCGTGCGCCAGACGCGGTGGGGACCGCGCACCCTGGACCTCGATATTTTATTTTATGGCGATACCGTCATCAACCAGCCGGGCTTGCAGGTGCCACACCCACACTTGCACGAGCGCGCATTCGTCCTGATACCGCTTTGCGACCTCAAACCCGATCTCAAACATCCCGTTCTGGGTCAATCGATTCAATTTTTGACCGATTCCCTGAGCATGGAATTGCCCGTGCGAAAAATTGAAGGTCTCAATTTAATGATCAAAAAATAAGGCCAGGGGATTTAGCATTGCGATATATAGCTATTGAAGGAGTAACAGGTGTGGGCAAAAGGCGTTTGGCTCGTCTTTTGAGGCGTCGTCTCAATGCCCGTCTGATGCTCGAAGAACCCGAAGAAAATCCCTTTTTGCCTTTGTTCTATGAGGCGCCTGATCAATATGGCTTTCAAACCCAGGTCTTTTTTATGCTAAGCCGCTATCGACAACAACAAGAACTACACCAGATGGATTTGTTTGAAGAAGCCGTGGTCAGCAATTTTATTTTTGAAAAAGATCGCATCTACGCCAATGTGACACTCAATGATACGGAATTTGCCCTCTATGAGCGGCTGTCCGAAACATTGAGCGAAAAACTTCCCCGTCCAGATCTGGTGATTTATTTGCAAACCACAGTCAATCATCTGATGCGGGGTATAAGACGCCATGAACGCGGATATGAAAGAGAGATAACAAAAGAATACGTCTCGAAGTTACTGGAAGCTTATAACCAGTTTTTCTTTCATTATTCGATAAC
Source organism: Candidatus Latescibacterota bacterium (assembly GCA_022822565.1). Classification (GTDB taxonomy): domain Bacteria; phylum Latescibacterota; class UBA2968; order UBA2968; family UBA2968; genus VXRD01. Next base: position 11,063 of record JAJEAX010000316.1, read on the forward strand.
ACCGCTACTCGCAGTTAATGTATCGGAGATCGATCTTGAAAACCGCCCAGAACACCTGGAGGATTTACTGGCACAAATTAAATCGCCTCCATCTGGAACCCGTTATTATCGACCAGCGCATATAAAAGCTGACAACACGAGGCAGACCTGACTTATGGGATCGCGGATACAACCAGAAACCCTCCCGCTGATGAAACAACGAGGCGAACCCATTGCGATGTTGACCTGTTACGATCATCCAACGGCTGTTTTTCAGGATGCTGCGGGTGTCGATGTCATCTTTGTGGGAGACTCGGTTGGCGTCAATGTGTTGGGATATAAAAGCCCACAGCAGGTGACAATGGATGATATGCTCCACCACACGCGCGCGGTGCGACGCGGAGTAGTGAGTGCTCTATTGATGGCAGATTTGCCCTATCGATCTTACGAAACGCCAGAGCAAGCATTAGAGAATGCGCGACAATTGGTTTCTGCTGGTGCCGAAGTGGTTAAACTCGAGGGAGGGCGCAATATAACGCCCCAGGTTGAGGCACTCGTCGCCGAGGGCATTCCCGTGGTTGGGCATGTGGGCTACACGCCTCAAACGCGCACGGGTAAGCGTCCCGTGTTTGGCGACCGCGCCGAAGAAGCACTCGATGTCCTGTATGATGCCGATGCATTGGCGTCTGCCGGCGCGCTGGCCGTAGTTTTAGAATGTGTGCCCGAGCGCGTCGCCGAAGTCGTGACCAAAAGGTTGTCCATGCCAACCATTGGAATTGGTGCCGGGCGTGTATGCGATGGACAAGTGCTGGTTGCACACGATATGCTGGGCGTTTACAAAAGCCATTATCGGTTTGTCAAAACATACACCGCTCTCAGAAGGGTAATGCATGGGGCTTTTGCAGACTATGTCGCAGATATCAAGGCACGCCGTTTTCCAGAAGACAAACACCGTTTTAAAATAACGAGCGCGGAACTGCGCCGATTTAGAGCGCGGATAGACAGATAATGGCCGTAAAAATTATAAAAACCGTCCGCGAAATGCACTGTGCAGCAGACCGTATCCGACAGGCGGGCCTGCGTATCGGGCTTGTTCCCACAATGGGATATCTACACAAAGGACATCTCAGTCTCGTGCGCCAGGCATTAAAAGTAACAGATCGAATTGTGGTGAGCATTTTTGTCAACCCGTTGCAATTTGGTCCCACCGAAGATCTCGCCGCCTATCCAAGAAACCTGGATCGGGATCTGAAATTGCTCGACCAACACGGCGTACATCTCGCATATTTGCCCGATCAAAAAGAAATATATCCCGGAGATTTTGCGACATCGGTGCGCGTGGCAAAGCTGACCGAAAGGCTGTGTGGCGCAAGTCGTCCGGGGCATTTTGAAGGTGTGACAACAATCGTCACCAAACTATTTGCTGCGGTAAAACCCCATGTAGCTGTCTTTGGACAAAAAGATGCACAACAAACAATAGTCATTCAACGCATGGTGCGCGATCTCAACCTGGATGTGGAGATACAGATGGCTCCCACAGTGCGCGAAGCGGACGGATTGGCGATGAGTTCGAGAAATGCCTATTTAAGTGCCGAAGAACGGCGGGAAGCCCCCGCGCTTTACCGCGCATTGATGGTGGGGCAAAAAATGATCGGTCGGGGCGAAAGGCGCGCCCAAAGGGTCATTGAAGCCATGCGCGATGTCATTGAACCTCAGCGCAGTGCAGAAATCGACTATATCGAAGCCGTCGATGCAAAAAACCTCACCCCTGTTGCCGAGCTAAAAGATTCCATCTTATTGGCCGTGGCTGTGCGGTTTGGCAATGCACGCCTGATAGACAACGCACTGGTTCACATCAAATGATTTCTCTTTATGTATATCAAGTTACTGTAAGTATTTATGTTATATAAAACAAATGGCTTGTATAAGGACTTGACGCCCTTATGGGAGTTCATTATATTTTGATTTCCGACTCAGTAACGCTATTCATCTCTAAACAAGGAGTTTCAAAATGGCATACGAATTGCCCGACTTGCCCTATGCTTATGATGCACTGGAGCCGTATATTGACGCGCGGACGATGGAAATTCACCACTCCAAGCACCACAATGCCTACGTGACCAATCTCAATGCCGCACTTGAGGGGCACGACGATCTGGCAAATCAGTCTATTGAAAGTTTGATCACCAATCTGGACAGCGTGCCAGAAGATATCCGCACGGCTGTTCAAAACAACGGCGGCGGCCATGCCAACCACAGTTTGTTCTGGACAGTCATGAGCCCCAATGGCGGTGGTGGGCCAACAGGCGCAGTCGCCAGTGCTATTGGGTCCGATTTGGGCGGTGTGGAAGCGGCGAAGGAAGCATTTGTCACCGCTGCGACAACGCGCTTTGGAAGTGGGTGGGCCTGGCTTGTGGTCAAAGACGGCAAGCTCGATATTTTGAGCACCGCCAACCAGGATAATCCGATCATGACAGGTGATGGAACGCCTATTCTCGGCCTCGATGTATGGGAACACGCTTATTATCTCAAGTATCAAAATTTGCGTCCCGATTATATTGAAGCCTGGACCAATACAATTAACTGGGACGAAGTCAATCGCCGTTATGCGGCTGCGCTGTAAGTTTTTCCAAAGGATATGAGAAATGGGTATTACTGTAGGTGATCACGCACCAGATTTTACGCTGAAATCAAAATCTGGTGACGATATGAACGATATTTCTCTGAGCGATTACAGAGATGAAAAAAATGTCGTAATCTTGTTTTTTCCACTCGCTTATACCGGCGTCTGCACCGATGAAATGTGTTCGGTCAGTGCTGGTTTAGCCGAGTACGACGCACTCGATGCACAGGTTTTGGGCATCAGTGTGGATAGTCCCTTTGCCCAGGAAGCCTGGGCAGAGAAAGAAGGTATTACCATCCCCCTGCTCAGCGATTTCAACAAAGAAGTCAGCGCGGCTTATGGATCGCAATTCGAGGATTTGATTGGATTTAAGGGCGTCGCAAAACGTTCGGCTTTTGTAATAGATAAAAGCGGTGTGGTGCGCTTTGCTTCTGTGTCCGACGATCCAACCGAGTTGCCGGATTTTGATGCGATCAAAGCGTGCCTGCAAGCGTTGAGCTAATGGAGGCATTATGGTTTGCGTCACAGAAAACGCAGCGGGCAAAATAAAAGAACTCATGGACCGGGAAGGACGCCCCAAAGATCACGGTTTGCGCTTGAAAGTGATCGGCGGCGGATGTTCTGGCCTTCAATATCAGCTCGATTTCGATGAGACAGCCCGCACAGATGACAGCGTAATTGAAGCTTATGGCGTTCGGGTTTTTGTCGATATGAAAAGTGCGCTCTTTTTGACAGGCACTGAATTGGACTACGACGATGGCCTGATGGGAACGGGATTTAGATTTAACAATCCCAATGCCAAAAATCAGTGTGGATGTGGGGAATCGTTCAACGTTTGAACATCTTTTTGCAGAAATGCCAATGTGCAGAAGGGAGGGGTCGTCTCGCGATTCCTCCCTTTTAGGTCCTTTAAAATATTGGGTGGATTAACTGAATCATATCGCTTTGTGACAGCTTCTGAGGAATAAAAACGCATGACGTCTATTTTTTTCTTACTTTTTCTTGTTTGCGATGCGTTATACGCATCGGCGCAGTTTGTGCAGAAACTTTTTGAAGACATCTTCAAACGCACCTGCGCTATGGATATAAAACCGGATTTGAATTTTGACAGGAGGCTCCAATGGACATGCTATTTCAGGGAGCTTCAATGGCAACGAACATTATCATCTATCTGGCAGTTGCCATTGCCCTTATTACGTTTGGAATCGGGTGGTTTGTTAGCACCCGCATTAGAGATCGAAAAATGCGAGATATTGAGCAACAAGCAGAGAAACGCGCAATCAAACTCGCGAAACAGGAAGACCGAGATCGCAAGACAGCTTTTTTAGAAATTAAAAATAGCTGGTATGAAGAAAAGGCAGAAATTGAAAAGTCTTTTGATGAAAAACAGCGTGCTTTAGATCGCCGGAACGATGAATTACACGAACAAGAGGCACGCCTCACAAAACAGGCTGAGGTCGCAGGCCAACGCGAAAAAACTTTAACCCGGCGAGAACAAGAAGGAAATCAAAAAGCCGTCCGTTTGGAGAAACGAGAACTGGAACTGACCGATATTCTCGATCAGCAACGGACGCAATTGGAGCGCATTTCGGGCATGAGCGCTGATCGCGCCCGCGAAATGCTGCTCGAAAACATCCGAAATTCACTGCGGCAGACAGCCGCAAATATCGGCCGAGAAATTATCGATCACGCCAGAGAACGCGCCCATCGCGAGGCTAAGAAAATTCTGGCACAGGCAATAGAACGCTGTTCCACCGACCAAACCGTTCAATCCTCCATATCGGTTGTCACATTGCCCGATGATCATATCAAGGGGCGCATTGTCGGCAAGGAGGGACGCAATATTATTGCTTTTGAAGCCGCCACCGGCGTGAAAGTCATTGTAAACGATACACCCGAGGCGGTTGTCTTATCCAGCTTTGATCCAGTAAAGCGCGATGTGGCACGCCTGTCCATGGAGCAATTGGTGCGCGACGGGCGCATCAATCCAAGCCGCGTTGAAGCGGTTGTTGCCAACTGCGAAAAAAAGATCTACTCACTCATTGCCGAAGAAGGCCGTCAGGCAGTGCGCGAATTGGGTATTGAATCATTGCATCCAGAACTGGTCAAACTGGTCGGGAAGCTCAAGTACCGCACGAGTTATGGGCAAAGCGTTTTGGGTCATTCCAAAGAAGTGGCTTTTCTGGCCGGTGCAATGGCAGCAGAATTGGGCATGGATGAAAAACTCGCGCGGCGATGTGGGCTATTGCACGATATCGGCAAAGCCGTGGACCAGGAACTCGAGGGAAAACACACCGATATTGGTGCGCATCTCGCTGGCAAATACGGCGAGGGCAAAGAGGTTATCAACGGCATTTTTTATCACCATGGCGAGGCAGAGGCCACCACCCCACTTTCGTTTTTGGTCAAAGCAGCCGATGCGATTTCTTCATCGCGGCCCGGCGCTCGGCGAGACGATGCCGAAGGGTATATCAAACGGGTGCGAGATTTAGAGGAGGTGGCGCAATCTTTCAATGGTGTGCGCGATGCTTATGCCATCAATGCCGGACGCGAAGTGCGCGTGCTGGTCAATGCCGGGCACGTGAACGACGAACAGGCCAAAGATCTGTCCTTTGCAATTGCCGAGCGCATTCGCGAGGAAATGACCTATCCGGGCGAGGTTCAGATCACGGTAATTAGACAAACAATTTCCACAGATTGGGCGGGCCGCTCTGGCAAACGCATCCCGCGCAGTCGGGGACGACGCTACGGGCGGCGCGGGCGCAACAGCAATTACCGCTCGGGAGCCTCTAAACAGGCCAGCGCGTAATCCCATGTCTGACGGTTATTCCAGGGTTGTGCGGGATCACTTTGAACATCCCAGAAATGTCGGCGCATTGGACACCCCCGATGCAATTGGATTTGCGGAAAATCCAGCTTCGGGCACAACCTTATCCCTGCATCTTGCCATCAAAGACGGCATTATTGACCGCGCTCTTTTCCGCGCGCAGGGATGTGCTGCAACCATTGCTTCGGGATCTGTGCTCACGGAATGGGTAATTGGCAAAACGCCCCATCAAGCTTGTAAAATCGCTCGTGCCGATATCGAGACCGCGCTTGACGGCTTGCCCCCGACGCGAAAACACGCCGCTGATCTGGCAGTAGATGCAGTTCACAATGCACTTGGCAAACTGGCTCGTCAGACCTGAGAATCGCGGGGCAGGGCATTGTTGTGCCCTGCCCTCTATTTTTGGAGTACCTGCATGACCCATCGGATTAAGGACGCGGCGCGGCGTTTGGGATTTAATCCCGTAGGGATTGCATCCGCAGATCCCCCGCAACACTGGGCATTTTATCAAAAGTGGTTGGGGATGGGCTACGCAGGCGAAATGGGGTATTTGGCACGCAATCTGGATCGGCGGTCAGATATTCGTCAAATCCTTCCAGACGCAAAATCAGTACTGTGCGTGGGTCTCAATTATCAGCCCCATTCCGATGGGTCTGATGATGGCGGTGCGCCCAAAGGACAAATTGCGCGTTATGCGCGTGGCGATGATTATCACATCGTCATGAAAGATCGCTTATTTGAATTACTGGCCGAAATTCAAAAAATAGAACCCTCTGCTGAGGGGCGAGTCTATGTCGATACCGGGCCTGTACTGGAGCGCGATTTCGCCGCCCGAGCCGGGCTGGGCTGGTTTGGTAAAAACACCTGCTTGATTGACAAAAGCCGCGGGTCCTGGTTTTTTTTGGGTGAGATTATTCTAAATCTCGATCTCGAAATCGATCGCCCACAACCCGATCACTGCGGCACCTGTACACGGTGCCTGGATGCGTGTCCAACAGATGCTATTCCAGAACCTTATGTCGTGGATTCGCGGCGGTGTATTTCCTATTTGACTATTGAATTGAAAGGCGCTATTCCGCGGGATTTGAGATCGGATGTGGGCAACTGGGTATTTGGATGCGATATCTGTCAGGAAGTATGCCCCTGGAATCTCAAACACGCAAAACCGACCTCTGAAAATGCTTTTCAGGCGCGCGAGGGTTTGAATGCACCCGCGCTGACCGACTTGCTGCACATGGATCAAGAGACTTTTTCAAAGCGATTTAAAAACAGCCCGATAAAACGCGCCAAACGGCGTGGATTATTGCGCAATGTTGCCGTGGCATTGGGCAATGTGGGAGGCAAATCCGAAGTTCCCGCCCTGACAAATGCCCTCACAGATGACGAGCCGCTCGTGCGACAACACGCAGCCTGGGCACTGGGCAAAATTGGAGGCGGGCGGGCGGGACGAGCACTCGACAAAGCACTGTTGTGTGAACGCGATGCAGAAGTAATCAAAGAGATGCGTTTGGCAAGAAAAAAAATAAAAGGAAAACGAACGTGAGCGCATTGCTCGATATCGAATTAGACGGTCGCACCGTACAAACCGAGATACCTGTCTCGCCCGTGTCTGGGCAAAAGGTTTTTATCGAGACATACGGTTGCCAGATGAATGTATCGGATACAGAACTGATGCTGGGCATATTGAAGCAATCGGGCTATACCTCTGCCCATCGTCCAGAAGATGCCGACGTCATTGTGCTGAATACCTGCGCGATACGCGAACACGCCGAAGAGCGAATAAGGGGCAGATTGGGACAATTGCGCAGGCTGAAGTATCGGCGTCCAGACCTGATTATGGGGATATCGGGGTGCATGGCCAAGCATGTTTCAGAATCCCTGATGAACGACGCGCCATACCTCGATCTCGTCGTGGGGCCAGATTCGTATCGGCGACTCCCCGAACTCATTGCCGAAGCGCGTGGCGATTCAGCTCTGGACGTGCGTTTGGATCGCGGCGAATATTATATGGATATCGATCCTTTGCGCGAAAAGGGCAGCAATGCCTGGATCACCATTATGCGTGGATGCGACAAGTTTTGCACGTTCTGCATTGTGCCCTACGTGCGCGGCAGAGAGCGTAGCGTGCCAGCGCGCGAAATTGTCAGACAAGCTCGTGCCGCCGCCGATGCGGGATTTCGAGAGGTCACCTTATTGGGACAAACCGTCAATTCTTATCGCGACGGTACCTGCGATTTTGCCGATCTGCTTTCGATGATAGCGCGCATAGACGGCATTTCCCGCATTCGTTTTACCTCGCCTCACCCGAGCGACTTCTCTGAAAAATTCATTGAAACGATGGCGCGTGAAAAGAAAATTTGTCGCTTTATTCATTTGCCTGTGCAGTCCGGGTCAAACCGCGTTCTAAAAGCGATGAAGCGCAGCTATACGGTCGAAGAATATCTCGCCCTGGTCGATGATTTGCGCAACGCGATGCCGGATCTGTGTTTGAGTACGGATGTTATCGCTGGCTTCTCTGGCGAAACACAAACCGACTTCGAGGCTACGCTGGCACTGATGGCGCAGGTGCGTTATGATTCCGCATTTATGTTTAAGTATTCCGCGCGAAAAGGCACAGTCGCCTTCCGCGAGATGCCCGATACGGTATCAGAAGAGGAAAAGGTGCAAAGGCTCGAAACCATTATTGCACAACAAAATCGCATATCTGAAGAAATCAATGCGACTTATATCGGTCGCACCCTCGAGGTTTTGGTACAGGGAAATGCCCGCAAAGGCGAGGGTTTGGCCGTGGGAAAATCCGATGGTTTCAAGACGGTCGTATTTCCCCGAGAGGGCATCGCAGACAACGCGATAGCCGATGTCGAAATTACCCAAACGACCCTGCGCACACTGACCGGGCGGAGGGTGCAATGAATGGTTTGATGGACATAAAAGCACCTTCTGTACACCGCAGACGCCTGCCCGAATGGTTTCGCGTACCAGCCCCGGGCAGTGAGGGATACCGCGCATTGAAAAACTTAATGCGCGGGTTAAATCTCCATACAGTCTGCGAAAGTGCGCGTTGTCCCAATATCGGCGAATGCTGGAACTCGGGTACTGCGACATTTATGATTTTGGGAGATGTGTGTACGCGGAGTTGTGGATTTTGCGCGGTGAAAACCGGCCGCCCTGAGAGCCTCGATACCGAAGAACCCGAACGGGTCGCCGAAGCCGTGCAGACGATGGGATTGCGGCATGCAGTAGTTACCTCTGTGAATCGCGATGAACTCCCGGACGGGGGCGCACGCATTTTTGCCGAAACGATAAGTGCGATTCGGCGGTTGTGCAGACACACAAAGGTCGAAGTCTTGATCCCGGATTTTCAGGGCAACTGGCAGGCATTGCGCGTGGTCATAGAAGCAGCGCCCGATATCTTAAACCACAATGTCGAAACCGTGCCGCGCCTGTATAAAACCATGCGTCCCCAGGCAAAATACGACAGGTCGCTGGCACTTTTGAAACGGGCTAAAACGATGGGGCGCGGTATGCCCACCAAGTCGGGTATTATGGTCGGCGCTGGTGAAACCATAGTCGAGGTGCGCCAGACGATACGAGATATCGCAGATTGCAAAACAGATATTCTCACAATAGGTCAATATCTACAACCGTCTGCCCAACACGTTCCTGTGGCGCGCTTTTACCATCCCGATGAATTTTTGGATCTCAAACAATTCGCGCTCACGCTGGGTTTTCGGCATGTCGAATCCGGTCCACTGGTGCGCAGTTCCTACCATGCCGCCGATCAAGTGACTTGATAATCCTTGATTCCATTCTCTCAACTCTTTATACTGTCTTAAATTCCAGCCGGGGAATTGTTGTATATACACCTGGAGGATCGTTATGCGTTTCATAAAATGGTATGTTGCGCTGGTTGCCACCTGTTTTTGGGCAACGGCTTATGGGCAAGAGGATATGCCAATATATCGGGATATGCCTTTGCACTCAAAGGGTGAGTTGCGCGTTTTTGCCGAAACTGCCGCATTTCGGGGCCCCCAAAACCTCACGCGCCTGGAAGTCTATACATTAATCGATGCGCGACAATTGCAGTTTGTACCCGAAGACGGCAAATACGTATCCCAAATTGACTTTGAGCTTTCTATGCAAGATTCCGCGGGAAATCCCATAGTACAAGAATTGTGGACGCGAAATGTTTCGGTGGCAAATATCCGAGAATTGAAACAGGATGGCGCGCTGGTACGCGATATCATCGCCCTTGACATTGCGCCAGCCCCCTACAAAATGACGCTGACAGCCGAAGATATTTACGGAGATATTTCAGGTACCTGTGAAGGGAATATGCGCGTGCGTCGTTTTGAGGGCACAGAGTTGGTCGTAAGCGATGTGATATTCGCTTCGGAATTAAAAAAAGCTGAATCTGCCGGACGTTTTGTCAAAAATGGATGGCGTGTCGTGCCCAATACAACGCGGTTCTTTCGCACAGGTAAGCCGATACAGATCTACTTTGAGGTCTATAACTTCAAGGTCATGCCCGACAAACCCAATGATTCATTTGTCCTGGGATACAGTCTGCTCGACACCGCCGATGTCGTTGTCAAATCGTATCCGGCAAAGCGATTGCTCAAGCCCGGGGAAAGCGTGGTAAAAACAGAAATCCTGGAAACAGAAGGACTATCTGGCGGCGCGTACGATTTGCAAGTCGAGTTATTTGACCGCGGCACGCGCGAACATGTGCGGCACAAACGCAAAGTCTTCCTCCTTTCAGATGAAAATGAAAATCCACAATTGACAGAAGCGCAACAGGAGCAATTGCGATATTTTCAAACCATTCATCACATTGCGTCTGAAAAAGATCTCTCTATGTACGAGTCTTTGCCAACACAGGCGACGAAAATGAAATTCCTCTACGCATTTTGGAAGAAGTTGGATCCAACCCCGGGTACGCCCTTAAATGAACGGCTTCAAGACCATATAAATCGCATGAAATACTCTGATGATACGTTTACATCGCAGCCGGGCAAGCGGGGATCGGATACGGATCAAGGGCGCGTTTATGTCAAATACGGACCGCCCAGCGAGCGCGACTATACCACATCGGCTTCGATAGGAAAAGCCATAGATACCTGGACCTACGAAAAGTCGGGACGATATATTTTTGTATTTTTTGACCGCCGTGGAACCGGCGTTTACGAATTGGTACATTCGACCATGTCGGGTGAAATCTACAATCCCGATTGGCAAAGCACAGCATTTTAAAGGATATTGATGGATCCTCGATTTACATTTGAGAAGGGCACGGGCATTTTTACTGGCAATGAATTGATTGTCAAAGGTAGCCTCGAAGGCGGCATGGGTTTGATGACGGGATATCCCGGCTCACCCGTGGCAGAAGTATTTGATGCAGCAGAGCGCATCCGCGAGTTGTTGGTGGAAAAAGGCGTGATGGTGCAAATTGCCAACAACGAGGCTCTGGGGGCTGCTCGTCTCAACGGCGCACAGATGGAATCTATTCGCGCCATCGCGGTAATGAAAAGCGTGGGCGCGCATGTCGCTTCAGACGCGCTGGCACTGGGCAATATGGCCGGAACGGGTGAAGGCGCTGCAGCAGTTGCTGTATTTGGCGATGATACCTGGTCTGAGGGTACACAAGTGCCCGCGGATTCTCGCTTTATCGCCAAACATTTGTACATGCCCGTATTCGAACCCAGCACCTTTCAGGAAATGAAAGACTGGATCAAAGTCGCCTTTGAATTGTCGGAAAAAACCCGGCTTTATATCGCCTACCTCGTGACATCCAATCAGGCAGATGGCGGAGGCACAGTTGAAGTACACGCAAACCAGTTTCCCGAAAAAACATTTAACCATCCCATCCGCCTGGATCCACAGACGATTTCTCCAGATGATCGCGTGATTATCCCACCGCATACTGTAATAAAAGAAAAGGAGGTCCTCGAGCAGCGTTTTCCCAGGCTGCTCACCCTCGCAAAAGAATACGAGTTGAATCGAATTTTATATCGGCCAGACTCTGGCAAAAAGCGGATCGGATTTGTCACCAGCAGTTTGGCCTATTGTTATTTGGAACACGCGCTCAATATGGTTGGGTTGGGTGGTAGCATTCCCATTTTGAAATACGGGATTACGTATCCGATTGATTCGGGAATTTTGCGCGAATTTACAAATATGGTCGATGAAATTTACGTGGTGGAAGAAAAACGCGGCTTTCTGGAAGAACAAATTGCCACTGCCTTGCAAAACCTGTATCAAGCCGGTAAAACAAATGCGTTTCGGATATGGGGCAAACGCTTTCCCAATGGACGCGGTTTTCCCGACAGTTGTGGCCTGAATCCGAGCATCACACTCAATGTGCTGGCTCCAGTGTTGAAATCACTCGACGATCCTACAGTCCCCGTAGATGCCGAGCGCATCGATACTGTTGTCGCCTTGATGGCACAGACAGAAACTTATGACCTGAGCGCATCGGTTCGCACACCCTCGTTTTGCCCGGGCTGCCCGCACCGCGATTCAGCCAGTGTGCTGGACAAGATGATCGACGATTTTCAAGATGGCGATTACATGCAGCGCAAGCACGGCACAGATTCGATGGATCTGATTTTTCACGGAGATATTGGATGTTACTCCCTGTTGAAATACGAGCCATTTAACCGCCTGATGCACAACTTGTCGGGAATGGGACTCGGCGGAGGCACGGGTGCGGGTATCGATCCTTTTATCGATAACAAACAACTCGTATTCATGGGCGATTCGACATTTTTCCACAGTGGAATGGCGGCGATTTCCGATTCGATTAAACACGAGCAAGATATTACATACATCATTTTAGACAATAAGACCACGGCAATGACAGGGCATCAGCCCACGCCAGGAGTAGATATCGACCTGATGGGACGCCCGACCTTTGCCCAGGATATTGAACAGATCGTGAGCGGTTTGGGGGGCGGTACAAACGGCCCGGTGATGGTCACCCGCATGAATCCGGCAAACCGGGAGGCGTATCGCGATGCCCTGGAACGAGCACTTCTAAAAGATGGCGTCAAAATTGTCATTGCCGACAAAGAGTGCGGCATCACATATCACCGTCGCGTGCGCGCAGAGCAGATACAGACCGTTCGAGACAAAGGATTTCTGTCGGAAGAAACCCACATTAACATCACGCCAGAAGTCTGCGAATATTGTCTGGAATGCACGCAGGCAACCGGATGTAGCGGCTTGACCGTAGAAGAATCGCTTCACGGTCCAAAAGTCGCGACCGACCTGTCTTTGTGCGTTGCAGATGGCGCGTGTACAAAAGTCGAAGTCGCCAATGGCGATAAAACGTGTCCCTCTTTTGAACATCTGACAATTCACCGATCGCGCGCGCCCGAGGTGCAAACCGAATCGATAGATCTATCGAATATTCCCGAACCCAAATCCCGCGACTTTGATACAGCGTGGTATGCGTATGTGGCCGGCGTAGGCGGCATGGGCATCAATACCATTTCTGCGATTATTGCCGTTGCAGGCGCGAAACAGGGATATACCGTGCGCTTCACCAATAAAAAAGGACTGGCTATCCGCAACGGCGGTGTGTATTCGCACGTCAGTTTCACCAAAGACGAGCGGGTGATTTCGCAATTGACGCCCTATGGACATGCAGACTTGCTGTTGGGATTGGACATTCTGGAAGCCGTGCGCGGATTAGATCCGAATGGAACTGGCCGCGTGGGTAGCCCACAGCGCACCACAGCCGTCGTGGAAACCGGCAAACGCGAGACCATTTTGTCGATGATTGGACGAGACGATTTTGATACGGATCACCTGGAAGATATGTTGCGGCGTTATACCAATCCCGACACGTATTTTGGGATGGATCTCGGCGAAATCTCCGAACGATACCTGGGCAATAAAATCTATGCCAATAGCATCTTGTTGGGCGCGGCATTTCAACGAGGGGCACTGCCCCTCACGCTGGAAAATATCCGGTGGGCGATGAAGCAAAATATCAAATCGAATGAACTCGAAGCCAATCTCAAAGCATTTGAGATGGGGCGCAAAGCCGCGCTGGATCCCGATGCGTTTTTCAAACCCAAACTCGCAACCACATACAGGGACCTCATTGACGATAAAGCGGAAATTTTGACAAAAACGCGGAGCGACAAATTGGCCGAGACCTATCGCACCCTCTCAGAAACAGTCGCCGACTGGTCACTTGCCGACGCGACAAAATTGCAATTTGCCCTCGGCGTTTACGACCTCATCCAATGGGGCGGCGTCGAATACGCGCAGTCTTATATCGTACGCGTAAAAAGGATTTACGACCGCGACAATGCCCAATACCAGTATCGCGCAACCGATGCTGTGGTGCGCTTTCTCGCCCGCGTGATGGCCTATAAAGATGAAATCTATGTGGCCCATCTGTTGACGAGCGAAGAAAAGTACCGCCGCGATCGCGCGCGATACGATGTCGATCAGAGTCGCGGCGACCGGATTTCTTACAGGCACTTAACGCGCCCGCATTTCACCGTGTTGGGACTGGACATCAAATTCGATATTCAAACCCGCGACTGGATGCTCAATCTCATGAAGCGCGCGCGCTTTTTACGCAAGCTACCGGCCTGGCATCGCGAAGAAAAAAACTACCGAGACTGGTATATCGATCTCGTAGATAATTTTGATTTTGACACTACAGAGCGATACGATACTTATGTGAAAGCACTGCGCCTGCCCGACGATGTGCGGGGCTATCGCGAAGTGATCTGGCCCAAAATGGCCGCTGCAAAAAAGATGGCGAACTACTGGCTCAATGACAAAGGAACACCCCCCAAACTCGACCGCGAGGTTCTCGATATCGAGCCTGTAGTTGAAAATGCTTAGGCGATCTGCAAAACAAAACGAGATTTTCTTGAATCAAACGCTTTGATTGGTTATATTCCGCATTCGCAATTTTCTAAATAAAACGCATACTTATAAGGAGGATGTATTTTGAGCACCAATGACTGGAGAACACACAACGAATCGGGCAGCAAGCGCGTCGTCGTAACCAAAGAATTGCCCGGCGACCGCTGGCTTGAGATTCTCACCGCTGCTGATTGCCGCGTAGAGATTGGCACATCGACGGAAATTTTGAGTGTCGAAGAGATCGCAGAAAAAATCGGCGATCAGTGTGACGGCGTGATCGGACAATTGACGGAAAAATGGGGCGAAGAACTGTTTACCGCCCTCAAAAATGCGGGAGGCAAAGCGTATTCCAACTATGCTGTGGGATACAATAATGTGGATGTTGGCATAGCGACAAAATACGGCATTCCAGTGGGCAATACGCCCGGCGTATTGACCGAGACCACCGCGGAAATGGCCGTCTCCCTCACCTTTTCAGCCGCGCGTCGGGTAATCGAAGCCGATGCTTTTATGCGCGCCGAAAAATATCACGGCTGGCTGCCCACGCTTTATCTGGGCGAATTGATGACCGGAAAAACAGTCGGCGTAATCGGCGCCGGTCGCATCGGCTGTGCTTATGCCAAAATGATGTCAGAAGGGTTCAAGATGAACGTAGTTTATTTTGACCCCTATCCCAATGAATACATGGAAAATTACATCGCGGCTTATGGCGAATTCTTAAAAGCTCAGGGCGATGAACCCGTAACCTGCCGGCGTTTGGACTCAGTAGAAGACGTATTGAGAACTGCCGACGTGGTGAGCTTGCATCCGCTATTGGACGACACCACCTTCCACTTGATGAATACCGAGCGTCTTTCACTGATGAAGGACAATGCCATTTTGATCAACGCCAGCCGCGGCCCGGTCATCGACGAAGTCGCTCTGGTCGAGCACTGCAGAACCCATCCCGACTTCAAAGTCGGCCTCGACGTATTTGAAGACGAACCCCTGATGAAACCCGGGCTTAAAGATCTGCCCAATGTGGTCATTGTACCGCATATTGCATCGGCGACAATATGGACCCGTTCGGGAATGGCCACTTTGGCGGCCTCAAATGTGGCTGGTGTTCTGAATGGGTATGGCGCATGGCAAGACCCGGATGATGTCTTGCCCTTCCTCGGCGACAACCCGCCACAGGCAGCCCCCAGTATTGTCAATGCAAGTGAAGTCGGGCTTTCCGCCTATGCGTGATAAACACTGGTGTTAATCCAAAACGAGTCGGTTGCCCATGTGATCGACTCGTTTTTTTATTGAGTTTTTATATGGCTATTGGAAACAGCAGGCGATTTTCAATCGCGCCCATGATGGATTGTACAGACCGGCACGAGCGGTATTTTTTGCGCCTGATCTCCCAACGAGTTTTGCTATACACCGAAATGGTTGCCACTGGCGCAATCATACACGGCGACCGCACGCGTTTATTGGGATTTGATCCGATTGAACATCCCATAGCACTGCAA
>JAJEAX010000099.1 GCA_022822565.1 Candidatus Latescibacterota bacterium
ATGCGCGGCCAGCACCGAAAATCGAATATCTGCCCGAATCTGCCCATCCTCATCGAACACAGGCGGCCCGAGGCGATAGAAACGAAACCCGCCACCGCCCTGCCAATTGACACTCTTTGAAATACCACCCTGCTCGCCCTCGATCACTTTCCGCAGACGCGGAACACAATGGCTGACCGCGTGTTCACCCATCTCAATGCCAATGTACCTCCGCCCCATCTTATGCGCCACCGCCGCCGTGGTGCCAGAACCGAGGAAAGAATCGAGAACGAGATCGCCGGGATTGGTGGCGATGTGAAGGATGCGTTGAATAAGGCGTTCGGGTTTGGAAGTTGAAAAAGGTGTTTCTCCAGGAAACAATTTAATGGTTTCGTTTTTTGCCTCTCCATTAGTTCCAACTTCTTGGTAAACCCAAAGCGTTGATGGGACGAGACCCTGCTGAACTTCTGATAAGAATTTCTTTACTCGAGGCACATTATTGCCTTTGACTCCAAACCATATGCGATTGTCATTTATCATTTCTACAAAGCGGTCTTCTATATACAACCAACAGCGTCCTGGAGGGGGATTAACTATACGTCCCGATGGGGTTGTCACAGGGAAAAACTGCTCCTTCCTACGCCCTTTTTCAGCTTTTGCATGAGCTGGAAGTGAGGCCCAAGGACCTCGTGGATCGTTATCTGGATTTGTAAATCTCTCAAGCTGACTCTTTGATGCTGGAAGAACATTCCGTATTTCCTTCCAGACTTCCCGATTCCGCGCAAAGAGAATTATATGATCATGTACGGCCGATACATCCGTTCTATTTTCTCGCGTGTGGGTCTTTTGCCAAAATACATTAGCCACGAAATTCTTCCGCCCGAATACCTCATCCATAATGACTTTGAGGTAGTGCGCCTCGTTGTCATCAACCGACACCCAAATTGACCCATCCTCAGCGAGCAATTCACGCAAAAGTTCAAGACGCGGCCACATCATCGCCAGCCACTTGCTATGTTCGAGGTTGTCGTCGTAGTGCTCAAAAGCCGAGCGCGTATTGTATGGTGGATCAATGTAGATGCACTTCACCTGTCCAGCATAGAACGGCAACAATGCCTTGAGCGCGTCGAGATTATCGCCCTGGATGAGCATATTGCTGGCGTCCGTATCACCAGAGGAAAGTTCGGATTTTTCCTCCAGCAAGCGATACGGTACGCGAGTAGCAGCGCGGATATCTTCGTCTCGTGTTAGCCAGTGTAGGATGGGCATCAGTTATCGTCCTCCGGCACTTCTGACATAGCTTCTTTGTATTCATTGATCCATATTTCGGCGTCTCTTTTGGGATAACTTCCGGTATTAGCACCGCTGTCTGTTGGCAGTTGATTGCTTGAGAGCCGATCAACATCAACGTGCGGTTCCAGTCTCTCTCGAAACTCATTTGCTCGTTCATCAGACAAGCCTTCTACTAAATAGTCCACGTATTCTTGGCTCAATCTACCCGCGAAAATTATACCGGATAGGGCACTTTCTCTGTCTATTGATCCTTTCAGGCGATGCGCAAAACTGGATGGCTTGCGAAGACTTCTCCAGATCTGGTCTTTTGGAATGGATGCTACTGGACCAATAGGAATACCCTGCGGTCCGTGATTTTCACTAACAACTCCATGTAGAAGTGCCTCCGTAAGATCAGCCTCTTGCAGTTGCGTCAGTACAAGTAAAGCTCCTTGTAGCCACGCTCCCCTCATATCAGCGCATTGCAATTTAGCACGCTGAAGTATAGCTCCTTGCAATCGCGCCTCAAAAAGATTAGCTCCTTGCAGGTGCGCGCTGTCAAGATAAGCTCCTTGCAAGTATGCCCAGCGAAGGTTGGCCTCTTGCAATCGCGCCTCAAAAAGATTAGCTCCTTGCAGGCGTGCTCCTCTAAGATTAGCCCCTTGCAACTGTGCATTGCCAAGATCAGCCCCTTGCAACTGTGCTTCTCTAAGATCAGCCCCTTGTAGGTTTGCTTCTCTAAGATCAGCCCCTTGCAACTGTGCATTCCAAAGCTTAGCCCTTTGCAGGTGTGACCTGCTAAGATTAGCTTTTTGCAGATGTGCCCCAGTCAGAATGGCCTTTTCTAAACGCGCTTCCTGCAAATCTGCCCCGTTCAGCCAACTCCCCTGCAAGTTGATATCACAATCTTTGAAAACCTCGTGATTCTGGATGAACAGTAATGTCAACAGGCTTTGTACTTCTTCCGAGGGTTTTGATTCATGTTTTTCTGTCATAACTAATTTCCTCCCGTCATCTGGCGGATATGGAGACAGAGCATGTCAAGTGCCGTCTGACGCAATTCTTTGGTGTCTTCTGTGGCATCTTTTGCCAGTTGGAAAAGTTCGTAGGCTCCACCCAGGCGCACGATGTCTTTTTCGTCCCCCAAGTGTTCAATGGCATTTTTTAGGCGTTCCTGTCGCAACCCTTGCTCGGTGTGCGAGACGGTCTCTTCCATCGCCCTGGCGCGTCTGTGGGAAGCCAATGCTTGCAGGGCGATCAGTATGCCGCCCATCCCAATTCCCAAAAATTTCAGAACTTCATATTTTCGATTTTCACTTCCAGATACCCCAAAAAGTTTGAAACTCCACGAGGGTTTGTCGGGGACCATGACAACCACAAAAGCTATCGCCAACAAGATGAACAGGCCGACAAGAATGCGGTCAAGGTTGTCAATAAGAAATTGCCACAGTTTTGAAAAGAGACTCATTGCGGATTTCCAAGATGACAAGAGGACTATCAAGATACCACCCATGCCGATTCCCAAAAATTTCAGAATCTTGTTTTTAGTAGTTCCACCTACAAGATCAGAAACCCAATTCTCGACGCAGTCGAAAAACAAGACACTCAAGAAAGCTAAAAAAGCCACGACAAGTAGGACGACAAGAATGATCTGGAAAAGTTTCATCGCAGATTTTCGGAAAAGAATTAAGGATGTTCGGAAATATCGAACATCCTTTGATGGTTCGCCATAATCAATTCAAAAGACACTGATTTGAATAGTCAAGAAATCAAAAAACATTGTTATATTCACTACAGGCGGCTTCCAGCGATTCTGGCGCGGGGTTTCGCAACTTCCCCTCGGCACACATCTGCTCAAGCACGTCAACATGTCTTCGACATTCCCGCTGCCGTTTAAGCTTGGGATATTCGTCCGTCTCGTTCACAAGCTCACCATCCAAATAGGCAAACCAGGTTTCGATATTACGCTTGGGAACAAAAATGGCGACTGAATCGCTGTCTGTACGCAACGGAATCCCTTTTTTTTTACAAGCATCATCCAATTGTTTCAGCCGTTGCTCAATGCTGTCATTATCACCATCAATCATCACCACGAGAATGGCATTGCGTCCGCGAATAGCGTCCAATTGTTCCGGATAGTTATTCCGAACAAACTGATCGCCTGCACCTTTGTTGGGCGTCGATAAAGTACGTTGTACCCTACGCCTGCGTTTTTTGAGAAATCTTCGGATAAAAGCTCCGTGCTGTTTGTCTTCGCAAAGGACGGTAATTTGGGGATGCTTCACGGTGCGAGTCCCTGGGCATAGAGTTCAGAAATTTTCAACATGGTATCGTTTTTGACGTCCAGTATGCGCGTATGGCTCTCCGGCTCACGTCCCAACCAAATTGCCTTATCGCTGAGAAAATCAATCGCTTCTGGATGGTGCGAAATCAACACGGTCTGCGGCAGCGTATCGCCACATCCATCCTCCAACTCGGCAAACCAGGGTTGCAACTCTGGAAGGGTGACATAGTTATCCGGCTCATCCAAAAACAAAGTGCGCCCAGTATCATCGGCAAATAGCAGCAAATAAAGCACGATCAAAGCACGCTGACCATCTGAAAGCTGGTCAAACCGATAGATAGACCTCGATTCTACTGGCACCGAGGAAAACTCAGCTTGCAACTCTCTATAATCACTGCCTTTTTGAACAAGTCTCAAATCTACGAAACCGGGCAGAACATCGCTTAACTTATCCATCGCGTCAAATATTTGGCGCGGATTCTCTTGGAGGCGTCCCTGATACCACGACGCAAAATTCGCACCGCTATCGCTGAGTCTCTCGGCATCAAAATCCGAACCGCTTCTCATACGTTTTGGCTCCAAAGAGAGCGTTACAAAGCGACGAACTTGATCTCGGAATGCACACAACCGGGTATAGTCTGCTCGTTCGGCCACTGGTGCCAGTCCCGATTGCATCCAATCAAAAGAATACCTTGGCCCTTCGCTGTAGTCGTCGCGGTAGAGTTGTACGTTGCCGTTTTCAAAAACAAAGAGCGGCTTGTCATCAAACAGAAGCTCTTCACTCATCACACGCGCAAATCGTATTTCTGGTCTGTGCTCAACCACAAGACGATAAAGACATCGCCCACCCGAGATGTCGATCTCCAATTCGAAATGTTGCTCTGGCTTTGTGCTCCAATGCGTGAGATCAGTAGAGGGAAACAATTCACCGACCCGTGCATCGCCACGAATAAAATCGCGCAGTTTCCCTGCAACTTCAAATATAGCCGACTTGCCGCATCCATTTAGTCCGAGCAGCAGCGTCAATTCCTCGAAACGAATATCAAAATTAGTCAGGCACTTGTAGTTGTCAATGTAAAGGCGTTTGAGCATGGTAATTTAATCCCGTAATCCCATAAAATCCGCGGGCACTGAGGCGGAAAACATAAATATAAAACCTGAACGCGCGTGTCTCACGTCGTACCTAAAATAAGGGATGACATACTTCCATGCAAGGAATCGTACTACAGATAAAAACGGGCCGCAACCATACGTTACCGGCCTGGATTAAGTGCTTCAAGTGTCTAAAACAAGCTGCCGGGCCTACTGGTCCAGCCCCTTAATAGCACTCTGAATTGCGGTGACTTCGCACGCTTCAAAATACGCCTCACCGCACTGATTACAGATCCAGGCCGGGACTGTGTCAAACATCAGGTGATAGCCCTTTCGATCCACATGGAAAGGCGCATTCGAACGCTTCATTTGCCCATAACAGTGAATGTAGTTCATTAAAAATTTTTATACCAAGTCATTTTTTCTTTAACTTCGGAAATAACAAATGCTGATTTCTGACATAACCATGTAAATCACTATAAATGGTTAATAATCTTATATTGTATAAACCCGCCAAATATCCCAAAATCTCTCTCTTTTTTTGCACAGGAATCGTGATAATATCAATGCAACTTTCGTTGATGTCCATAATACCATACGTTCTTGGTCGAACCAAGATACCAGATTGCATCCTACTGTACGCAACTTGTGGAAAATTCAACACTTCATGCCTTGGCTGAATACTTACATGGTGATAAAGTATAATACGCCCATCTTTATTATCGCGTAAATGACTCTGGGTCCAAGGTGAATCAGCCTCACTATAACAAGCAAAAAACAAGGCAATATTTACATCTCTTGTAAAATCTATGAAATTAGTTATCCCCCCTCTGTGCTGGACATCCGCTAAGAGTTCCCGTTGTTTAGACGAAAATTTCTCGACACAATTTTTGTTTTCAACTGAATAATTTTCATCTCCGTACCCTGCGAAAATCGACGCGTGTTGAACAATTTTCTTTTCGTAATTAAAAAGAAATTGCTCTTTTTCATCGTCATTTTTAGCGTTCCAAGCATCGTGTCCCGAAAAATAACGGTACAAGCCAGACGATACAGAAGGGAAGCTCTCATTTTCCCCTCTGTATAGCGTTTGCACGCTTCCAGATCCACGTCCGGTCTCGGTAAAACTCGCTATTTCCTTTACGACTTCGTTGTAGTACATGTCTCATACCTCGTTTTACTGTTATCATCCAGCCCCTTTGTATATAACCCCAAGAAATCAATTCGCCAAATCCAAAATCGTCTCGTCCTCAATATTCAATAGGCGGCCCACTTCGAGCAGTCGCCACAGCGTCATGCCGATAAACAGATATAAGAAAGTCAAAACCACTGGATTGCGGCTAACATCCTGCCGCAATGACGGCTCTAAAACCCTCCA
>JAJEAX010000062.1 GCA_022822565.1 Candidatus Latescibacterota bacterium
GAATATCTTGCTGGCACATATTGACGAATGTCGCATACTATATAACCAGCTTATTGCCGCTCGGATACAAGCCTATGAGAATGGCAAAGAATCGCTGTCTTGCTATGACCAGCAAAAGACGTTGCCTTTGCTGAAACAGCAATACAATGGTTTTGTGCAAGTATATAGTCAAGTCTTGCAGCAAGTCGCGGTACGTGTTGATTTGGCATTCAAAGGTTTCTTTCGTCGTCTTAAAGAGAGAGCAAAGGCGGGCGAAAAGGCTGGCTTTCCCAGATATAAGGGACAGAATCGCTATGATTCTATCACCTATCCTCAGTTTTCCAATGGATGCCGATTGGACGACAAGGGCTTGCGAATGGGCAAAATAGGCTGTATCCGCATTGTCCAGCACAGACCTCTTGACGGTATCCCTAAATCTTGCACAATCACGCGAACAGCGACGGGTAAGTGGTTCGCGTCTATCTCTTGTGATATGGGCGACGCGCCTGAAAAGCGTGACGCTACGCCAGCCGTTGGCATTGACGTGGGTCTCACTTCCTTTGCTGTGACCAGTGAGAACGAACATGTTGATAATCCTCGTTTCTTTAGAAAAGAGGAAAAGGCTCTTGCCAAAGCACAGCGCAAATGGGACGCATTGAAAAAGGTCTGTCCAAAGAGGCGAGAGAGAGCACGTAAGGTTGTTGCCAGAGTGCATGAGCGTATCCGTAATAAGCGACATAACTTTGCCCATCAAGAATCAAGAAAAATTGTCAACCGCCACGGCTTTATAGCCGTAGAGAAGTTGAGAGTTAAAGAGATGCAAAAGAACAGGCGATTGTCTAAATCAATAGCAGACGTAGCGTGGTCACTGTTTCGGCATTGTCTCGAATACAAAGCGGAAGAGGCTGGTATTGGATTCAAAGCTGTCAAGCCTGATTATACGTCACAAGATTGCTCGGCATGCGGACACAGAGAAAAGAAATCTCTTTCTCAGCGTGTGCATCATTGCAAAGTGTGTGGCTATAAGACGGACAGAGACCACAATGCTGCGATAAACATATTGACGTTGGGGCTACAACGTCAGGCGACTTAACCGCCGAGAAGCCCAACTGCTCTATCGTTGGGAGTAGTCACCTATCATGCATCCGATCATTCCATTTGACAACCTGCCTTTAGGTGCCCAGATTTTCCTGGTTCTCACGTCCGTTTTTATCCTGGTCGGCATTGGATATATCTTGTGGCAGATGATCCGCGCAATTCTCAATAAAAGAGAATAAAGGGTGGGCGTTTTGCCTGCTTTCAAACCGCCATTTCCGCGCGGATGGTGTCGTGGTGCTGATAATTGATGAGTTCAAAGTCGTCCATTTCAAAATCTTCGATTTTGGTTTGTCCGCGGTCTTCAATATGCAATTTGGGCAGGGGATATGGCTTGCGAGATAGTTGTTCTTTTACTGCGTCGAGATGGTTTAAGTAGATGTGCGCATCGCCGAGGACGTGGATAAATTCGTGGGCTACGAGGCCCGTGATTTTTGCGACCATGTGCAATAATACGGAATAGGACGCGATGTTGAGTGGTACGCCTAAAAACATGTCGCAGGATCGCTGGTACATTTGTAGGGATAATTTGCCTTCTGCGACGTAAAATTGGAAGAGGACATGACATGGCGGAAGTGCTACTTGGTAAGGAGTTACCTCAGCGGCGTTCCACGCGTCGACCAGAATTCGGCGGGATTCAGGATTTTCTCGGATTAAATCAATCGCATTTTTGAGTTGGTCCACATTTTGGTCTCCAGCAACATTCCACGCGTCGACCAGAATTCGGCGGGATTCAGGATTTTCTAGAATTAAATCAATCGCATCTTGAAGTTGATCCACATTTTGGTAAGGGGTTACTTCAGCGGCATTCCACGTATCAACCAGAATTCGGCGGGATTCAGGATTTTCTAGAATCAGATCAATCGCATCTTGAAGTTGGTCCACCTTATTTCCATGGCGATCCCTCAGACGACGCCACGAATGGGCCCCCACTTCTTTTTTTTTCGGCCACTGTACACCAAAATCAATTTCTGTCTGCTCTAAGTCCTGTTCTGTCTGCTCTGAGTCCTTTTTCTTTTTTCGTCCATAACCCTGCCAAGCCCGCCACTGCACACCGTAAATACGTCCCATATCACCGTCTGCTTTGTACACTCTTCGCGCCTTTGAATGATAATCCTTATAATTGCCATCCCATAGCCGATTGCTTTTCAACATGGCTTTCAATTTTTTGATGTCATTGGATCCTGAGATAAACCACAGCAGTTCCGATAACATTGATTTCCACACCAGTCTCTTGGTTGTGACTGCGGGAAATCCGTCTGCCATTGCATAGCGCGCATGCAGTCCAAAACACGAGATTGTACCCACACCTGTGCGGTCCTCCTTTTTTATACCGTGGTTGAGGACGTGTTGTAGTTGATTGAGATATGTGTGCATAAGGGCCCCCATTGCTTGCTAAGAATAAAAAAATAAAAGGCGAGGAAAAAGTAAGATATTAGAGAATAGAGATAGTGGGGGGGAGGGGATTGATAACCACTGAGAGATATGAGGTTTACCTAAACCTTCTTATGTCTCGCTTCCTACTCTTTGCGTGCATAATATATCATCTGCGAGAAATATAAAAATAAAAAATAAAACGCAAGGGAAGATGTAAGAGATTAGAGACTATTTATGGGTGGTAGGGGCGGTGCCCCTGTGCCCATCTGTCATCGCGGCATGGTGTTAGCCGCGATCCAGAGGTTTTGATCATCATCGTAATTATCCTGTGACAGGTTTGCCGTAAGAATTAACAAAGATGAGGAAGTCGGAAAAACCAACTTCTCCATTGCCGTCGAGATCAAATTTTGGATCGAAGTTCTCCTGTCCGCTGTGGGTTCCAAACGCATGAACAAAAGCCAAAAAGTCTTCAAACGCGACCTGCCCATCACCATCAAAGTCGGGAGAGATAAGTGGAGTATCAGTTACTTCAAAGCGGATGATTTCAGTAAAGTCCACTCGAAGGATATTATATGCCTTGTCATATACTGTCATCTGAGCAAGGCCCCATGTTCCGGGGATACTACCGATGGGTAAGATAACTGTTTGAAGATAGGGGTGATATACAGTCGGATCTCCTACGAAATGTCCTGTGCTAAAATTTCTGTTGTTATGCCAAAAGTGGTGATTCACACCGTTAGGGTCGCGCAAGTACAACCCTGCCATACGATATCCACTAATGTTATCCTTAACTCTAAAGGTGATATCGACCCGTGTTTCGCCATTTGGTGCTTCCGGTGTTGTCGGCACTGCCTGAATTGTAATTTGGTTCAAATCGAGCACAGGGGGAATGGTATCTGGATTTGTTGTTTGGACGTCAATGGTGACAGGTGCTTCGTCAATTAATTCATCATTGTCTCTTAATCTATATCCCGGATGGGTAAAGTACACGCCTCGCGCGTTTAACGCAATATCATACATTTTTATGTAATTGATACTATATATGCCGCTTGCGTGATAGTCCCAAATGTTGAATGTAACTGTTGCCTCACCAGTCTGCGGATTATATTCTCCCCAATTTGATCGAGAATAGGTATTTGAAGTCCCGTCGTTTAGGTTTGTATAGAGTCTTTCTATACCAATTTCTTCAAAAATTCTCCAGCGAACAGTCAGAATTTGACGGTGATATCCATTTTTTACGGTATCTAATAATGATAAGCGTAAAGAGTTTTTGACATAAATTGGTGCATCATCATCTGCAAGTGGATTGTTGATATAGAGCTTCCATCCAAAACCAGTCTGGGATCCGTGGCGTTCATTGCCTTGAGCGTCCTTAAGAGTAATCTGGTCGGGAGCCCAATAGCCGTGTGCTGAATGTTTTGAAATCGTTTTAGTTCCCCTTAGTATATGTCCGGACTCAATTCGATTGCCCAAAGAATCTATGGGGCGCATACTGATATCAAACCAAGTACCCTTTTGACTATAAATTCTAACCCACGTTGATGTGGCGGCGTCCAAGCTGGATTCTGTATGCAGTTCAAATTCTATTGTTATTTTTTTGTCCGCTTCTGGTTCGCCTTCAACCTGTATGTCAACCCGGATGATTCGGCCCGGATACACCACATCGGGATACAGATTATAGACCTCAAATGTCAAATCAGGACGAATGCGAGATATGTACCGGGTGCCGTGCATGACACGATTGCGAACAAATTCGTATTTGGCAGGGGAGCGCGAGCGCAACTTGTCGGGATTCACGATGTAATAGCTGATACTTTCTGCCATATCCTCATTCGGATTTTTCTTATGTGCATAAGCGGATACAAACTCGGTTTGCTTAGTCGTTGACCATCCGTCACTATCATCGGGGTTTATATACCACCCACCAAGCTCAATCCAATCCTGTTTGAGTTGATCGTCGAAGAGGTGTGCCCATAAAAAATGTGCCTTTTCATGGAGGATTAAGCGGTGGATGTAGTCGAGGCCCTGTTCCTTAAACGCGGATTCCATAAACTCAATATACCCTTCGCTCGGCCAGGCTATAGCTGGAGCAGTCGGGTTAATTGGATGAGGTGTCCCATCTAATCGCCGCACCAGATATTGCAGGCCTGGCGTCGTGAGCATGCCTTGTGGATATTCTTCGAACATACTCACAAGAGCCATCAATTCTTCGTTTTTGAACTCTCCAAACCGGCCTGCATGCTCTTTTGTGGTGTTCCGCGTAAGTTCGGTATAGTCCGGTACATCCAGACTTACGCTGTAGCGTTTCTCCATAATACGTTTCAGAGCACGCCTATCCCGACCCTCGTCGGTTACATAACGTACTACTGCATGGTGTAGTCTTTTAGAAAAGAAACGACCTCTTACTCCTTCTATTTGGGCCAGCGCAGGCTCGGCATAAGTAAAGGCTTCAAGAGCTACGGTGACTATTTTTTGCCCTTCTCGAACTTCGATCTCTATATCATTTTGAATATGCTGGTCTGATAAGTGCCACAACGAGTGGGGAACCGTTAGAGTTTCTTCTCGAAATTCATTGCTTGGTTGTGGAATAGACTCAAAGGTTTGGAGCAATCGATACGCCTGACCGTCACTCCATTCGGTGCCGAGTAATACAGAATATTGTTGCATGAGACGCAGTGACGCGCTGTGTGGCACGACCTGTATTGGCTCGTCTAAGAACAGCACCTGCACGGGTTGAATGAGGTTTACCGAGTCCGCCCCCTCGTAGGTCGTATCGGTTTTCCAGGTATAGGAATATTGTGCAAAAGCGGGGCCGCTGAAAATGAGCGTTAGCAGTAGTATCACGCTGCTACTCAGGGACACAAATTTTTTGATTTTCTCAGAACTATTTTGATATGTTTTTTTTCGCAGTGCCATCATCTAATTTTTTTAAGTATTGAACTGTTTCGTCTATCTCAAAACGATT
This sequence comes from Candidatus Latescibacterota bacterium, assembly GCA_022822565.1. Classification (GTDB taxonomy): domain Bacteria; phylum Latescibacterota; class UBA2968; order UBA2968; family UBA2968; genus VXRD01. The sequence goes on from JAJEAX010000062.1 coordinate 5,417, forward strand.
TCGACCCGTACCATGCCCTTTAATTTGCACAGCGATCAGCTACGCAACATTAGTGAGTAATCAAGCGTCTTCTTCGTTGTGCTTGTCCACAAATTTCATGGTCAATGTCAATGGTATCGCTGGCAGCCGAATCGTGTCCGTGTCTTCTTCATTGCGCTCGTCCATGAAGTTATCTACTGCTGGGGTGACGACCTCTATGAAACGCCTGAGTGTATCTGCCAGCGTTTCAGCGAAATCGCCGTTCAATTCATTACTACCGAAATCAACCTGGACGATCCGTCCCTGTCTGCCTCTATGATCTAGCCTTTGGCCTTTTTGGATATCCAGGTTATCCAGGATGTTTTTCAGTGACTCGCTTTCACCAACGGAAAGGTCGCCGATTTTCCCTTGTTTGTCGAATGAGTATCTGATTGCGACGAGTGCATTGTTGCAGAATTTTGTGTCCAAGGATGGGTCAGGCTCGATTTCGATTTTGTAGAACAGTTGCCAGTTTTTCCAGGGTTGCCTTGAATACCATAAGTGGTAGTAGCGGTGGCCTTGCTTGTGTGCTGCATATTGGCTTTTGCCATTCGGTTTGATATCATCAGGCAGTCCGTCAGTGGCCAGTAATGCCACTTTCCTGACAAAGTGTGTCACGTCATCGTTTCTGAGTGGATTGCTACTTCGCATCGCACGGTTCTCCCGTGCCACAGGTTTCTTTCTTTCTGCCGTATCGCTACCCTTGATGTCGTAATCTTCTATTTCGGGCATGGGATTGATTCCATACAGTTCGAAATATTTTTTTATTTCTTGCCATAAACGAAGTTTGGCATATCTATCCATTCCTCTTCCAATGAATCCTGAAAGAACGACTGCAAAATCGTGCTTGCCATTTTGCACCCTATATGAAGTGGGGTTCTGTTTTGATTCAGGTGGAGGATATAACTCACATAATTCGCGGCTTACGGGTGTACCATTACAGATGATAATTTTCGGTTTGTGTGTTTCAATCTGTTGTTTCAAATATTCACTACAGTTGGCGACGATTTCCTTTTCACTACCTTTTTGTATTGTTTTGGGTGGAAAATTGTTGGAGTAACACTTTACCAAATCTGTATGTGCGACGCCATTAGGATGGCCCAGGAGTTTATGGAGGCCTGGAGATACTTGCTTGAAAACGCTAAAATATCTGTGAACGCTCTTACTTTGAAAATATTCTCTCAATTGGATGATATCATTTTCGTCATTATGCCCTTCATCGCCCTTGGGATTGAGACCTATTATCCAAACAGGTGCTTCACTTGCACCAACAATTGATTCTATGGGAGAATATTTTCGCTCAAAAAAGAGGCCGTGTTTTTTACACTTCAAGCATCTTTCCATTGATATTGGTCCTTTGCGAAAAAAGTAGTGATATAGGCCATATTTACCCGAAATGACAATACCTACATTTCTTGTAGAGATTTGGCGGCAAAGATCGTCAAGCGCAATTCTTCGTCGAACAATTCATAAACAGGCGTTTGCTCGCTGAGGGCCTCGCTTTCGTTTAAGATGATGCCCACGCCTTCGCCTCGTCGCTCCAAAAAGTGTCGCCGGATTACTTGTCTGCTCATTGTGTCATGCAAGGTGATTTCTGAGAGTAAGCGGGCGAGCAACTCATTGCGGGTGGCTTGTGCATAACGCAAATTTTCCACTGTCACGGTGTTTGCCAATGCGCCAGGCGAATAGAGTTCGAGTCTGTCTGAAAACATGAACAACCGAATTTTTGAGCCGATTTTTGAGTAATCTCTGTGTACAACGGCGTTCACCAGGGCTTCAAAAACGGCTCGCATGCTGTACTGTGGTCGCTCAATTCTGCCAATGTCTTTGCGCGC
>JAJEAX010000087.1 GCA_022822565.1 Candidatus Latescibacterota bacterium
TCCGCTGAGAACCTGGAAAAATTTGACATCCTCGCATTTGCAACAACCGGGAACCTGCCTTTTACCGACGAACAAAAAACCGCGATCCTGGACTTCGTCCGCAACGGCAAATCATTCCTCGGCATACACAACGCAACCGATACGTGCTATGACTGGCCCGAATACGGCGAAATGCTCGGCGGATGGTTCAACGGCCATCCGTGGCATCAGGAAGTGGGAATAATAGTCGAAGACACCAATCACCCCGCGACAAAAATGCTGGGCGACTATTTTCGGGTAACAGATGAAATCTACACCTTTAAAAATTACGACCGCAACAAGACGCATGTCCTGATGCGGATCGATAACGATACCGTGGATCTGGAAAAAGGCAACCGCGAAGATAACGACTACGCCATGGGCTGGTGCCACGAATACGGCAAAGGCCGCGTCATGTACACCGCCCTGGGACATCCCGATGCCCTGTGGCACGAAGACTGGTTCCACGCGCACATCGCGGGATGTATCAAATGGGCTGGAAGATTGGAGAATTAGAATGCCAAAATTTGTATTCATGCCGCCGCAGGACGACCTCAGGAGCGCATTCGCCACTCGCCTATCGGACGAACTCCCCGAATACGACGTCCTATCGCCCGAAACCGACGAAGAAGCCATAGAGGCAATACGCGATGCCGACGCCGCATTCGGCTGGATACCGCCCGATGCCCTCGCCGTCGCCGAAAAACTCGCCTGGCTACACAACCCGGACGCAGGTCCCTTCTTCGGATACTACTACAAAGAACTGACCGAACACCCGCTGACCATAACAAACCCGCGCGGCATATACTTCGACCACATATCCCACCACATCCTGATGTTCCTGCTCGCATTGGCACGCGGACTACCGTGGTACATGGACGCGCAACGGCGCAGAGTATGGGATAAGAACGCACGCAAATCGCCGTACATAGACATCGCTGGCGCAACAGCCCTCATCAACGGCGTAGGCGGCATCGGACACGAGACAGCCCGCCTGTGCAATGAACTGGGCATGACCGTCATCGGCATCGAACCGCGCCCCGAATACGAACTGCCCTACGTCGAATTCCACAACCCGGACGAAATTGACGCACTCCTGCCACTCGCGGACTTTGTCATCACAACCGTCCCACACACACCCGAAACCGAAGGCATGTTCGACGCGCGACGCTTCGCCCTCATGAAACCCTCGGCGTACTTCATCAACATCGGCCGCGGCAAAGTGTGCAAAATAGACGACCTCGCCAACGCCATCGAATCCGGCACAATAGCTGGCGCTGGACTGGACGTATTCGAACAAGAGCCGCTGCCCTCCGACCACAAGCTATGGGGCCTGCCCAACGTACTGATGACCCCCCATGTTGCCGTTAGAGACGCCGGCAACATAAACGAGCGACGCTACGAAATACTCATCGACAACGCCCGACGCTTCCTCGCGGGCGAAGAACTGACCAATGTCGTGGATAAATCAAAGTGGTACTAAACTATCCCAATCCCCTTCTATGGGTACGCGCGCGGTACAAATACCCATCTATAGCCGTGACATAGAGCGACTGCAAATCTTCATCGCCGAATTCACAATTGGTCGGATTAATCGGAAAAGGATGTGCTTCGAGCACCTGTCCGTCGGGCGCAAAAACGTAAATCATCGGACCGGGACCGCTATCCGGCCAACCCGCACTTGCGACAATATTGAGATCCTCATCCAACCTCATACCGTCTATACCCCGATGGGCACCAAAATCGTGCAGTACTTCACACGCACCCAGCGACCCATCTTCCGCAATCGGATAAGCGCGCAATTCCCGAGGAGTCTCAGGAAGATAATCGCTCTGCGCCACATACAGGGTCTTCATATCGGGCGTAACAATCAAACCATTGGGCTTTGTCGTATCAAAAGTCACCCGCACCGTCGTGTAAGTCCCATCGGCCTGGGGATCAGCCCGATACACCGACTCGTGACCGATATCCATACATGATTTATCATCGCCATATCTCGGATCCGTGAACCAGACGCGGTCCTTTGCATCCACAACGAGATCATTGGGGCTGTTAAAACGATTCCCCTCAAAATTGTCGGAAATCACAGTCGTCGAACCATCGCTTTCATAGCGCGCAATGCGACGCCCGGGACCATCCACGTATTTGTCACCCACAGGATTGAATGTCCCCTCCGCGCCATAGACCCGACCCTCTGCATCAGTGGTCAGGCCATTCGCCCGGTTAGTGCCCGTGCGCCACTCGTCGCAAACACCCGTCTCGGGATCGTAGCGCATCGCGCGATCCCCTGGCATATCTGTAAATAACAGCACATCACCCACCCACACCGGACCCTCGGTAAAACCAAACGGACCCGCCACCTGTTCAAAATTCCATTCCATAAAACGCTCCTTTGCTTCTCGTAAAATTGTGCGATCTCGTCCCCAACATACGCGATTGCCAACACGAAGGAAAGTGTGAAGTGTGAGGTGTGAAGTGTGAAGGGAAAAGCAACCACAGATTAACACAGATAAACACGGATAAAAGGCAAAAGCAAGATCAAACTTTCAAGTGACGTGGTGTTAAGCTACGGTCCAGTGTTTGCAAATGTAGGGGCGGTGCCCCTGTGCCCGCCCGTTCGCAATATGAAGGGTGGCGCAATTTCGCATGATTCAGTACATTAAACCCTTTAAGATACATGCTGTGCGCTGAAGACAAACCACACCATTACTATATATAGAAACCGACCAAGTAACCGACCAAGTAACCGACCAAGTAGCTATGAACGAAAAAACACTCTCTAACATAACCGCTCTCGGCGAAGGCTTTACAACAGAGTTCAAGCGTTCCATGTCTTCTAACCTGGGCCGTGAAATCTGTGCCTTTGCGAACGCGACTGGTGGCGTCATACTGATCGGCGTAACAGACGACGGCGAAATCGTTGGTATTGCGAACCACAACAAGCTGAAGTCGCAGATCCAGTCCATCGCGCGATCAGCGGATCCGCCCATAGCAGTAGAAATGGACTCCGTCAGTGGCGTACTCTGCATCACAATACCAGAGCAACACGGCAAGCCCTACGCCTTTGGCGGCAAGTATTACATCCGCGAAGGCGCAAGTTCACAGCAAATGTCACGCGACGAAATCCGCGAATTCTTTTTCAAGGAAGGACTCATTCGATTCGACAAAACACCATGCCATAACTTCAAAATAGATAAAGACCTGACGCCAGAAGCCTGGGCGAGGTTCGCCAAGCGGGCGCATATCCCCGACGGAATGGACCCAATCGTGGCATTGGAGAACCTGCACCTGCTCGAAGGTGGGATCATGACCCATGCGGGCGCGTGGCTATTAGCGGAAGACATCACGCGCTACACATTGACAGCGGGCGTGACCTGCGCGGTTCTTCGTGGCGTGACCAATACGCATATCATCGACCTCAAGAACTTCACAGGCGATATATGCGCCATCTACGATGACTGTATCGCCTACATGCAAGCGAAGCTGAACACGGCACTGATTCCCCATGTTCGCGGACGGGACGAACGGCTCGAACTACCGGAGGATGCACTCCGCGAGGCAATGGTCAACGCCATCGCGCATCGAGACTATCGATCCACCGCTAAAGTACAGGTACACATATTCTATGACCGGCTGGAAATCGTCACACCGGGTGGATTGCCAGCGGGAATGCGGGAAGAAGATTTGGGAATCAGAAGCGTACCGCGGAATCCGCTCCTCTTCGGCATGTTCCACCGCATGGGAATGGTAGAACAGATCGGCAGCGGCATCCGACGCATTCGACAAGAGTGCCATGACTACGGGGTAGAGGAACCTGTGATTGAAGTTTCGGATAACTGGGTAGTCACGACATTCAAACGACAGGTTGAACAGGGTGGGCAGATACCCCCACACGTCACCGAGCAAGTGTCCTACAGGTACCCGACAAGGCCAGAACAAATCAAGACTAAGCCAGAGTCACAGCCAGAGTCACAGCCAGAGTCACACCAGGGAAGCCTTGAGCAGAGAATTTTGTCACTTCTTATCCATGCTCCCCTGTCGAAATCGTCCATCTCAATCGGTTTGGGTCAAAAAACTGTGTCCGGACAGCTTAACAAGATAATTCGCACATTGAGAAAAGCCGGACTGATCAAATACACAATACCAGAAAAACCGGGAAGCCGGTTGCAGAAGTACCAAATTACAGAAAACGGCAGAAACAGATTGGCAGAATTGGCAAATTGATTTATGCATCAACGGAGACACGAAAAATGGATACCCGGCAAAACATGCTATTCGGCGACGCCAGCGAGAGTCAGATGTCATTTGGAATAGATGACAGAAGTGGTCTTCGCGTGGTCAGCGCGAAATTCAACTCAGAAAAGAAATTCGACTGGGACGTATTCGATGGATTCGACACCCTGCGGGTATTGACCTATTCAGTGAGCGTGGATGCCATCATTAAAATGCTGGATGAATACGCTTTCACGACCTTCGAATGCGTATTCGGCTATGAAGGCATTATCCGCGACATGAAAGACATTCTTGCATTTCAGAAGACAGTAGTCGGCAATACCCGCGCCGCAATTATGGGCCTCAAAGACGAACGACACATACAAATTCTCGAAAAAGTACACGCGGGACAAGCCCACTTCAGAGTCTTGCGAAAGTCCATAGCCCACGCAAAGCTCTACCTGCTATCTAATCCGGATGGCCGAAAACGAGTAATCATCGGATCCGCCAACCTCTCGGAACGCGCATTTTCTGGCGACCAACCAGAAACGCTGGTCATGTTCGACAATGATGAGAACGCTTGGGAACACTACAATAATATGTTCAACACCATCCGAGATTCCGCATCAGACGAAATCGAGCTACCCGATGAAAAAATAACGCGAGCAGAAATAGAAATTCAGGAAACCCCATCTATGAATAACGGACCGGGCACACTCATAATTGAGCCACCTGCACCGGATGAAGTCGAAACCTCCTTTCCGGTTCAGGTAGAGCGCGTAGAAAAGGTCCGTGCCGCTCTTGGTCCCGCGCTATCATCGGTCATGCCTCCCATACGCAATGGCAAGCAACGCATCACCCAGAACATCAAACGCCAGATCAATCGCGTGGTCCTCGTCAAATCTGCCGAAGAAGTCGATACACGCAACTTCCATATCGACAGAACCACGCGCCATGCCACCCTATCGGGCGAGACATTCCCGCTGGAATGGGACGATGATTCGGTAAAAACAGATGCGGGTCTGCTCCTGGAATACTTCGAAAACTACGCCGCCTTTGAAGGAGATGTAAAACGGCTACAACGGGATTACTTCACCTTGATGGCGTGGTTGTATTTCTCTCCCTTCATGTGCGACATGCGAACACTTGCCATGGTGCAAGACAGCGACGTGGTCCGCTTTCCCTCCTTTGGTATCGTCTTTGGAAAATCCAACTGCGGCAAGACCAGTCTGATTGATACGCTCATGACATCCATGTTCGGTTATGCCAACACAGTGGATAAACGGAGTTTCACCACATCCCGCCTTCGAGGATTGCAAGCGTCGTACAAGCGGTTTCCCGTTGTATTTGATGATATAGGACAACGCGCCTTCAACCAGTACGGCAAGGATATGATCAAAGAGGAATTACAACCCCCTGCTTCTGAATATCCGAGCTTCATACTCGCAATGAATGCCGAACCCCAATCATTTCCCGATGAAATCGTCAAGCGTAGCCTGATGATATACACGACAACTGCGCTACCCTCTCACGAAGAGGAAACCCGGCAGCGTTTGCAAGGCGATGTACAGAAAATGCGTCGCAATCTAACGGGACATCTCTATAAACGATACCTCGCTGAAATTATGGAACGCATGGACCCTGGACACCTTCCAGATGATTGGTTGGCGATTTCATCTCAGGTTATAAGCGACATTATATCGGAAGGAACAGGCAAAACACCGCCCGAATGGTGTCGTCAGGTGACCTGGCAAAACTATGCGGAAAAGCGATACGACAGAGTCAAAGCAGCCCTCGAAAGTCTATTGCGTCCGGCGTCCTATGTAAAAAAAGAAGGCGAGGCATCCAAAGGGTGGACAATTGACGGAGAGAAAGTCATCGTCTGGGAACCACGCGATGCCTTTGGTAGGCGTGCATTCAATTGGGAAGATGTTCCCTCTACCCTGATTGACCAGGACGCCAGCCACGGCGACACGACGATTTTAAATAAAACCAGCTTGCAGAAATTTATAGGCCACAATCTCTACCCGCCTGGCAAATTGAATAAAATAAAGAGCTTGCTCAGTTATCGCCCCTGACATCGCAGTAAGCGTTGCAAACTTAAAACAAAAAAGGGAAAAGACCCTTGACACAACTCGAACACATTGAAGCCATTGAAAAACGCCTGTGGGGAGCAGCCGATAACCTGCGGGCCAACTCCACTTATGCCAGCAACGAATACTTTCTCCCGGTCATGGGCCTGGTATTCCTGCGCTATGCGTACAGCCGATACCTATCTGTGAAAGACAACATTGAAGCCAACCTGCCCACCCGCGGCGGTAAAAAACGCGCACTCACCAAAGAGGACTTCTCCCAGAAAAACGCCATCTACCTCCGGCCCAACGCACAATTCGACCACCTCGTCGCCCTGCCCGACAGCGAAGACCGCGCCAAAGCCGTCATCGCAGCAATGGACTCCATTGAAGCCGACTACGAAAGCCTGCGGGGGGCACTGCCCAAAAGCGAATATCAGGAATTGGACAACGACGTACTCGGCCAACTCCTCCGCACGCTCAACCCCGACGAACTAAAACAGGTCTCCGGCGATGTCTTCGGACGCATCTACGAGTACTTTCTCACACAATTCGCCGACGATAAAGCCCACGATGACGGTGAATTCTTCACCCCCGTCTCACTCGTTTCGCTAATCGCCCATGTGCTCGAACCCGACTGCGGCACAGTACTCGACCCGGCCTGCGGGTCTGGCGGCATGTTCGTGCAAAGCGCGCGCACGGTCGAAGAACACGGCCAGCATCCCACCGAACAACTCACCTTCCGCGGCATCGAAAAAAACGCCACCACCATCCGCCTTGCCAGAATGAACCTCGCAGTACATGGCCTTGAAGGCGACATCCGCCAGGCCATTACCTACTATGAGGACCCACACGAATTGCTCGGCAAAGCCGACTACGTAATGGCCAATCCGCCCTTCAATGTCGATGAAATCGACGCAGACAAAATCAAAACCGACCCACGCTTACCCTTCGGTCTGCCCGGCGTCAATCAAAACAACAAAGTCAGCAACGGCAACTACGTCTGGATCAGCTACTTCTACGGCTACCTCAACGAAACGGGCCGCGCAGGCTTTGTCATGTCTTCCCAAGCATCCAGTGCTGGCGGCAGCGAAGCCGAAGTGCGCCGAAAACTGGTGGAAACCGGCGACGTAGAAGCCATGATCGCCATCCGCTCCAACTTTTTCTACACCCGCACCGTCCCTTGCGAATTGTGGTTTCTAAACCGCGCCAGACCCGAAGCGCACCGCGACAAAGTACTGATGATCGACGCCCGCAACATCTATCGCCAGGTCACGCGCAAAATATACGACTTCAGCCCCGAGCAGGAGAAAAACATCCTCGCCATTGTCCATCTTTATCGCGGCAAAACCGAGCGATTCCTCGACCTGGTGTCCAACTACCTGCAGCGCATTCTGGAAGAAAGCCAGGCGTGCTTCGAGATCAACGATGGCGAAACCACCCACCCCCTACCCGACTTCGTCAACGCACTCACCCAATTGCACGACCTGATCGCGCCATCTCTGAAAACCCTGCCGAAAGACGGACAGCATACCGAAACTCTCGCCGAATACGACAAGGCGCGAACAGCGTTCCCCGAGGCTATTGAGCAATTCCGCACCGCCATCACAAAAACCGCACCCAATACCAGCACCGACCTGAACAAACAGGTGGCAGAATTCGCCCCCCTGATCGAAATTAGTCGCGACCTATCCGAACGCACAGACAGCCTCTACAAACTCGCCATCCGCATAACAGATATCTGCGAAAAGACAGGCACAAACAATAACAGAACCGACATCACCCGCGCCCGCAGAACCGCAGACGAGACGCGGCAGGTTGCAATCGAACAACTCAAACAGGTAAACTACTTCTACCAGCAAGCGCAATGGCTCATTAGGCGTTTCCCCGAAGCGAAACTATGCGACGTAGAGGGCCTGGTCAAACTGGTAGATCGCGCCGAAATCGAAGCCAACGACTGGAGCCTCACCCCTGGCCGCTACGTCGGCGTTGCACCTGAAGAAGAAGACGAAAATTTCGACTTTGCCGAGACCCTGCGTGAAATCCATGACGAAATAGAAGAACTCAATGTCGAAGCCGTATCATTGGCAGCGACGATCAAGCAGAACTTTGAAGCACTACTTTGAAGTGTGAAGTAGGAAGTGTGAAGTGTGCTACCGCCTGGGATGACCGCCAAATTGTGCAAGAGGTACTTGCACAAATTACCTGGTATCATTGCTTGATGCGCCATCCCGGCGATGCTTTAAAGGGTGAAAACCTGTCCCGATGCTTTTATACCGGGTGTGAAACTGTGCAGCAACTCGCTGCACAGTTTCCACTGGGCGAATCGCTGCCAACCGTTAAAGAGATAGAGCAGGAGCTAAACGCTGCTGGAGATGAATGAAAGCTAAAAAAATTATTATCATCGCGGGACCAAACGGAGCTGGCAAAACGACTTTTGGGCAGGAGTATTTGCCCAACGAAGCGGATTGCCCTATTTTCGTCAATGCAGACCTGATAGCAGCAGGACTATCTCCCTTTCGTCCTGCTGACGCGGCCATCCGCGCCGGGCGGCTGATGCTGGAGGAAATTGACAACCACGCCCGCGCGGGTAGAGATTTCGCCATTGAAACAACGCTATCTGGACGGGGTTATGTGAGAAGGATCCGTCAATGGCGCGCTGATGGTTACACCGTAAAGCTCATATTTCTGTCTCTTGCAACGCCCGAAGAAGCCATCACGCGCGTAAAATCGCGTGTAAATCAGGGTGGACATGATGTTCCAGAAGCCGTTATTCATCGTCGTTTTCACGCGGGCTTGCGGAACTTTCAGGACAACCGACATTGCGTTGACAATTGGTTTTGGTATAATAACAGCGGCATGATGCCCACCCCAAAAAAGCTAACAAATGAAGAAGGCGTAACAGCCGCGCTCATACGAGCCGCCAAACGCGCACACCTGATCGCGCATCAGACCGGTACCAAAGTTGTGGTCATGCGGGATGGCAAAGTCGTGGAAATTGATCCGGACTCGGAGATGTACAACGATATTTGAGTTTGTTGGGCGCGTCACGCCGTTGCATCTAACATGCGTCTAAATTCATCGAGATTGGACACCTGTATCGCCGCACGGTGCAACTGCTTGAGGTGCTGCACATTTTCAATAGCTGCAATGCGGTCAGATATGGGGTGCGTCTCGCTCAGATCAAATCGAATCTCCAACACTTCAAGGATAGCTTCGAGCGTGCTTTTTCTT
>JAJEAX010000262.1 GCA_022822565.1 Candidatus Latescibacterota bacterium
GGATCTGGCGCGGTTGGAGGGAAAACAGGAGCGTTTTGAGGCGATGAGGGAATTGCTCAGGGAGAAGAGCGATTTGACTTCTCGACTGCGCGCAGGTGCATTGCTGTTGCACCATGGGCGCTATGCAGATGCCGCGGTTGCTTTTGATGGTGTGCGCGATGGTTCGCCCGTGTTGCATACTGCTGTGGGCAATGCGCTGTGGGGCAGTGGGGATCGCGCAGGTGCTATTGAAGCCTATCGCCGCGCACTTACTATTGCGCCGGGATATGTGCCGGCGATTCGACAACTCGCGTTATTGGCGTTTTCGGCTGGGGATGGCGAGGTGCGCGATGATTATGAGTGGGACGAGATGCCGATAGGCGATTGGGTGGAAAAGGGGACTGCACACGCGCTGTCGGGCGATTGGGCATTGGCGCGCGCGGCATACCGCAGGGCGTTGGAAATGGAGGATGCGGGTACGGGATTATTTGGGTTGGGCAGGCAGGCGCGCGATGTGGGGATTGCAAAGTCGGATTCGGCTTTTGCCACTGGGCACCGCGTCTATGTGCGGGGTGCGCTGGCAGATGCGTTGCCGCATTTTGAGGTTGCGAAAAAATACCAGGCTAACCGCGCTGATGTGTATGCGATGCAGGGGCTTATTCGCGCTGATTTGGGCGATTTGGAGGCTGCCGAATCCCTTATGCGCGATGCGTTGATTGTCGATCCTTTTTATGTGCCCGCGCTTACGGTGTTAGGTACAGTTGTACAGGAGCGCGGCGATATAGAAGGTGCGCTGTCTGTGTATCGACAGGCGTGGGTGCTGGATCCTGAAGCGCAGGGGTTGGCGTTGTTTATGGGGCAGGCTTATGCCATAAGCGGGCAACGAGACAGTGCGATTGCGGTTTTGCGGCGTGTGATTGCGCGAGAGCCGGGCAATGTGCAGGCGCGCGATTTGTTGCGAGAATTGGATGAATAGACGAATAGACGAATAGACGAATAGACGACCCCCGCCCCACTGCCCAAAGTAGTTACGAGCTTCGATTCGTAGATTCGTAGATGAACTGGCCTGAGAGGCGGCCAGTTGTACCCCGTTCCGCTGATTCGTTGATTCTTCGAGGAGTTACTTGTGTTATGAAAAATGGACATGCCCCTCTCGCCCGTTTTACTGTGCTCGATTTGACCCGCGTGCGTGCGGGTCCCACTGCGGTGCGTCAGCTCGCGGATTGGGGGGCGAATATTATTAAAATTGAGCCGCCTGAGAATATTGATGCGGCCAAAACAATGGGGGGACCGCGTCACGGGCCGGATTTTCAGAATTTACACCGGAATAAACGCGGGATGACTTTGAATCTCAAAGCCGATGCGGGAAGAGAGGCGTTTTTTCGCATGGTTAAGCGTGCGGATGTGGTTGTGGAGAATTTTCGGCCGGATGTGAAGGATCGTCTCGATATTGGGTATGAGAGGTGCAAAAGGGAAAATCCGGGTATTGTGTACGCGAGTATTTCTGGCTTTGGGCAGGAGGGACCGTACAGGTTGCGGCCGGGTTTTGATCAGATTGCACAGGGGATGGGGGGGTTGATGTGGATTACGGGTTTGCCGGGGCAGGGTCCGGTGCGCGTGGGCGTGCCGATTGCAGATCTCGCTTCTGGTTTGTACACCGCTATTGGTATTCTCACGGCTTTGCTTCAGCGCGAGGAGACCGGGGAGGGGCAGTGGGTGCATACGTCGTTGCTGGAAGCGCAAATTGCGATGCTGGATTTTCAGGCGGCGCGATGGTTGATTGCAAATGAGGTGCCGGAGCAGGCGGGCAATAACCATCCCACGAGTATTCCGACGGGTGTGTTTCAAACCCGCGATGGGTATATCAATATAGCATGTAGTGGGGAACTTATGTGGCAGCGTTTGTGCGATGTGCTGGATGCTGGGGATTTGTACAGGGATGAGAGGTTTTCCAATGGCGAAGTGCGGTTGAAGAATCGGGATGTGCTAAACGAGTGTTTGCAAGCGCATTTTGCAAAGCGAGATAGTGTCCATTGGATTGATGCGTTGAATGATGCGGGTGTGCCGTGTGGGCCGATTTATCGCATGGATGAGATGTGGTCTGATCCACAGGTCGAACACTTGAAGATGTCGCGTTCGGTGAATAACAGTGTTATGGGGGATTACGAGGTGGTGAGGAATGCGGCAAATTTGAGCAATGCGCCAGACCTGCCCTACAGGGCGTCGCCCGAACGGGGTGAGCATACGGATGAGATTTTGCGCGAGTTTGGGTTTTCTGAAGATGAAATTGCAACTATGAAAAAGGAGAATGTCGTTTGATGTTCTCTGTGAGGGATTCAATGACAGATAAAATTATTGTTCAGAAAGATAGCGGTGTTGGACATATTCGCCTGAATCAGCCGGAGAAACTCAATGCCATTTCTTATGAGATGTGGCAGGGTATGGAGCGGGCGATTGACGATTTTGAATCGGATGATGCTGTTCGCGTTATTGTGCTTTCGGGCGAGGGCGGCAGGGCGTTTTCTGCGGGGGCGGATATTTCGCAGTTTGAGAAAAGACGCGCGTCGGCAGATGCAGTGGAGGTGTATAACGCGACTATGGGGCGCGCTTATGAGAAGCTCGCGCAGGTGCTCAAGCCCACGATTGCAAAAATTGCGGGGTATTGTATTGGCGGGGGGCTTGCTACTGCGCTGTGTTGCGATTTGCGGATTGCGTCCGATGATTCGTCTTTTGCGATTCCCGCCGCGAAGCTGGGCCTGGGGTATGGGTACGGTGCGCTCAAACCGCTCGTGGGTCTGGTGGGTCCTGCCAATGCGTGCGAGATTTTGTTCACGGCGCGGCGGTTCAATGCTTCTGAAGCATATCACATGGGTCTGATTAACCGGGTTTTGTCGCGGGATGAGTTAGACGCTTATGTGGATGATTATGCGGAGACTATTGCGGGCAATGCGCCGCTTACGATTAGCGCGAGTAAGCAGATTATCGCAGAGATTGGCAAAGATGCAGATGAGCGCGATCTCGATTTGTGCCAGCGGGTTATCGATGCCTGTTTTGAGAGCGAGGATTACAAAGAGGGTCGCGCGGCATTTATGGAGAAGCGCAAGCCGGATTTTCAGGGGCGATGACCTATTCCCAAAGTGCTTTTAGGCGCGGGATCAAAATTTCCGTGTCGCGGTCGTGGACTTCGCCTTGCCACATCTGATTTGTTTTTACGGGCGAGCGGTCAAAGGAAGCCTGCATCAGGTCGGGCAGGTCCAGGGTGCGGAAGCGGGTTTTGAAATAGCCGTCTTCCGTGAGCCAGACTTCGCGGAAGCCCAGTGGGAAACCAATCAGGCAGGCGGTGTCAACGATGAGGAAGTCGCGATATGTGCGGATGCGATTGATGTGTCTGTGTCCGGTAAAGATGGCGATGACAGCGGGCAGATCTTTTACGGCTTCCATGAGTTGCTCTGCGTTGCCTACAATGCCACCCGGTACAAAGTCGGCCTGTGCTTCGTATTGGGGGAAGACCCAGGGGTGAATGAAGAGGATGAGCGCGCAATGGTCGCTATAAGCTCTTGCGGCGGCTTCGCGCAAGATGCGGTCGTGTGCTTCTGTCCAGGTGCCCAGGCTGTCTTTTAGTGGGCTGACGGGATACACGTTGGCGAGCGCCAGGCGCAGGCGTGGCGCGGCTTCGACGATGTCCAGGGTTTCGGGGATTGGGAATTGTCTGGCAAAAGCTTCAAAGCTCCCTTCCTGGGCATCGCAGTCGTGATTGCCCGGGACGTAGTATGTGGGCGCGTGAAGGCCGTCAAATGCCTTTTTGGCTTCGTCTATGGTTTGCAAGTAAATATCATAAGGCATTTCGAATGAGCCACCTCCGCAGACTACGTCGCCGCCGTGTACGATGAAGTCCGCGTTGCAGGCGTTGATGGCAGGTACCATTGCACGATGTATTTCATGGCTGCGCGTCAGCATTTTGGGCGCGCCGAAGTCTTTTTCGGCTGCGGCGTGGTGATGGCTGTCTGTGACAAAGACAAAATGTGAAGGCATGGGGTCTCCTTGGGTCAGGGGTCTGTCAAATGAGTTTTCTGTAATATCAAGTACAAGGGGTATCCATGGCAAATAATTCGAGTGCCCGTGCGGATTTTGGTGAACATATCGGTTTTATCTGGTCCATTGCGGAACTTCTGCGTGGTAATTACAAGCAATCAGAGTACGGGAAAGTGGTGCTGCCGTTCACGATTTTGCGACGGCTCGATTGCGTTTTGGTGCCGACGAAAGACGCTGTGCAGGCGCAATTGGAAACTTTGCCTGAGAATATTGACGAGACAATGCGCGAGACAATGCTCAATATGGCGAGTGAAAATAATTTTCACAATACCAGTCCGTTTACCTTTGAGAAGTTGCTGGACGATCCCGATAATATCGCTGCGAATTTGAACAATATGATTAACGGTTTTTCTTATGATGCGCGTGATATTTTTATTGATCGATTTAATCTGCCCGAGCAGATTGCGCGGCTCGACCGGGATAATTTGCTCTATCTGATTGTCAGTCGCTTTGCACAGGCGGATTTGCATCCGGATCGCGTTTCCAATTTGCAGATGGGATATATTTTTGAAGAACTCATCCGCAGGTTTTCCGAGCAGAGCAATGAGACGGCTGGCGAGCATTTTACGCCTCGTGAAGTTATCCGGTTGATGGTTAATCTTCTGTTTTTAGAGGATGAGGCCGCGCTGACCCAGCGGGGTATTATTCGCAAGTTGTACGATCCGGCGTGTGGCACGGGCGGGATGCTTTCTATTGCGGAAGATTATCTCAGAGAACTCAATCCAGAAGCCAGTTTGATTGTGTACGGGCAAGAACTGAATGATGAGAGTTATGCGACTTGTAAATCAGATATGATGATCAAGGGGCAAGATGCGAAGAATATTCATCCCGGCAATAGTTTTACAGAGGATGGCCTTCCCGATGAGCAATTCGACTATATGTTGTCCAATCCGCCGTTTGGGGTCGATTGGAAGAAGGTCGCACCAGAGATTAAGGACGAAGCCAATCACCTCGGTTATAAAGGACGCTTTGGCGCGGGTCTTCCGCGTGTTAGCGATGGTTCGTTGCTTTTTGTGCAGCACATGATTTCAAAGTTCAATCAGAATGGCGAGTTGTCCCGCCTGGCCGTTGTGCTCAATGGGTCACCTCTTTTTTCAGGTAGTGCAGGCAGTGGGGAGAGCGAGATCCGCCGCTGGATTATTGAGAAGGATTATTTGGAAGCGATTATAGCCCTGCCTACGGATATGTTTTACAATACAGGTATTGCGACCTATATCTGGATTATTACGAATCAGAAGACGCCGCAGCGCAAGGGTAAAGTTCAATTGATCAATGCCACAGATTTTCACGTTGCGATGCGCCAGAGCCTGGGTAGTAAGCGCAAGCAGATTTCCGATCAACAGATCGCGGAGATTACGCAGTTGTTTGGCGATTTTGAGGTTGTAGAGGACCGGGTGAAGGTTTTTGACAATGTTGACTTTGGATATCAGCGCATTACTGTCGAGCGGCCGCTCAAACGCAATTTTCAGGTGTGTGAAGACCGCATTGAGATTCTCAAATCGGCGAGGAGTTTTGCCCGTTTGCCGCAGGAACAGCAACAGCGTGTCCTCGAGGTTCTTGCTACGCTTAAGGGTGATTGTCTGTATAAAAATCGCGATGAGTTTATTGGCATTCTTACGGGTGCTTTTACAGAGGCACAGGTGAATATTACAACGGCTCAGTTGAAATTGATTTATCAATCCCTGAGCGAGTATGATGAGACCGCTGATGTTTTTACCAATCGCAAGGGCGAACCAGAACCCGATCCCGATTTACGCGATTATGAGAATGTGCCGTTGCGAGAGGATATTGATGCGTATTTCGTCCGCGAGATCCAGCCCCATGTACCCGATGCCTGGATAGATTACAGCAAGACAAAAGTGGGTTACGAGATTCCCTTTAACCGGTATTTCTATACGTTCAAACCTCCCCGTGCATTAGATGAAATTGGTACGGATTTGATAGGTGTGACGGATAGTATTGTCGAGATGATTGAAGATGTGACGGATGGGATTGTTGAAACGGTTGGCGGGATTTTGAATGGGTAAAGATGTGATTCACTGTAGGGGCGAAAAACCTTTCGCCCCATGTGTGGATTTAGCAATTACATCCAGAAGCATTGTCGAGGCATGCCTCGCCCGCACGGACAGGGTTGAGGATGCGGAGGCCAAAATATGCGATATGATCCCAAGCACCATCGCCGTTCAATCCGTTTGAAGGGGTTCGATTACACTCGGGAAGGCGCGTATTTCGTAACGATTTGTACCCAAAATCAGGCGTGTCTGTTCGGCGAAATTGTGAACGGACAGATGCAGTTGAACGATGTGGGTGAGGTTGCCGATACATGTTGGCGGGCTATTCCCAAACATTTCCCGAGGGTTGTATTAGATGCCTTTGTGATTATGCCGAATCATGTGCATGGTATCATTTGGATAGGGCCAGCAAATAGGGTGAATGTAGGGGCGAAAGATTTTTCGCCCCATTCGCATCAAGTTAAGAGTTACAAAGCGATCAAGAGTTGGTAAGTATTAGGTATTTTCTTTTTGGTATTCATCCGACAACCATATTGGAGACAGGTTTGAATGATTTTCAAGCTCTCTGGGATAGAGATTTTGCTC
>JAJEAX010000051.1 GCA_022822565.1 Candidatus Latescibacterota bacterium
CTGCTCGTCAACTGTCAGCCCGCGGGCGAATACCTGGGCGAAGCCTTTTACCGCGCCGGTGGCGTACCCGCCGTCATGGCCGAACTCGTCAAAGCCGACAAACTCCACCTCCACTGCCAGACCGTCACGGGCAAAACCATAGGCGAAAATCTCAAAGGCATCGCCATTGAAGACGAGCGCGTCATCAAACCTTATAATCAACCCTTAAAAGGAAATGCTGGATTCATCGTACTCAGTGGTAACCTCTTTGAAGCCGGCTTGCTCAAAACCTCTGTCATTGGCGACGACTTCCGCAAAAAATATCTCCAGCGCGAAGGCGACGAAAACGCTTGGGAAGGCATAGCTGTGGTCTTCGATGG
The DNA here is from genome assembly GCA_022822565.1 of Candidatus Latescibacterota bacterium. Taxonomy (GTDB): domain Bacteria; phylum Latescibacterota; class UBA2968; order UBA2968; family UBA2968; genus VXRD01. The sequence continues at coordinate 360 of JAJEAX010000051.1, forward strand.
CCCCGAAGATTATCACCACCGCATCAACGACCCCGATTTGCCCATCGACGAAAATTCCCTGCTCTTCATACGCTATTGCGGTCCCGTGGGATATCCCGGCTCGGCCGAAGTCGTCAACATGCTCCCACCCGACCGCCTCGTGCAGGCCGGCATTTCCGAACTTCCCTGCATCGGCGATGGGCGTCAAAGTGGCACCTCTGCCAGTCCGTCCATACTCAACGCCTCGCCCGAAGCCACAGTGGGCGGTGGCCTTGCTTTTCTCAAAACAGGCGACCGCGTGCGCATTGACCTCAACACATGCACGGCCAATGTCCTCATCAGCGATCGAGAACTCACCCAGCGCAGAAAAGACTGGAAACAACCCGATCTGGTCCACCAGACGCCCTGGCAGGAAATCTATCGCCAAAATGTGGGACAACTCGCCGATGGCGCGTGTATGGAACTGGCAGTCAAATACCAGAATGTGCGCGACAATACCCCGCGTCATTCGCATTAAATCTTTACCTCGTGATCTTTCCAACACCCGAAGAATACACCGTACTCTTTCTATCGCTTAAAGTGGGCCTGCTCTGCGTGGCAATCAGTCTGCCCTTTGCCGTATTGCTGGGCTGGGTGCTGGCGCGCAAAAACTTTCGCGGCAAGCTCATCCTCGATGGCCTGTGTCACCTGCCACTTGTATTGCCACCTGTGGTTGTCGGGTATCTACTACTCCTCCTGTTGGGTCGTCGGGGTTTTCTGGGTCAAATTCTGAGCGACTGGTTTGGAATGCAAATCGCATTTACCTGGCGAGGTGCTGTATTAGCCGCTGCCGTAGTGGGTTTTCCACTCATGTTAAGATCCGTTCGCCTCGCCATAGAAAGTGTTGACCCCCGCCTCGAGCGCGTTGCCCGCACCCTGGGTGCCAATCCACTTCGCGCCTTTTTTTCTATAACGCTACGCCTGGCCACTCCGGGCGTGCTCGTTGGCTCTCTCCTTGCATTTGCCCGCAGTCTTGGCGAATTTGGTGCCACCATCACCTTTGTCTCCAATATCGCTGGCGAAACCCGCACGCTCCCACTCGCCATTTTCACGTACATCAACCAGCCCGACGGCGAAGCCGCTGCCGCACGCCTCGTCTTACTCTCCATCATCCTATCTCTGGGTGCGCTCATCGCCAGTGAGGCCATCGCCCGCAAAATGAAAAATTAAACACAATGCTCACCCTTTGCGTACACAGGCAACTCGCCGAATTTTCCCTCGAAATCGATGTGACGTGCGCCTATCCCGTCACCGCGATATTTGGACCTTCGGGCTGCGGCAAAACCACCCTCTTGAATCTCATAAGCGGCCTCATGCGCCCCGATAGCGGTCAAATCAGCATTGATGACACCATTTTATTTCACGCTGAAAAAGGCATTGATCTGCCACCGGAAAAGCGACGCATCGGCCACGTATTTCAAGACGACTTGCTTTTTCCACACCTGCCCGTGCGTCAAAATCTCCTGTACGGGTATCAATTTCTCGCGTCATCAGAACGCAAATTTCATCCCGATACCATTATCGATCTGCTCGAATTAAACACCCTGCTCGACCGCCTTCCAAATCTACTCTCTGGCGGTGAACGCCAGCGCGTCGCCCTGGGCCGAGCCATCTTAACTTCTCCCAGATTACTCATCATGGACGAACCCCTGACCGCGCTCGATCAAGAACTCAAAGATCGCATCATGCCCTATCTGCGCCACATTCGCACGGATCTGGGCATCCCCATGCTCTACGTCAGCCATGCAATTGGTGAAATTCTGCAACTCACCGGACAGGTCATTGTGCTCAACCGAGGACAAGTACTCGCGCATGGCGACTTCTTTTCTATCGCTCACCAGCCCAAAATTCTGCCTCTGCTCGAAACGCATGGTTTTGAAAATGTCCTGCCCGTTGAAGTCATCGCATCCAATCGCGTACAATACAACAATCAAATTCTCCATATCCCCCCCTGTGACCGCAGATCGGGCACGCATATCTTTATAGGTATCCGGGCAAATGACATCATTTTGTCCCGACAGCGACCTGCGGGTTTAAGCATTCGCAACGCCCTCTCCGGGCGGATTCTCGACATCGTTGAAACGCATGGGCGACGCCTCGTTTACATCGATGTGGGCAAACGCCTCGCCGCTGAAGTCACACCCGAAGCGATAGAGGAATTGGCCTTAAAAATCGGCGATTCCGTAATTTGCCTGATAAAAACACACGCCATTCGCATAGGCCCAGATGTCTCTTGAGGTCTTCGTCATTTTAAAAAAAACCAAAATTTCTGAAACCTGTTCACAACCTGCACTGTCTATTTATGTGACGTTGGGTAAATTTTTTCTTACTTCTCGTTCCAAAGTGCATCCAAAGGTATGTAATAGTGAAGATGAAATTTACAAAAAATTCCGATTTCTTCCTTGACGTATCGGAGTTCTCTAACTATCTTTTCGAAGCTGAACATTATTGTTGCAATCCACCAACCTCAAACAGGGAATCCATCGTGTATATTCGTAAACCCGCACCACAGGGCTGAGTTTCCTGGAACGACATCCAGGGTAACACCTTTACACAAGAGATTTTCGTGTTCAATCTCGCCATTGTTACCTTTAACAGTCCTATCCAGGATAGCTCGCAATTTGATTGCACGCGCTCTTATTGCGCCTGGGGAGGACTATATGGCTTGTTGAATGCATCAAAACGACACCGCCATCCTCACCGGATGGCTTTTTTAATGGCCACAGCGCAAAATGAGACGCGGTGGCCCTTTTTCATAAAAGGAGGCACTATGATTATTTAACTAATGATTGGTAGATAAATATCTGGCCATTACATTTCTCCCCCTTCATCCGAGAAAGGAGATCTGATATGATGTCAGTACAAACAGAAAGGCCCTCACGCGAGTCTTTGGCGGGACGACGTGAGGACCCCAGATCACACCGACAAGTACATGCGGTGTTTCGCATAATTTAGGACAAATTTCTGATAACTGCAAATGAAATCACAAACTTGTGGAGAAATTAGATGCAAACCTGGAAGGATGTATTCCGCAGGAAAGAAGAATTGCAAAATCTGAAAAACATCGGATTCTGCTTTCTGATCGTCGTTGCCCTCATCACGGGGTCTTATGCCCTGATGGGGTTGGGAGACATTTTTCAAGTCTCGCTTGCGGAGCCTACCGAATGGGAAGTCACCGCAATACCTGACGATATTGACGAATAAATAGATAATCATTCACAGAGGGAGGATACTAACCATGCAGTACGCAGAAGAGCGGGATCTGGTGCGTCGCACATTAAACGGCGATGCTGGGGCCTTCAACAGCCTTTACAAACGCCATCACGCCCGGATTCTCGCCACACTGATTGGACGAACGAGAAATCGACACGATGCTGAAGATTTGATGCAGGTGACTTTCTTGCGCGCCTATCGCGGTTTGTCCGGGTTCCGCGGAGAGGCTGCATTTTCAACATGGCTGATGCAAATTGCCCTGAACGTGTGTACCACGCACATGCGGTCCAAACAAGCCCGTCGATCGTGGCACCAAACCATTGAAGATCCGCAACTCGGCTATCGAGATACGTGGGAGCCAGCCAACACAGAGCGTCCCGACGATGCATTGTCTCGAAAAGAATGCCGCGCAATGCTCGAAGAAAGCATAGAAGAACTGCCACAGCGATATCGCCATGCCGTGCGATTGCGCTATGTAAAGGACCGATCTTATGCAGAAATTGCCAGAGAACTCGGCGTACCGATGGGCACCCTGAAAACCTGGCTTCATCGCGCGCGACACCAGTTGCAAGAATCTCTTAATGATACGGAACTTGCGGCAATGTAAAACGTCTTACAAGGTGTTATCGCAATAGTTGTCAAATTTTAACAACCAAAGGAGAAATTCATTTTATGCACTGCGACATTTGCGGGCGCGAAGACGCGCACATCCACAAAATCGACCGCATGTATGGCAAGGGGAAACACACCGTCACCATTCGAAATATTCCCCTCGCGATATGTTCGACCTGTGATGAACGCTATTTTGCGCCTCGCATACTCGACAACGCCGAACAACTGAGTCCAGACACAAAAGTCAAACACTCAGAATCGACTTGTCTTGTATAAACAAGTAGCATGAAAAAAGCCGCCGGAACCACTATCGGCGGCTTTTTTGTGTTCATTTTCGGACACTACTGTATCAAAATCGGACATGTGCATAACCCGTTGATTTTATTTTTTTAAAAAGTTTAATTGTTTTCCATTAAACTGGTATTTTTTCCTTGACACCTGTACTTTTGTTTAGTATTTTTGCATAGAAAGTTGAGACATAATCCTTCGACAGGAGGTAATCATGGCAAGCATTGAGATTCAGACTGAACAGGGAATTGAGGAAATTCTATTATCCGATTTGAGTCGGGATTTGCTCAAAGTTGCCGATCGCATTCAGGCCGAGATGCCACATGTACCTTTTGATGCCATTCGTCCCGAAGCCCTGGCGCGCGTCGAAGCCGCCGAGCAAGCTGTCGATACTCTGGCACAAGATTTGTGCAAAGGGCAAGGGGAACTCACTGAGTGGCACGGCGTCCTCACAGCTTACGAATCGGCATGGTTTCAGGTTATAGAGTCTTTAGGCGTCCGCAACAATTAAATCGCAAACCATATATTCACGTTTATTTTCGGCAATAAGTAACCCGTTGTGTTGCCGATTTCCACGAAAGCAAAGGAGAGATAGCGATGTCCCAGCGAGATATGAAAACGAATAACTCAAACGAGACTGCTTCAGCAGTTCAACCTGTTGACCATATCAAGAAGCAGATCGCAGAATCCGAAGGTTTCCCCATCGAGAAAATCGATGAGTTTGTGACGTTCATCCAGAATGATCCCTATATCACGTCTGCTGGATTGCAGTACAAAATGCTGCAAACCTATAAGGCTGGCAAATTCGCTGTGCAGGCTGTAATGCCTACCAAAGAAGAATACGCTCTATTGCGGCGAATGATGGGATTAAAAGATGAGGAACCACTGGTGGTAATGCGCGGTGAAGTGTGGGTCGATGGACTTGCGCGGCCTTTTGTCGATTACGGTACTACAACACCTAAAAATCTCAAAGGATTTGTGCGGTTTTCAGATTATCCACTCGAAATGGCGACGCGACGCGCCACCAATCGGGCGATGCGTTTGGCCACCGCGACGGGGATGTGTTCTGTCGATGAGCTACAGGTAGCCACAGATACCACACAGACCGACGGCAATGTTGAAACGATGCATAACGGTTCATCTGCTACGCAAAGTCAAATTGATCTGATTAAAAATCTGGGACGCAGTCCACGGCTAACCGAGCGAGAACGCGAGCGATTGAAAACCCAGATTGAAGATGGATTGGATAAGCGTCAAGCATCCGAATTGATCCAAAAAATAAAAGCGAGGTTAGACGCCCGGCGCAAAGCCGATGCACAACCTATTGCGGCTTGATTTTGAGCCGGTTGTCGCGCGCATTCTTTCGTCAGGGGAGAGGGGAAGGATTTAGCGTACAACCGGCACTTAACAAAAAAGCGGGGAGCTCTTTGAGAGAGAGCCTCGCTTTTTTGTTTTTTATAGCGAATAGTGCCCTCTTGTGCTTTCGTTTTCTTTTGTGTATCATGGGGAGAATTTGCAGACGATCAACAATACGACAAAAGGCGTATGGTTATGAAATCGATAATACTTGGAATTTTGTGCATTGCGTTGACTGCAACAGATGGTCTGGCAAAAGATGCTTCGCCAGAGGCCATTGTCGCGGCAGAGAGAGCATATCGTGAAGGGATAAAACACTTTGAGGCAGAAAATCTGGACGCGGCACTTGTATCTTTTCAATCGGCAATTGCCCAGAACGAAAAGTACGCACCCGCCTATGTGGGACTGGGGCATGTCTATTTGAAACAGGGCAACCTGGACGAAGCGGAAAAGGCGTTTAAGACCGCAGTCTCAAAAAACAAAAAATACGCGCCAGCTTACAATGGCTTGGGCCTTGTCTATAGCCGCAAAAAGAACGAGTTGCGTCGGGCAATTGCGTATTTCAGGGATGCAAACCGAGCAGATAAAAAATACTCGGAAGCGCAATATAACCTGGCGCAAACCCTGGAAGATTACGGCAGCAGTGAGACCCTCAAAGCCTATCGCAATGTCTTAAAGATTGATCCCAAACACCCCAATGCAAGCTATCGCATTGGGATATTGCTCGATAAAGAGGGAGAACGCGAAAAAGCCGTGCAAGCGTATCGCGATCAGTTAGAAGCAAAACCGGATCACCGCGGGGCGCGCTTGAATCTGGGCATTGATCTGAAATTGCTCGGGCAATTACAAGAGGCACTTCAGCACCTGCTCAAAGTTGCAACCGTTGCCAGCGATTTTCAACGCCGAGCCGTATTGGAATTGGCGCAGGTATTTCAAAGGGCCAAAGCGTATGAACAATCAGCGCGATTATTTGAATCATATATCAAACAGTTATCCGAAAAAGAACAAGAAACGTATTGCGATTTGAATCTCGTCGCATCGGGTCCCATTCTCAAGGAATATAACGAAGCTGAGACACTTCCAGCAAAAAAGCGCGTTTTTAGAATATTCTGGTCGCGTTTAGATCCCGCTCCCGTCACCGAAGCCAATGAACGGTTATTGGAACACTATCGCCGCGTCGCGTATGCGCGTGAATTTTTTGGGACACATCGATTTCCCTGGGATGCGCGCGGCGAAGCCTATATCCGCTATGGCGCGCCTGACCATGTGAGCAATTCGGGCAATATTCAACTGGAGCGAACAAAAAAATTGGTTGATGTAAAAGAGCGGCTCATTCAAAAAGCCGGACCAGCGGTAGATCGACTGCTCAGAGCGCGGGCCGACGCGGTCGCATCGAGCATGATAGGTATGCGCGGGCAATTGCCGCGCACAGGGGACCGAAGTCCCGGCGCGCGCGGCGAACGGCAGCAAGTGACCAGTGGAACCATTTTGGGATGGCCAGTATATCCGGTGGACGGGATATGGGAATACTGGATCTATGCCGATGTTGGCGATGGTATAGAGGTCGTGTTTGAACAGCGCGTAAATCAAGGAGCGTGGGATTATGCCGATATACCACTCGGCAGAGGACGGATTGCGAGGATATGGCAGGACATGCATCCGGAAATTGTCTTGAAACAGGTCGCAGTTCTTACACCGATGACATATCGCCCCGACTTTGCGACTGGTGCGTTGGATTTTTATCTTGCCTCATCTGCTTTTCGGGCGCAAGAAGGTCTAACCGCACTCGAAATTTATTACGGTATTCCAACCGCGCAGTTGCTTTTTGCACCCGGACAAAATGGCGCGCGGATCGCACAATTAGACCGCGGCATTGTGGTTTACAATCAAGCGGGCGATCCCGTCTATCGCACGAGCCGGGAAATGCTGCTGACCGCGTCGGGTGAGGCTACTCAGGCACCTGGCGCATATATGCCTGAAATGGACCGCTTATTTTTATCACCGGGCAATTATCGCATTTCCGTGCAGGTTTTGGATCGTCGTTCGAGAAAATCACAGGTATATCACATCAACCGCGTCGTACCCGAATACGATATAGACGACGAGTTAAAGATCAGCGATGTGGAACTTGCCGCCACAATTAATGTGGCCGACAAGAGCCGGTTCCAAAAGGGCGATATCGAAGTGATTCCCATAGCATCAAAAGCCTATTTGCCCGCGCAGCCCGTATTTATCTATTTCGAAATTTACAACTTAAAACGCAATTCTTTCGGACAGACTAAATACCGCGTATCTTATGTCGTGCGATCGCGCGACCAAAAAACCATCGGCGCGCGAATTTTGGGTGGCGTGGGCAAAATGCTCGGACAAAAGAGCGAGCAGGGCGTTGTCTCAATCGAATACGAGCAGGTGGGAACAGAGACACAAGAGCCGGGATATCTTGAATTGGATATGTCGCGCTCTGAACCGGGTGAAAAAATCGTAGAAATCGCGGTTGTAGATGAAACAACAGGCCAGACAGTAACCGCGACAGCGACATTTGTCACTCAATAGGATAGGAGCAAATTCGATGCGTATTTTTGATGTTGAAACCATGCGCGCACACGCGCGTGAGATTTTTGATACAGCAGTCAAAGCTGTTGATGCCGAACAGTGCGTGCGACAATTTGTATCGCTGGATGGCAATATCTTGCACATAGGCGATCAAAGTTATGACTTAAGTGTTTACCGCCGCATTCTGGTCGTGGGCACGGGCAAAGCCTCGCCGCAGATGGGTGTGGCTTTAGAAGATATATTGGGCGATCGCATCTCTGATGGATCTATGAATACGAAATACGACCATGCATTGCCCTTAAAACATATCGACATAGTGGAATGCGGCCATCCCGTGCCAGATGAATCGGGGGTTGAAGGCGTCGGACGCATGGTGCATTTGCTGGAAGAAGCGGATGAAAACACGCTGGTGATCTGTTTGATCTCCGGTGGCGGCTCGGCACTCGCGCCCGCACCAACTGATGGATTGACGCTTGCAGACAAGCAAGAGACGACGAGCCTCTTGTTGGCCTGCGGTGCAAATATTGTAGAACTCAATGCCATCCGCAAACATCTGTCGCGCTTAAAAGGAGGCGGACTGGCGCGTGCGGCGTTTCCCGCGACCGTTGTCGCACTGATGTTGTCAGATGTGATTGGCGATCCCATGGATGTCATCGCATCTGGCCCCACAGTGCCGGATACTGCGACATATAAGACGTGTATGGATATTCTGGACAAATACGAATTGGTCGATAAAATACCCGAAAGCGTTCGGCTGCGACTAAAAGCCGGTTTGGCCGGTGATATTGAAGATACGCCCAAGCCCGGCGATGCGGCACTCTCCAAAGTGCAGAATCTCGTGGTGGGCAGCAATGGTCTGGCCGTAGCTGCGGCGAATAACAAAGCAATGGAATTGGGGTATAATACGCTGGTATTATCCACGCGCATTGAGGGCGAGGCGCGAGAAGTCGCTTATGTATATGCGGGTATTGCCAAAGAAATTGTGACATCTGGACAGCCCCTTACAGCACCGGCCTGCGTGATTGCAGGCGGAGAAACTACGGTGCTGGTGCGCGGAGATGGCAAGGGCGGGCGCAATCAAGAGATTCCGCTATCGGGCGCAATTCAATTGGCAGGGTGGAACAATGTCGTACTGTTTAGCGGAGGCACCGATGGCACCGATGGACCAACCGATGCCGCGGGCGCCGTAGCCGATGGGCAAACCATAGCGCGAGCAGAGGCACTGGGACTATCCGCGATCGCACATCTTAAAAACAATGATGCCTACCACTTTTTTAAACCACTGGACGACCTGATCATCACCGGAGCAACCGGAACCAATGTGGCAGATGTCGCACTGGTAATGGTCGGGAATGCATAACTTCAGGAAATATGTCTCATGTCCAGTTTAACCGAACCCATCCTCAACGAAGTTGAAGTCGATTATTTCCGGCGCCACGGGTATATCGTGCGCACCGATTTACTCACCGTTGAGGAACGCCGCGAATTTATCGCCCTATTTAATCGCGACCGCGAGCAATTCAAATTTCGCTGGCATCCCTATGGCTACCACCAGCAAGCCAATTACGACGCACTCGTCACCACACCCGAATTTGACCGCGTGATCCGTCATCCAAAAATTCTCGCTGCCATCGAACAACTCATGGGAGGACCGGTTTGCTTTGGCGAAATTGGCGCGCGTTACATGCCCCCTTACGACGGCGGACTACACCGCAGTTGGCACCGAGACCGCCCGCACTGGGACGAGCATCCATTCCGAATGGACTATATCCAGCTCATGCTCTATCTCACAGACGTCGGCGCAGACACCCACTGCTTCTCACTCTCTCCCGAATCGGTTTACGAACCCACGATCGAAGATAACGAGGCACAACTCAAACGCGGGGGCATCGCCGATATTCACGGTCCCGCAGGCACAGTTTGTCTCTTCAATGTCGCGGCACTACACACAGCCACCACGCGACCGACGAAATGCGACCGCAAAACCCTGCAAATCTACTACGGACACCGCGACCGCAAGTACCTGGCCAATGACTCCGTCATTCCCCCCATCTTTTGGCGCGACCACAAAGACCCCGAAGTGCGTGCCTTTTACGGTAACCTCAACGAAGTCTCCAATATTTACAACAAAGCATTTGGAATCCGGTTGTAATCTTCCAAATTTCCGACTGACCATGGCTGCAACATCTCCCCAGCAAGAACGCCACCCCATTCCCTCGCGCATCACGGGGCGCTCTGTGTTCTTTGGCGCACTCACCGCCATTGTTCTCAACGTGTACACCGACCACGCCGGACTGGTGATGGGGTCGTCATCCCTGGTCAAATCGCAATATCCAATGGCCATGTTGCTGCCCTTTGTACTCTGGTTATTTGCCAATATCGGTCTCAAAACCTTCTGGCCCAAAGCAGCACTTTCGGGCACCGAACTGCTGGTTATCTACAGCATGTCCTGGATCGCGGGCGTTATTCCCCTCGAAGGTTGGGCAGCTTATTGGACGAGCACAATGGCCGTGCCCACCTATTATGCATCACCTGAAAATCGCTGGACCGAAATCATCTTTGACATCTTGCCCTGGTGGACCCTGCCAGACATATCGCCTGCAGTTATTCGTCCTTTCTACGATGGATTGCCTCCTTATGGTTCCATCCCCTGGGCGGGCTGGTTGCAACCTCTATTCTGGTGGACCGCCATCTCATTGGCCGTTTTTACAGCGGGATTGTGCTTGTGTATTCTCTTCCAGCGCCAGTGGGAAGACCACGAGCGCCTCGCCTTTCCGCTTGCGCAATTTGCAGTAGAACTGACCGCTGGTTTTGATCAACCCGGACGCGTCCCCGGTATATTTCGCAACAAAATTTTCTGGGCGGGTTTTTTCACTGTTTTTGGCGTCTTTGCGTGGAATGTCCTCGGTTATTTCGCCACGGGCTTGCCGCGCATCAACATTTATGCCGGATACCTGAGCAAACAAATCGACCTCGCCCGCGACTTCCCCCCCATTTACCTTCGCATCTTGCCCCCGGTGGTCGGCCTCACCTACTTTTGCAACCTCGACATCCTCTTCAGTTTTTGGGTTTTGCGCCTCGTCGCCATAGTCAAACTCGGCATTATGGACCGCACGGGTTTCACCCTGGGCCTGGCCAACCAGCAGGCAAAATCACCCGAAATTATCAATCTCGAAAGCCACGGTGCCCTTTTTTTATTGGCACTCTGGTCAATCTGGGCTGCTCGGGGACACCTGTCTCGCGTCTGGCAAGCTGTTGTAGAAGGCCGACAGTCTGTTCATAACGACGGCATTATATCCTACCGCATGGCATTTATTGGCTTTGTTCTGGCAACTGCCTTCGTCATCGGCTGGATGAACACAATGGGCATGTCCATCCCCATCGCACTCTTGCAAACCGCGCTGCTCTACACGGCATATCTCACCGTGGCCAAATTCACGGCCGCCAGTGGTTTTCCCCATCTCCTACCTGTATATGGTAAGGGCGGAGGCATGGTCTATACCTTTACCGGCACTGCCAACCTGACCCCCTCGGACTTTGTGGGTACTGAATTTGTCAACTCCAGTGCCTTCTTTGGCAACACGCGCATCCCCGCATGGCCCGCGCTACCCCACCACCTGAAATTGCACGGCGCAACGCCAAACGTCCGCATTGCCCGTATTGCCGCGCTCGCCTTCACCGCGGGCTTGCTCGCATCCTTCATCTTTATTATTTATTTAGCCTATACTCACGGAGGACAAAATCTGCACACAGCCCCATTTTCCGGCCGCTCAAACTCGGCCTCGGTCCGCCTCTACAGCAACATGACCAACCACATTCTCAACGAACAAAAAACCGTTTTTGATCCATATAAAATGGCCGTATGGTTCATTGGCATCTTTGAAGCACTCATACTCATTGGCTTGCGAAGTCGCCTGCCATGGTGGCCCCTGCACCCAATTGGCCTCGCCTTTCAAAATACCTCTGGTCCAAGAATCTACAGCTTCTCTATTTTTCTCACCTGGGCGGCCAAATCTCTTTTCCTGCGCATTGGTGGCATTACTCTGTACCGCCGCGCCGCGCCATATTTTATCGGCCTGCCAGTGGGCTATGTCACCGGCGTCATCGTTTCGTCTATTGTCGATCTCATCTGGTTCCCAACAGGTGGGCACTGGACACATGGATGGTAGGCTACCCGCTTCTACAGAAAGGTTTCTCATGTCCAAACAAAAACACATTCTCATCACAGGTGGTGCGGGCTTTGTCGCCGGCATGTTGCGCCAGTACTGGGGCGCGACCTATCGCCTTCGGCTTACAGATGTAAACCCGGTTGAAAATCTTGCAGATCACGAAGAATTTGTCCAGATGGATATTACCAATCTCGACGAATTTCAAGCTGCTTGTCGAGGCATTCATACCGTCATCCATCTCGCAGCCGATCGCAGTCCGCGTGCCGACTTTTACGAAACCTTGCTCGACCTCAATATCATTGGCGCATACAATGCCTTTCACGCTGCACACCTGTGCGGTTGCAAGCGCATTGTTTTTGCCAGTTCGGTCAATGCCGTGTTGGGCTACCCGGGCGATTCCCCCATTGAATGGGATGTACCCGTATTTCCCACCAATGTCTATGGCGCCACCAAATGCTGGGGTGAAGCCCTTGCGCGGGTATATTCCGAAACCCACGGACTATCCTGCATCTGTGTGCGCCTGGGGGGCCCGAGATGGAATGCCGATGAAATTTACGATCCAGACAAACCCAGCATACTCATCAGCCCGCGGGATACCGCACAACTTTTTCAAAAATGCGTGGAAGCAGATACCGACTTTGCCATTGTACATGGCGTATCTGATCACAAAAAATCCTATCTCGGAATTGATCGCACCAGGGAAGTATTGGGCTACACGCCACAAGACGGCACTGCGAAAAACCAGTAAACAGAAAGGACCCCATGGGAAAGGGAAAGTTCTCATCGACAAAAACATATCACGATCTGCCCTGTGCACACCGTCAGGGATATCACGACGGACACTGTCGCTTTATTCACGGATACAACCGCGAGATCACATTTTATTTTACCTGCAACGAACTCGACGAAAACCACTTTGTCGTCGATTTTAGCAAACTCAAAAAACTCAAAGCATGGTTGGAGCACATGTTTGACCACACGATGCTCATCAACGAAAATGATCCCGAACGCGAATTTTTTGAAGAAATGCACCGCCGGGGTCTGATCGATCTGCGAATTATGCCCAACGTCGGTATGGAAGCGTCATCAAAATATGTCTTTGATTATGCCGACAAACTCGTGCGCGACATGACCCAGAACCGATGCTGGGTCTATAAAGTTGAAACCCGTGAAAACATGAAAAACTCGGGCATATACGAACTTGTAGATGGCTGATCTATACACCTGAAGGGCGTTTTTCGCCCTACTGCACAAAATACTGCACATATTTTTTCTTTTAACACAATAAATTGTTTATAAACATATATTTATTGTGTTATTTTTTTCTTGACTTATGAACAAATGTTCACTATATTCTTGTTCCGCGATAACTGAGGCCATTTCACAGAATCAAAAAGATGTCTCGCACAAAGTATAAAGCCTCAGAACACCATAAGGAGGAAAGAAATGAACCAGCATCGCAGCCCCGTCAAGCAGACCCTTCGCAAAGCTCCAGATTGTACCTCGCCCCATGTGGGCGATGAACCCTCTCTGGCCTATTACTACAAGGAGATCGAACGACATCCACTGCTCACACCAGAGGAAGAAAGCGCACTGACAGAGCAAATTGCCCTGGGCAACCTGCCAGATGCGAGTGCGCTCGCTCGGCGGGCAGGAGAGCACGCTCGCGAAAAGCTCATCACCAGCAACCTGCGCTTTGTTATTCACATTGCCAAAAATTTTGTGAATCAAGGGCTGCCCATGGCCGACCTCATCAATGAAGGCAACATGGGTTTGATGACTGCCGCCCGCAAATTCAAACCCGAGAAAGGTTACAAATTCATCACTTACGCAGTCTGGTGGATCAGGCAGAACATCCTCAAAGCCCTCGAAGTTCAAACACGATCCATCCGGATCCCCGGCAATGTTGTCAACGACCTCAACAAACTGCGCAAAGTCGAAGCTGAAATGACTAAGCACCTCGATCGACATCCCGATGCCGATGAACTCGCCCTGGAAACCGATCTGCCTCTAAAAAAAGTCACACACACCCTCGAATCGGCCTACAACACCGTGTCTCTGGATACCCCAATGTACGATGAAGCCACAAACTCAGCACCACGGGCTGTCACCCTGCAAGAAACTCTGTCAGACCCCCAAACATTGTCTCCGGAAGACGCCTATATCCAAAACACTATGCACAATGATATACACAACGCGCTCGGTGCCTTACCCGATCGCGATCGGCAAATTCTACATCTCTATTACGGTTTCAGTGACCCGACAGAACGCACCGAAATCAGTAGTTCAAAACCCGCAACCTATCAACAGATAGGTAACAAACTGGGAGTAAGCCGAGAACGGGTGCGCCAACTCAAAGAAGAGGCACTCAATCGGCTGCGGCATCCCACTCACAGTAAGCGACTTGCCACCTATTGCAGTTAAAGTGAGGAATTATACACCGCTTGCCTTGTAATACATAGTCCTAAAAAAATCAGAGCGTCGGCAGATCGCGTCGGCGCTCTTTTGTATTTCTACTTGCATCTAAAGCCAAAACCTTGCTATTTATTATTTAATCTTCTTGGAACTTTGTAAACTACTGCTCGTCCAGAATATAGCTCATATAGTAAATCATCTATGAAAATCACCCTCTCTACAATATGAAAATCCTCATCCTCTCCACACTCGGCGCACTCATCCTGCTCGGCGTGGGTGTGTACATTGTTTTTTATATTTCAGAGCGCGACAAAATTGAAGGCAAATCCTTCTTCCGCCTTGAAAATCGCTGGCTCTACGGATTTTTGGGCTACGCATCTGTCATTGTCATCACTTTTCTGATCCTGATTTTGCAAACCTCGCTCACGCGCCAGGAGCAAACCCTTGAAAATACCCAGGCGCGATTCCAGCAAGAACTCACGGCTTTTCGCGAGCGACTCGGCGACCAAACCGACCGTCTCATGTCCCAAATCAATGAAAAAGCGGAGCTCACTGGCTCCGAAGTTGAGGTGCGCGGCAAACTATCCAATGAAATCGCCCATCATCACCGCACCCGCAAAGAGCTTGCTGCTGCACGCGAACAATTGCGCCTCACACAAAGCGACTTAAATCGGGAAACGCTCGCACACCGCGCCTATTTGGACAGCCTCAACACCGAAAAATCGCTTCATGCATCAACCCAAAATCGGCTCAGGCGCGAAGAAGCACAACACGCCAAAAACCGCGAGACATTGCGAAACACCCAACAAAAACTCGACCGCGCCAACGAGCGTCTAAATGTACAAAAACGCCAGATTACAGAACTGAGAAACGATCTCAAACACGCACAGGACAACGCCAACAGCGCACGCCAGACGGCCAGCCGTCTCTTGCAACAATCCAGTGACCATCAGAGAGCACTCACAATCCTTCAAGCCACCGTCGATTCTCTCTTTCTAAAAGAATTTAAACGCCCCCGAGTTCTCTCAGACAAATAGACGAGGAGAAAAATACATCGTGAAGCTCAAAATTATCCTTCCTATCATTGTCCTGATCATCGGTATGCTGGGGGCTTTTGCTCTTGTCGCAAGCCGAAAAACTGCCCAGCCCAAACCGACTGAGGTACCCCCACCTCTCGTACGCGTACAATCTGTTTCCCCCACAGACTTTCAACTCATTGTTCCAGCGCAAGGCACGGTTGCCCCACGCACGCAAACCACACTCGTTTCACAAGTAGCCGGCCAGATCATTGAAGTATCGCCCGCATTTGCCAATGGTGGCTTTTTCGAAAAAGACGATGTCCTGCTCACCATAGACCCGCGCGATTACGAAGCCGCTGTTGCACAAGCACAGGTTCAGGTCGCACAGGCCAAATTGCGATTGACACGCGAAGAAGAAGAATCCGCAATTGCCCGTGACGAATGGAAACGCTTAGGCAATGGAGAGCCAACCGATCTGGTTCTGCGCAAGCCACAAATTGACGAAGCCCGTGCGACCATTGCTGCTGCCGAAAGCGCATTGATGCGCGCCAATCTCAATCTCGAACGCACACAAATTAGAGCACCATATCCCGGACGCGTTCGCACCAAAAATGCCGATGTCGGACAATTCGTCAACCCCGGTTCTCCGCTCGGACAAATTTACGCCATCGACTATGCCGAAGTGCGACTGCCCGTGCCCGATGATCAACTCGCTTATATCGACCTGCCGCTCTCCTTTCGCAATAATCCCCATCATAATTCAGGCCCCGACGTGCGTTTCCACGCCACATTTGCCGGGCGCGAACACACCTATATGGGGCGCATTGTGCGCGTTGAAGGTGAAATTGATGCGCGTTCTGGCATGATCGCGCTCGTCGGGCGCGTAGATAATCCATACCGCCAGCGCGCTAATAACACGCCGCCATTAGCTGTGGGCATGTTTGTCACAGCAGAAATCCTGGGCCATCACGCGGAAAACGTCGCGGTCATTCCACGCGCTGCACTGCGCGGTAAAAATCGCGTTCTCGTGGTTATGGACAATCGCCTCTACTATAGAACCATCGATATCTTGCGCGCCGATGCGGAAAAAGTCATTGTTAGAAGCGGCCTAAAATCGGGCGATCAGCTCTGTTTATCACCACTCGATACCGTCGTAGATGGCATGCGCGTGCGCACTATGCGCACCGGAGGTATGAAATGAAAAATGCCATTGAATGGTTTGCCCGAAACAGCGTAGCAGCCAATCTGTTGATGGTATTGATCCTGGGAGGTGGTATTCTTCTCGTATCCCGCATTCGCATGGAAGTATTCCCAGAATTTTCACAGGACATGATCAATATCTCCATGATCTATCTGGGCGCTGCTCCCGAAGAAGTCGAAGAATCCATCTGCATACGCATCGAAGAAGCTGTGCTGGGTCTCGACGGCATTGAGCGCATCACCTCCACGGCATCGGAGAACAGCGGTGTCGTCAACATCGAACTCGAGTCGGGCGCTGATATGCGCAAATTGCTCGACGATGTCAAAGCCCGCGTAGATGCCATCACCACGTTTCCAGTGGAAACGGAAAAACCCATCATTCGAGAAATCACCAACCGCCGCCAGGTCATCAACGTTGCTATCTCGGGACCGACAGATGAAAAAACCCTCAAAACAATTGGCGAGCAAGTCAGAGACGACATTGCAACCATTCCCGGCATCACACAAGTAGATCTCGTAAGCACACGTCCTTATGAAATCGCTATCGAAGTCTCGGAAAATGACCTGAGGCGTTACGACCTCACCTTTAGCGAAATTGCCATGGCCATAAGGCGCTTCTCTATTGATCTGCCCGGCGGTGCCATTCGCACAAAGGGCGGTGAAATCCTATTGCGCACCAAAGGGCAGGCATATCACGGCAAAGAATTTGAATCGCTCGTCTTGCGCTCCCGTCCCGATGGCACGCATCTTCGCCTGGGCGATGTCGCCACAGTTATCGACGGGTTTGCGGAAACAGATCAATCTGCCCAATTGGATGCAGAACCCACCGTGACGGTCAAGGTTTATCGCGTGGGCGATCAAAATGCTCTGGACATTACCGAAAAAGTCAAAGCCTATATCAATAATACACAACAGCGCATGCCCGATGGCATCAAACTCACCGTCTGGGCAGACTTTTCTCGCATCTTAAATGACCGCCTGGAACTCATGCTGCACAATGGTCAACTGGGTTTTATCCTCGTCTTTATCGCGCTGACGATGTTTCTCCGTTTGCGACTCGCCTTCTGGGTCGCTCTGGGCATTCCCATCTCATTTCTCGGCGCAATCGGCCTGATGCCCTTCTTCGACATCTCCATCAACATGATCTCCCTCTTTGCTTTCATCGTGGTGCTCGGCATTGTCGTAGATGATGCGGTCATCGTAGGAGAAAACATCTATCGCCATCACCAAATGGGCAAACGCGGTTTGCGCGCAGCCATTGATGGCGCGCAAGAAGTATCTGTTCCCGTCATTTTTGCTATCCTCACATCTATTGCCGCCTTCTCTCCCCTGCTCACCGTTGAGGGCAGCATGGGGAAAATCATGAGAATCATTCCCATGATTGTCATTCTCACCCTCATCTTTTCACTCATCGAATCGCTTTTTATTTTGCCAGCGCACCTCGCACATGCCAAAATGGATCTCCAAAAAGATGGGGATCCCCCGCGCAAACGCGCTATCATCAGCCTGTGGCAACGCGTCCAAAATGGCGTAGCCGATGGCTTGCTCATCGCTGTTGACCGCTATTATCGCCCCTTTCTCGAATGGGCGCTTCAGTGGCGTTATTTGACCCTCGCGGGGGGTGTTGCCACGCTCTTTCTCACCGTGGGGCTCGTTGGCGGCGGGTGGATCAAGTTCGTCTTTTTTCCCAACGTCGAAGCCGATAATATCGCAGCTATGCTCACCATGCCTCAGGGCACACCTGCCGAGGTGACAGAGACCGCAGTGCGCCGCCTGGAGGCGTCAGCCCGCCAACTACAACGCGAAATAGAAAGTGAAGCGTCGGGTGCGGTATTTCGCCATGTTTTCGCAACAGTAGGTGAACAGCCCTATCGCGCAGCACAAGGTCCACCCACTGGAAATGCCGCCTCATTTTCATCGGCACATCTGGGCGAAGTCTATATTGAACTCGTGCCTTCGGAAAATCGCGACATCAGCAGTGAGGAAATTGCCAACCGCTGGCGCAAACTCACTGGCGCTATTCCCGACGCGGTCGAACTGACCTACTCATCCTCGCTATTTTCAACTGGCGAAGCCATCAATATCCAGTTCTCAGGCCCCGACTACGGCGAATTGCGCGAAGTCGCCGAAAAATTCAAAAGCGCGTTGGCTGACTATCCCGGTGTCTTTGACATCGCCGATTCATTTCGCCCGGGGAAAGAGGAAGTGAAACTCTCCCTCACCCGACAGGCCGAAACTCTGGGCATCACATTGGCCGACCTCGCGCGCCAGGTCAGACAGGCATTTTACGGCGAAGAAGCACAACGCATTCAGCGCGGACGCGACGACATCCGCGTGATGGTGCGCTATCCCGAATCAGAGCGGCGGTCCCTCGGCAACCTCGAATACATGCACATTCGCACGCCCAGTGGTGGCGAAGTGCCCTTTTCAATCGCCGCGAGTGCCGAACTCGGCCGGGGCTACGCATCCATCCGCCGCACCGACCGCCAGAGAGTTATCAACGTCACTTCCGATGTCGATATAAGCATCGCCAATGCAAACGAAATTATTGCCGATTTCACCCGCACAGTCTTACCTCAAATACTGGCAGACCACCCCCGCGTGCGCTACGATTTTGAAGGCCAGCAAAGAGAACAAACCGAAATGCTACAGGGACTGGCCCAAAGCTTTGTTATCGCCTTGCTCATCATTTATATTTTGCTCGCCATTCCCTTCAAATCCTATGTCCAACCCCTCATTGTGATGGGGGCCATCCCATTTGGAATCGTCGGCGCGGTCTGGGGCCATGTCGCTCTTGGATTTAATCTCTCTATTCTCTCTGTATTTGGCATCGTTGCACTTACAGGTATCGTCGTCAATGACAGTCTGGTCATGGTCGATTTTATCAACAAACAACGCGAAAAAGGCCACGCACTTTCCGAAGCTATCAGAGAAGCCGGTGCCGTGCGTTTCCGTCCCATTCTCTTGACCTCAGTCACAACATTTCTCGGCCTCACGCCCCTGCTATTAGAAAAAAGCCTTCAGGCGCAATTCCTGGTGCCAATGGCCATATCCCTCGGTTTTGGCGTTCTCTTTGCAACCGTCATCACCCTCTTGCTCGTCCCCATTACTTACAATATTCTCGAAGACCTCATCAACGCCTTCTACCGCCTCATCGGGCGCGAACGCAGCGCATTCCGCGCAGATCTGAATCGCGCAGCAGATTAATCGCGTTGTCTCAATACAAAAGGCCGATTGCTTTTGCAACCGGCCTTTTTTGCTCACTATTGACAAGCTTGGTCGATGCGTGTACATTGCGCTCACAGTATATAAAGCTCCTGTATAGCTCAAAATTGAAAGGAATAACCAATGGTCATGGCCCCCAACATCATCTTTATCCTCACCGATGATCAAGGACCCTGGGCTGCTGGATGTTACGGCAATCCAGAAATTCGCACCCCCAATCTCGACCGCATTGCTGCCACGGGTATTCGCTTTGACAATTTCTTTGTCACCATCCCCGTGTG
>JAJEAX010000402.1 GCA_022822565.1 Candidatus Latescibacterota bacterium
TTCGGGAACGCGCACGGGGGACATTAAAGGTCGCCGATTGCGTGCAAAAAAGGGTTCGACCATCACCCTGAAGGGCTGCTCCCACAGAACCATCGAGACTTCAATTTCCTGTCCACCTTCAATCTCTACGCCCTTTACGGCTTCATCGCCCCGCCCCGTAGCCGTAATTTGCACATATCCCCTGCCCGGTTCGCTATTCTTAATTCGCAAAATCAATTGATAGACCACCATACCAAAACCGTCGTCCATCTTCAGAGCTTTTACCCTTGTGAGGGTATAGCCCGGGATTTCTGTACTGAAAATCCAGTCGTTGACGAGACGCTGCAATTTTTGGCTCTCTTCGCTTTCTGTGGTATCGCCCACAGCAGCGCGTTCAAAGGTCGAAAAATCGATGTTTTCGTATTTGTGGTTGTGGTCTATATCGTCTAAGACCGTGCGAAATGTTTCCTCACCTAAAAAAGATTCCATCATTTGAAAAAGTGCGGGACCTTTTGTGTCGAGAACCTGGCGATAGAGGCTGGCTTGCTTTTCGGGATTTAATTCGGCAAATGACTTGCGTTGCATTTTCGCAATCAACGTATCCCAGGCAGCACCCGATCCCCTGCTCGATCCGCCACGTCCGCCTGGTCCGCCTGGTCCGCCGCGTCCTCCAGGTCCATCGCGTCCGCCACCGCGTCGTTGGCTCGAATAAAAAGCAGAAGTCATATTGGAACTCAAATCATTCTGGAGATACAGGGGCATGCCCTTTTTGAGAAGGGAATAATGTTCGCCTACAAACTGCTTATCATAAGCCCAGAGTTGAACAACAGGGCTGCGAAATAATCCGCCAGGCTGTCCCCGTCTGCCCGAATTTCCTTCTCTGGAAAAAAAGGTCGAAAAAACCGCGCGTACTAAAAGATCTTTTTTGATGTCTTTGGGTTCTCGATTGCCGCGCGAGCGCTCCTGATAGCGCTTAAAATCGCGGGTAAATTGCTGCCGCATGAACACATCTTCTTCTATCATTAACACACCGGGCTGCGTCAAACCGCCCTTTTCTTCCCAGCCTTCGTAATACCATTGAACATGGAAGGGGATTTCCACGAGAGAAAGACTGGAATAGGGGTATTTCATGCCCGATTCCTGTTCCATTGCGTCCATGATTTGCCCGAGTGCACGCAAAATCTCTTCTTCGGCACCTTCAAAAAATCGGACCGGACGCAGATGCGATGGATGGGCGTAAAGGGCGCATTCGACGTCGTGAATGGTCGCGCGATAAACGCGGTATTCGCCCGCATTCAGCGATAGGACGGGCACGGGTTTTTCGACGATCCACTGACGTGTTATCTGTGTGTCGAGTGTATCGGTCTTGCCGACCTGCCCCTGAGTAATGACTTCAATGCCTTGCGGATATGTTATTTGTAAATTTGCCGTTGAAAAGGAGACCGCACGCGCATCTTCATATCCGTAATCAACGCCCGTTACCGGATACCATCGGCTGCGCGGAGGCAAAAAGATGGAATTGTCGCGAATCCACGCCGTCAAAGATCCTTTATTAAATGGCCCCTCGCGTTTGCGCAGCTTCGGTCTTGCTTTTTCCCGTTTGAGATCAAAACCATCCGTGTCAATATCACCCGCATAAGCCAACACCAGATCGAGTTCTCGCTCCGATTGCAGGGGGGTATCGGGCACGACGCGAATCACGCTTCCCGTCCGCTCCCACGCTATTGTGCCGCCATCACTGCGCGTCAGACTCTGGATTTTGAATCCGGGATTGAGCGAAAGGATCAGCGTATCGAGAGAGGATTTGTGGGGATTTCTCAATTTAATCGTGCCAGAGGCGGCAAATGGATCCTCTCCCAAAAGCGTCAATGCCAGATCGTAATGGGTTATTTCTGCGACGGGAATATTCGCAACCGCCTCCTGTTGCTCTAACTGCGAATTGCGATACGCTGTCCGGTCTTGTGCCGCTGCATCCATATAAAAGTAAAGGCCCACAGCCAGTCCAAAACCGGTGAGGGCACAGCCGCGGCCAAACCACCGCGCGATCAGGGAATGTGCAAGACGGGGATACCAATCGATTGAAAAGCCAAAAAACCCAATGCCGAGCAAGACATAAAACAGGCGTTGTAGCCCCACTTGCGTAATATCTGCCAGACCAATCAGATCGGAATAATACAGAGGCATAAAAAAAGCACCGAAGTCGTAGATGCCGTCATATCGCCTGCCCAGGAATAACAGGACGGCCAACAAATACCCGATCACAATCAGGGCAACTGCCGCTTGCCGCCGCAACAACGCACCGAGAAAAAATGTCACAGAAGACATAAAAATCAGAGCGGGCAGGTTCATGAATACGAGGTATCCGATATAGGGTTCTATTATAAATGGATTGCCCGTCATGCTGATTTTTGCCGCCTGGATACTCAGAGTTAAAAGCAGAACCCCCAGGCTCAAAAAGACAAGCGCACTAACAATGCCCATATACTTACCCGCAACCAGTTCCGCAGTCGAAATAGGACGCCCGGCCACGACTTCGTAAATATGCGCCTGTTCATCCGCTGCTCTAAAATCTCCCACAATAAATGCTATGACAATGGTCTGCAAGAAACTGTACACCAAAAATGGGACATAAGAATCAATTCCCACGGGCAGTTCAGCACCATTGGCTTCTGCTATGGCAAAGCCAATGCCGAGCAAAACGGGAATGCTCATCCCCAGACCGCCCAAAATACGGAATTTTGTGGTTCGCAAGAGCATTTTGCGTTCATAACGCGCAACGCCCCATACATTGTGAAAGATAGATAACATGGTATTGATCCTTTACGCGGCGATTTCGCCTGTGGTATCGCCTCCGACGAAATAGACATAGGCATCTTCGAGATTGGGCGCGACTGCTTCGGCATCAGCGGGTGGCTCGCCATCGCCCACCATACGCAAACGCATCATGTCGCCCTCAACATTTACTGTGACTACGCGAAACACGCGCGACAGCATTTCAAAGCCAGCGTCATCAACCTGCACTTCCCACGTTTTGCCATCGGCTTTTGAAATGAGTTCTCCGGGAGAACCGCGAAAGATCAGCCGTCCGGTATCCAGGACCGCGAGATCTTCGCAGGTGCTTGAAATATCGCCCACAATGTGTGTGGAAATCAAAATTGCGCGATCACTGCTCAAGCGTCCCAAAATGCCTCGGAACCGGATGCGTTCTTCCGGGTCAAGCCCCACGGTGGGCTCATCGACAATGAGAAACTCTGGGTTGGTCAAAATGGTCTGTGCAATGCCAAGGCGGCGCATCATGCCCCCGGAAAACGTGCCCGAGCGCCGATTGCGCGCTTCGTACAATCCGACTTCATTTAAAGCTTGTTCTACGCGATTTAGACGCGCGCTTCTATTGTGCATACCGCCGAGAACAGCCATATAATCGAGAAATTCCCAGGCAGTCAGTTGGGGATAAGTCCCAAAATGCTGAGGCAAATATCCCAGACGCCGGCGAATTTCTGTGCGGTCTTTTACGAGGTCGAACTCATCCATGGTCACGTTGCCGCTCGATGCGTCCATCTGGGTCGATAAAATTTTGATCAACGTTGTTTTGCCCGCACCGTTGGGTCCCAACAGACCAAATGTTCCGTGAGGAATGGTCAATGTGACATCGTCCAGGGCGGGAACTGCGCCACGGCGATATATTTTTGTCAGGTTTGAAATCCGAATGACCATTAGTATGCTCCTCATTTACCATTGCCAACGATTAGACCTGAAATTTGCAAATAGTGTTCCCATAGATGGCAAAATTTAGCGGTTAGGCCAACCAGCCCAACCGCTTATAGTAAAATGCGAGACTTCCTTCCCCACTCTATTGCACAGTTCCTGTATAAACGACCATCCTTTTATCGCGTGCAAAGCCAATGAGGGTTATTCCCATCGCCTGTGCAAGATCTGCTGCCAATGAACTCGCCGCAGATACGGCAACCACGACAGGTATGCGCGCAACAACGGCCTTTTGCACGATTTCAAAACTCGCTCTGCTACTTACCGCGAGTATATGAACGCCCTCCCCTTCTACTATATTATGCGTTTCGAGCAAATGACCCACAACCTTATCTACTGCATTGTGCCGTCCAATATCTTCAAAACAGCAATACATATCTCCCGCTTCTGAAAATGCGGCAGCAGCGTGAACCCCTCCTGTTTGTGCAAACACGTATTGGGATTGACGCATTTGCTCCTGTGCAAAAAAAATCATTGCCGCTTGAACGGCACGGGCGTCGCCAATGGGTTGGCACCGCTGCATCATATCTTCTATCTGCTCGCGCCCACATACCCCGCACGCCGATGAAGTCAGTGTGCCTCGTCGTCCTGCTCGAATCCTTTCGGGATCAAGCATCTCACCCGGACGAGGGAGAACATCGATGACATTTCCATACTCAGGAGTCCCCGGGCGCCCACAGTGTTCCGCACGCCCGACATCGCGGATTTCACGGATGATGCCCTCACCATACAGAAATCCCAGCGCAAGAGCGCGGTCTGCCCCCGGCGTTCGCATGGTCACGGCAACGGATTCTCCGGCAACGCGAATATCAAGTGGCTCTTCTACGACCAGCACATCATTTACAGATTTGCCAATAGAGCCATCATACCGCGTGACGCGGTGTATTACACTGGTTTCCCGTTTTGCTTTCATGGGCCTTATCCTCACTAACGATAATAAAATAAGCGACATACAAAGCAAATGCAATTTTTCAATTTTGTGACGATTGTGAAACATTTTTGTCTTGCATATCAGGGGTTCAGGGTTATATATTAGCCCAATGCCTTGATAATACCA
>JAJEAX010000336.1 GCA_022822565.1 Candidatus Latescibacterota bacterium
GGTTGCGGTGAATGAGGCGGCCAAACGCCATTTGTCTCCCGATTTGTTCGATTTGTTTTTGACGACAGAGGCTTCAGAAGAGACCATTGTTCCGTCTGATGAACCGGCTGGTGTGGGGGGATACGATACGGGGATTGGCAGCAATAATTGGGTGATTGGGGGCGAGCGAACGGCGAATGGCAAACCCGTGCTGGCAACGGATCCGCACAATGATGTGAGTTTGTGCAGGCAGTGGTATCAGGCGCAGGTGCGTGCACCGGGTATGGATGCCGTGGGTGCGTTTTTTTTGGGGACGCCGGGTATTTATCTGGGGCATACGCGCGATACGGCGTGGGGCGTGACCAATCACTCGGCTTCGGTGCGCGATTTGTACGTTGAAGATGTGTCGGCGGAGGATGAGAGTTTGTACCGGGATGGGGATGCATGGCATTCGTTTGAGGTGGAGGAACAGGCGATTGCCGTGCGCGATGCCGCAGCGGATGTGCTGGTGATTCGCCGGTCCCGTCGCGGCCCGATTATCAATGAGTTTGTGCCTGCTGTAGATGATGGGGAGCAGCCTGTGTTGTCTATGCGCTGGATAGGGTCTGAGGCGACAACGGGTTTTGAGGCGATGCTGGGGCTGATGCGGTCAAAAAATGTCGCGCAGGTTCTGGATGCGCTCGCCCAATGGCCGATGCCCATTTTAAATTTTGTGTTTGCCGATTCCGATGGACGGCTTGGATACCATGTGGTCGGGCATGTGCCAACGCGCAAGGTGGGGGATTTTGGGTTCCGCCAGGCAAATGATCCGGATCACGAATGGGGCGCGCCGCACGCTTTTGACGAATTGCCGCATCTGGTGGATCCCGAGCGCAATTGGGTGGCGACGGCAAATAATCCACCGTGGGGCGGTCGAGGTCCTTATCTGTCGCTGGGTTCGTGGTCGGAGGGGTATCGGTTTCGGAGGATCAGGGCGCGTATTGAGGAATTGGAAACGCATACGCAGGAGAGTACGGGTGCTATTCACGCCGATGTTGTCCACGGGCGAGGGGAAGACCTGGCGCCGATTGTCGCAGAGATTGCACTGAGAGCGGGAAATAAACGCTTGCGTGATCTGGGTGCGTTATTGCGCGGCTGGGATGGCGCGTATTCGGTTGATTCGGTCGCCGCTACGGTGTTTACGACATTTTGGGAGCATTGGGTGCGGCGGGTGGTGCGGGTTCGGTTTCCCGATCATGTGGTTCAAGTGGTGGTGGGGCGAGGTGGCAGTGTGGCGCGGCAGGTGTTGACGGGTCAGGCGTCGGATTGGACGCCGGATGATTGGGATCTGGATGCGGAGGTGCAGGCGGCATTGGGCGATGCGCTGGATTGGTTGCGCCGACGCGTGGGGCCGCGAAAGCCGCAGTGGCGCTGGGGGCGTTTGCACACTGTGACTTTTCGGCATCCCTTGAGTGATGGTGGGGCGTTGTCAGAGATGTTTGATGTGGGACCTTTTGAGTCGTCGGGGAGTACGGGAACTGTGCGTGCGACGGGGTATAATTTTGGCAAGTTGTTTGAGGTTGGTTCGCTTTCGACCTATCGGATGGTGGTGGATATGAGCAATCCGGCGCAGAGTATGGCGACGGCGGCAGGTGGACAGTCGGGACATCCACTCAGTCCGAATTATCGCACGCAGTCCGAGTTGTGGGCCGCCGATGAGTACCATCCCCTGTTGATGGATTGGGAAGATATCGTGGGGAATTTACAGAGCAGGTTGGAGCTGAGTCCGTAGTCTGGCACGGTATTTGCACAACTGAACTATCGTGCCAGATTTTGGCCGTTTTTTGGCCGTTTTTTTCAATCAGCAGGACAATTTTTTCACTTTTGTGATTACAGGAGGAGTTTTTGCACATGAAATTGACGCTTTCGATTCCGCGTTCTCGTCCGGCGCATCTGGCGAGTTTTTCCGCCCCAGAGGGATGTGAAGCACCGTTGTTGCAGTTGAAAGGTAGAGGTGAGGTACTGATTGCCGAGCGCGATCCGTCTGCGCCCGTTTATCACGTTAATCTGCCCGCGCTGGGCGGGGGTGAGGAGGCGAGTTTTGAGGTGTTGGCATTGGATAGTGCCGATGCGGCTGCGGGGATTTCGTCGCGCGATGCCGATGGTAAACTCAGTGTTTCTCTATCGGGGTCGCCGTTTATGACGTTTCACCATACGACGGATTATCCCAAGCCGGTTATCAATCCGATTTTGACGCCGAATGGAACCAATATGTTGCGGGAGCCGATGGCGGCATGGGGGGAGGGTGAACATCCCTGGCAGCGGGGTTTGACTTTGATGCAGGGGGCTATAAATGGGGTGGATTGCTGGAACGAACGACCCAATCAACCGGGATATGGGCGCACGGCACAGGATGATATTTCTGTTTCGCACAATCCATTGTCTCTTGTGATCGCTTCGGAAAATACGTGGTATGAGGGCAACCGCGCGCTGATGAGCGATAGTCGTTCGTATCGGCTGTACGATTCGGGGCGGGATGCCGCGGTTCTGGATATTGCGCTGACGCTTAAAGCTTCTCACGGTGCGGTGACGATTGGGGATACAAAGGAGGGTGGATTTTTGTGTATTCGCGTGAATCCGTCGATGGATGCCAATGCCGATGGGCAGATGCGCAATGCCTATGGTGCGACCGATGAGACGGGGTGCTGGTCGCTGCCGTCACACTGGATGGATTACTACGGTCCTGTGGGCGATGAGGTGGCGGGGTTTGCCATTTTTGATCATCCGCAGAATTTCCGATATCCCACCACATGGCATGTGCGCGGTTATGGGTTGTTTGCGCCCAATTGCTGGATGTTCAAGTCCGATCACCATTTGGCTGAGGGCGCGTCTATGACGTTTCGCTGGCGCGTGATTGTGCATACGGGGGATACGGCACAGGCCGATATTGCAAATCGATTTTTGGATTATGTGGATGGCCCGCGTGTGGTATGGGCGTAGTGGAATAGCAAAAAATCGCCTTTTGATCGAGAGGCATTTATGCTATATTTTTGGATAGACTAACACGAGAGGAATAGGATATGGCTGTCACAGACCGATCACAAGATACGGATAGGCACATCGGGCGGCTTGAAGGCATCGTAGATCAAATGGTTAAAGACCAGACCGAGTATAGACAAGATATGCGTGCCGTATCAGATCGCATCATAGATCAAATGGTTAAGGACCAGGCTGAGTATAGACAAGACATGCGTGCCATATCAACTCGTATAGATAATACGACAAACCGTATAGATAAATTGTTATATTGGCAGTTGGGACTCTTGTCTGTGATTATCGGCGGTATAATCGGTATCTATTTTAAATGATGGTAAATAATACCCCGGCACAGAAATTTTTTTAAGCCTCGAGTTATCTCGAGGCTTTTTTTATAGGGGTGTGAGAAAGGTGGAGGGATTAATGGATCAGTTGGAAGCGTATGGGCATGGTGAGCCAGACTTTGACGGGTTTGTCATTTTGCTGTGCAGGGCTGAAACGGTATTGATAGATGGCGTTGAGTGCTGCTTGTTGCAAGATGTCTTTGCCTTTGACCACCATGGCTTGTGAAACGCTTCCGTCTTTTTCTATGAGTACTTTCAGGATGACGGAGCCTTCAATGCCGGCCTTGCGGGCTACTTCGGGATATTCTGGCGGCACTTGTTTGATTACTTCGGGCTTTTGCTCGACCATGAAAAATTCGAGGATTTCTTCTGTTTCCTCCTCGGTATTATCCTGGGGCGGTGGCGGCGGCAGATCTGCGGAGAGTTGTTCAAAATCGAGATCGGTTGTTTCAATGGTTACGTCGTCGGGTACGTCCGCGCTTTCGGTTGCTATGGGTATGGCGGGACGTGGGGGCGGTGGTGGGCGGTGAATCTGGCGCGTTTCGGGAATATCTACGTTTTCAATGATGATGGACTTGCGTTCAATTTTGCGCGCACTGGCTTTAAATGTGGGAAATGCGATGCCAACAACGATATGTAAGACGAGTGCGATGCCCATGCAGATATGCATCGTGCGCTTGTAGGTGATTTTGAGGTCGTGTATTGGGTTTTTGGTGCGTGTAATTTTGGGTGTAATCCACTGCTTTGCGTCCGTGTTCATGGCTCTTCCCACTATTAGAAAAGGTGAATTTTTGATATAGTCCAAAGTACCTTTTCTAAATGTCTATATTGTCAAGGTTGTGTGACAATTGTGTTAGAAAGGCGGGAAGATAGCACTAAGGGGTGTGGAGAAAGGTTGCGATTTGGTCGCGTATTTGGTCGCGTACTTTGCGAAATACGCGCATGCGCTCTTCTTCTGTGCCCTGGGCATCGGCGGGGTCTTCAAAGGGCCAATGTCGCGTATTTTTGGCTCCTGGGAAGATCGGGCAATTTTCTTGTGCGTTGTCGCAGACGGTGATGACGAGGTCAAAGTCCCGATTGAGATAGAGGTCGATGCTGTCAGATGTGTGGCGGGATATGTCGATGCCGATTTCACGCATGGCGCGAATGGCCAATGGGTTGACTGTTGTGGGGCTGACGCCTGCGCTATAGGCGTCGTAAGTGCCGTTGCTCAGATGGCTAAATAGCCCTTGCGCCATCTGGCTTCGGCAGGAGTTGCCCGTGCAGAGGATGAGTACGCGGTTCATAGAATCTGAGCCTTTTTCTTTGTGTTCATCTGTGTTTATCTGTGGTTGCATTTTTAACAACAACCTTTGACGTCGGTGCCGGGTTCGGAATGGCAACGGATAAATTCGTAAAAGAACGCGCCTGCTGTTGCGCCGAGAGTGGGGCCGAATACGTAGGCGAGAAAATGTGTCCAATCACCAGCGGCCAGGGCGGGACCCAGGCTGCGTGCTGGATTCATGGAGGCGCCGCATAGCGGACCGGCAAACATGGCTTCAAACCAGATGGTGCCGCCAATGGCCAGGCCGGCGGCTTGACCTGTGGCGCGGTAGTCCGTGGCAACGGCCATGATGACGAGCATTAAGAAGAAGGTGAGCAAGAATTCCCAGATGAAAGCAGTGGCAAAAAGATTGTCCATCGGTTGTGTGACACCCAGGTTGAGGATTTGATCCGGGTGTTTTGCTTTTAAGATGGGTGTGAGAGACCACAGGTGAATGCCGCTGGCGGTGATGGCTCCGAGGCATTGGGCTGCGATGTAGGGCAGGATTTCGCGTTTGGGAAAGTGGCGGGTGAAGGCGAAGGCGGTGGTGACGGCGGGGTTGAAGTGCGCGCCCGATATGTGCCCGGTGGCATAGACCATTGTCATGACGATGAGGCCAAAGGATGTCGCAATACCCACATGGGTGATGGCGCCTTCGGATAGCTGGTTGATGGCGACGGCTCCGCATCCGCCAAATACGATGGCAAATGCGCCGATAAATTCGGCACTGCATTTTTTAAGGAGGTTCATGGTGTCCATTTCTGGATATCGGCGAGGATTTTTTCGGCATTTGGGTGATCGGGTTGCAGGCGCAGCGCGGTTTGCAATTGCTGGATGGCGAGGTCAAAGCGCTGGTGCTCGGCATGAAGATAGCCCAGGCGGAGGTGTGACGGTACGTGAATAGGGCTGATGGCGATTGCGCGCATATATCCGTTAATTGCGCGTTCGTTTTCTCCTTTTTGCTGTGCAATCTCGGCCATTTGGAAATATGGGCGGTGGTCGTCTGAGGTGAGTTCTGCGTATTTCTGAAAGGCTTCATAAGCGCTGTCTGCCTGCGCGTTTGCGAGATAGCTCAGGCCGAGGTGATAGCGCGGGATGACGTAATTGGGTTCGACTTCGATGGCTTTTGAAAAGGCTTTGATCGCCGCGTCATAGCGCTCGATCAGGTAGAGGATGGTGCCGAGGCGAAAATGGACGCGGGTGAATTGGGTGTTGTATGTTGCTGCTTTTTGGAGGTGGTCAATGGCTTGTTCATGATTTCCTTTGCGGTGTGCAATTAGGCCGAGTTTGAAATGCGCATCGGCGAGTGTGGAATCGCGTTGTAGGGCTTGATGGTAGTATTTTGTGGCTTCGTCGATGCGGTCGAGTTCGTTGTAGGCATTGGCCAATTCATAACAGGCAATGGGATCATCCGGGTTGGCCTGGATGGCCTGGCGAAGTTGGGCGGTGATTGTTTCAAAGGTTTGAGCGTATTGATTGAAAAACATGCCGGATAGGGCTGCCTGAATATCGGGGTTTAT
>JAJEAX010000072.1 GCA_022822565.1 Candidatus Latescibacterota bacterium
CTGCCAATCCCCGTATCGTATCCCCCCACACCAGCCGGTTCATCAGACGGAACAATGGTCTCTTCTGAAGCCTCTGTCGTCAAAAACAAATCGAACAAATCGGGAGACAAATGGCGTTTGGCCGCCTCATTCACCGCAACCCCACTCAGCCGCCCCGTCAGCATCCACCACCGCCATTTCCATATCGCAATCGAATCCACCACCGTCCACGGCGCGGGATCGTAATCCAGCAAATCGAACTCGACACAACGCCGATCACCCATCGCTTCCATCCACGCATTGACACCGCCGCCCAGCGACTGCAACACCATCTTCACCTCATCCGACATCGCCGAAGCCGCTCCCTGTGCCGCGCGCGTCAAACCAATCGTGCGGTGCAAGCGATCCTGCGCCAAATAATCCTTTCCCAAAATCTCCGACAACTGCCCATGCGCCAACCGCCGCATATAATCCATCTGCCACAGCCGATCCTGCGCCATAGCATATCCCAGCGCAGTAAAACAATCCGCCATCGAAGCCGCCTCGATATGCGCCACACCCCAACTATCGCGCAACACCGTCACCGGCTGATCCACTGGTGCTTTTACCGTCTCCTGCGTCCCGGGCAATTTCTGGCGCAAAAACCGCCGTTGAAAATCCCGAAACGACCGGTGCGAAATACCCAATTGATCGGCTGCCTCATCAACAGTTATCTCACCCCGCATCGCCTGCATCAAACAAGTTTTTCGGTCTGCCATAGCCCCCTCCAATACCTCAATATCACCGTTCGCGATAAGGATTAGCATCTGGATCGTACCACGCGAACAATTTCTCCTGTAAATCCGCACAAATACCTGCAAAATCTCGATTATCAATCAAATTGACACACTCGCCCGGATCATTTGCCAAATCGTATAACTCATGCCGCGAACCACCACCATTATAAACGTACTTAAACCGCTCAGCCCGCACCATATACTGAGGTACGGAAGAGCGCAACCCGTGCTCGGAAAACGCGGCATCGGGACCTGGCGTATCGGGATCGCGCACAAGACTGGCAAAACTCTTCGCATCCATTACCTCACAAGCCCCTTCAAAATCCACCAACGTCGTCCGATCGGGCACCGACAACCCGCACAACTCTGAAAGCGTGGGATACAGCCCAAAATATTCGGTCAACGCAGAAGCCACCTGATCCTCTGGAAAGCGAGAAGGACAACTCACAATCAAAGGCACCTTCACCGCAGGTTCAAACATACAAAACTTCTGATACAACCCGTGCTCACCGCCCATCTCGCCGTGATCCGAAGTATAGACCACAATCGTATCTTCCACCAACCCCAACTCCTCCAGCCCATCCAGCACGCGCCCGATACAATAATCGACAAACGCCAGATTGCCCATATACCCCGCCTTATGCGCCCGAAGCCGCTTCTCACCCATACCCTGCGTCCTATCAATCCGTTTTTGAATATGCCCCGGATATTGCGTACTATCCCCCACCTCCACCAGATCTATCGATCCCGGCGAAAACTGCTCTGCCCATTCGCGCGGCGGGTAAAAAGGCGGATGGGGCTTCATAAAACTCGCCACCAGAAAAAACGGCTGATCGCGATATTCGCGCATAAACTTCACAGACTCGCGCGCCACAAACATATCCAGATGGTCCTCGGCATCGAGCGGCGAAGCCGTACTCGAAAAATCCCACCGCGCCACATTGCCCGCCCAGGGGCTTGCGTCATCCCACAGCGACGACACATCGGGAAACCCGCTCCCCGTATCAAAAACCGAATCGAAAAACCCCTCGCCTATCGCGTGATTGGCGATCTCATTCGCATAATGCCCGACCTTCGGACCCAAATACATCAACCAATCGTTAATCGACAAATACGACGCAAACCCGTGATTATGTGCATCGTTAAAATGCATCTTGCCGATCAAACTCGTCAAATATCCGTGATCGGCAAAATGATGTGCCACCGTGCGATAGCGCCAATCCAGCCGATCATTATTATTAATTGCCCCCGTACTGTGTGCATACAAACCCGTCAACAGCGACATACGCGAAGCCGTACACACCGGATAGGGACAATAAGCATTCTCAAACCGCACCCCACGCGCAGCCACGCGATCAATCATCGGCGTGGGCACCGTATTATTCCCGGCAC
Source organism: Candidatus Latescibacterota bacterium (assembly GCA_022822565.1). Lineage (GTDB taxonomy): Bacteria > Latescibacterota > UBA2968 > UBA2968 > UBA2968 > VXRD01. The sequence goes on from JAJEAX010000072.1 coordinate 2,148, forward strand.
ACGTCATCCAATCCGCGCGATGCTGGTCGGACATCAAAATGAGAACATTGGGACGATTATTATAATCCAAGATATGACCTCCTCATATATTACTTCTCCTCAGGCACTTCGACCGGCAAATCCAGCCGGTCACCCCACTCTTTCCACGACCCGATATAATTTCGGACCTTTTCATAACCCAGCAACCGCAGTGCCAGGTACGTTTGGGAAGAGCGGTATCCCCCTTGTCAGTAAGGCACAATTTCCTTATCGGGCGAAACACCCACAGCCTCGTACATCGCCCGCAACTCATCTGCCGGCTTAAACGCCCCCGCCTCATCCAGATTGTTCACATACTCAACATGCACAGCACCGGGAATAGCCCCCCCTCGCGCAGCCCGCACATTGCGCGCGAAATACTCATCGTCACCCCGCGTATCCAGAGGCACAACATCCTCGCGCCCCAAAAGACCATTTAAAACATCGGCCCCCATGTGACGCCCCGGCACCGCCTCTGCGACAAACTCCGCGGGCGCAGCCTCCTCACAATCCGTCGTCAATTCATAGCCCATAGCCTGCCACGCATTGCATCCCCCATCCAGCACACGCACATCGGGATGGCCCAGATATTCACAAATCCACAAACCGCGCGCCGCACGCACCCCGGAATCATCCTCGTACCAAACCACCGTCTTATCCGTACCAATACCCCGATTGCCGAACAAATAACCGAGCATCCACATAAACGCATCAAAAGCCTGTTCGCGGGTATCGTTCAAACTGATTGAATAAAGATCCAGATGAAGCGCACCCGGAATATGCCCGGCGACATAAGCATGCGTCGGCCGCGTATCCACAATGCAAACATCGGCAGCCCTCTCATACAAATCCCTCGGCGAAATCAACAACTCGGGATTCGCATACCCTTTATCGCTCATTTACACCTCCTTAAAAGTTGAACCAACAACCAACTCATGTGTTCTACCCCTTGACAATATCGCATACCAGTGTCCATATTAAACGCCTAAACATTAGGAGACAATATTATGAAAGGCATCTTACTCGCAGGTGGAGCTGGCACCCGCCTCTATCCCATCACGCGCGTGGTCAGCAAACAACTCCAGCCCGTTTACGACAAACCCATGATCTACTATCCCCTCTCCGTCCTCATGCTGGCCGGCATCCGCGATATCTTGATCATCTCCACCCCCCACGACCTGCCCCTCTACCGACGTTTATTCGATGACGGCTCCTATATCGGCCTCAACATCACTTATGCCGAACAACCGCGCCCCGAAGGCGTTGCCCAGTCATTTGTGATCGGAAGCGATTTTATAGACCGCGACCCCGTCTGTCTAATATTTGGCGACAACATCTTCTACGGCCACGGACTCGGCGCAATATTAGATCGAGCCGGAAAACTCACCAAAGGCGGTCTCATCTTCGGATATTCAGTAACCGACCCCGAGCGATATGGCGTCATCGAATTTGACAGCAAAGGCCGTATCATCGGCATAGAAGAAAAACCCGAACACCCCAAATCGCGCTACGCCGTTCCCGGCCTCTATTTTTACGACAATCAGGTCGTTGACATCGCCAAAAACCTCACACCCTCGGCGCGCGGAGAATACGAAATCACCGATGTAAACGAAGAATATCTCAAACGCCAACAACTCGAAGTCGAATTGCTCGGCCGCGGGTATTGCTGGCTCGACACCGGCACATTTGAATCGCTTCACCAGGCATCGGGATTTGTCCAGGCAATTCAGGAACGCCAGGGCCTCAAAATCGCGTGCATCGAAGAAATCGCCTATCGCCGGGGATACATCGACGCCGCACAACTCGAACAACTCGCGCAAACCATGGCGCAAAATAGCTACGGCCAATTCCTCTTATCTATTCTAAACGAATAACACCTCTCATACTATCGGATGCATAGCGTGCCAATCCGTAGCCTGTTCATAGGCTCGTGCAACAGCCAGAATCGTCGCTTCATCGTACAAATTGCCCAAAAACGTCAACCCTCTCGGCGTACCCTCGGCAAACCCACACGGCAAAATAACCGCGGGATGACCCGTCAAATTAGTCACAGCCAAACTCGTCCTTCCACCGCGCGGCACCAGCACCGCATCCCAATCTTGCATCACCTGCGCCACATCGCGCATCAACAGAGCACGCAAACGCTGCGCTCGCAAATACTCCACAGCCGTCACCGCGCGCGCCGCCCGAAAAGTATTGGGCCACGAACTCTTATCTGCTTCCGTCATCACATCCAACTCGCCGCGCAGGGTTGCATCGTCAAACATCGCGGAAGACTCAACCCGAAGCACCATCGCAATCGCATCCGTCGGATAATCCGGCAACGAAACGGGTTGTAAATCAGCACCCAAACCGCGCATCACATCCAGCGCGGCGGCATAAACACCAGTGGGATCTTCGCCATCTGCCTCCTCCTGAAACTCAGACGCCAGATACCCAATCCGCAACCCGGATAAATCCACATCGGGGCACCAGTTAAACGGCGCATCCACCACCGAGCGATCCCTCCCATCCGGTCCACAAATCGCGTGAAACACCGCAGCACAATCCTCCACGCTACGGCACATAGGCCCCAATTTATCCATTGTCCAGCTCAGCGCCATCGCCCCATAACGACTCACGCGCCCATAAGTCGGGCGCAACCCCACCACGCCGCAGGTATGACTGGGCGACACAATAGAACCCTGCGTTTCGGATCCGATACTAAACCCCACCAATCCCGCCGCAGTTGCCGCGCCAGACCCGGCTGACGACCCGCTCGATCCCATCTCCGTATCCCACGGATTGCGCGTCATACCCTCAAACCACGTCGGTCCCGACGCCAGCGCACCCAGTGACAACTTGGCAACCAGCACAGCGCCCGCCTGTCTCAATTTTTCAACCACACTCGCATCCACATCTGGCACTTGATCCTTAAACGGCGTGGCACCCCACGTCGTGCGAATACCCTTTGTACTCAACAAATCTTTCGCGCCCCAGGGAATGCCGTGCAACGGACCCCTATAATCACCTCTTGCGATCTCCGCCTCAGCGGCCTTTGCCTGTTCCATCGCCAGATCTTCTGTCAGCGTAACCACACACTTCAATTTCTCCCCATAACGCGCAAGGCGATCCAGGTACAACCGCGTCAACTCAACCGGTGAAATCTCCCTCTGCGCAATCAAACGCGCCAGAGAACTCACGGGCAAAAAAGCCAGTTCATCATCGGCATCTGGCCGCGCAATATCGGCGTCACTCAGCGCAAACGGCTGCCGTTCCCCCTCGGGCACATCCCCCGGCACAAACACCAGAGGTGGCTCCACATCATACCCCACCGACACATTGCGCAAAGCGACATATTGCCGCCCCTGTCTTTCAATCTGCCCCCGCACCTTTTGCCATTGCGACCTGGAAAACGGCAACCCGGCAACATCTGCCAACCCCGATACCGCGCGATCCACCAGCGCATCTTCGCACTCGGCAATCTCGTCCAAAAACACATGCCGAATCTCCGTATCGATATCCGGGCTGCACCCCTCACCTATCTCACCGTGCGTGTACAAAATCTGGGGAACACCGATCTTATTCTCAGGCGTAGCGCAACGCTCCAAACTCGGCAACCAATCCGACACCGTCTCATCCTCCGGCGAAATCCGGTACGCCCGCCAGGTCTCCCCCACATCCCGCGATACAAACAACACAATCGCATTGGTCGGATCGGCCCAATGCCCGCCGCGCTTACACACCACACCCGCCGCGTACAGCACACCATCCTTTGACACACTCAACACACACCGATCTGACATCGCACACCGCCCAAAAACTTTCTCAGCCAAAGGCAAAAAAGACTGGCACTCCCACTTCCCCCTTTGCCAGCGATACAAAAACGTCTCCTCAAACTCGCCCTCTCGCCGGTTCAACGTAAAAAGCACCACATCGCCCGCACAGGTTACCACATTGCCAATGCGAACATCAAACCCATCGCTGTATTCAATCACACACGGAGAATCTGGCGTCACGGGCAAGTCGAGCCTCTCCCCCGCCACGGTCTCCCATGTCTCTCCCCAATCGCGCGACCGCATAATGCCAAACCCACGCCCCTTTGTATCTCCCGGATTATCCTCATTGCTCCGCGCCAGATGAAAAGACAAATACAGCACATCCCCTTCAATATGGATACAATTCTCAAGGTGTACATAAGCCGGCGGTCCCAGAGGATCGACCAACTTCACCGGCGTTGTCCAATCCCCATCCACGGACCGCTTCTGATAAAACAGACCCCAGGGCCGCTCGCGCTGATACGCCCCCCGAAAACACGCATGCAACACATCGCGCGCATCACACACCAGACTGGGATAAGTCGCATTCACACCGCCAAAAGACGGAAGCATTTTCCACGCGGACGTATCATTGGGACGCACACTCACCGCGTGTTGCATCGGATTGTGATGCGGACCAAACGCGAGATAGAGATATCCCTTCGAATCCATCGTCATTGCCGCGCCCGCGTGATTATCAACCCCATCCGCCACAAAAACTGGATCGCCCCACACTTTAGCCTCGTGACAATAAGTTGCCAGATATGTCTTGTGAATCTGATCCAGCCACACCACATGCGTCTTGCCCTCGTGCGTAATAATTTTATTACTCATCCCATAAGCCGTGCCGCGCGTCGAGCCAGTCTTTGACAAAACAGTGTAGTCCATAACACAACCTCTCGGTATTGTTGCATTCTCCCCTACGGCTTGCTATAATAGGCATCATCAACTTCATACGAAAGGGTAGAAATGTCCAATCTCAAAAACAAAGTCGCCCTGATAACCGGTGCCAGTGGTGAACGCGGAATCGGACGTGCAATCGCGCTGCGCTTCGCACGAGAAGGCGCCGATATCGCAATCTGTGATCTGAAAGCAAATGCCCGCGGCGACTGGGCTGGATTGCCCGCGGTTGCCGAAGAAATCGAAGCAATGGGACGCCGGGTTCTCGCAACAGAAGTCGATGTCACCAGCGCAGAGCAAGTCCAACAAATGGTGAACACCGCACGCGCGCACTTTGGCAAAATCGACATCCTCGTCAACAACGCGGGTGCCCCCGCCGGACCGGACCGCGTACCCGTTGCCGAATTAGAAGAAGACGCTTTCGACCTCGTCCAGCGCGTAAATGTCAAAGGCACTTTCTTGTGCTCCCGCGCCGTTGTCCGCCACCTCATCAAACGGAATAACGGAGGCAAAATTATCAACATCTCATCAAGCGCGGGCCTGCGCGGCGTCGCCAGATATGCGGCCTATTGCGCCTCAAAATTTGCCGTCATCGGATTCACGCAATGCCTCGCCCATGAAATGGGGCCTTACGGCATCCAGGTCAACGCAATTTGCCCCGGCCTCATTGAAACCGAACGCCTGCACGGCATAGCCAGCGGATTAAAACCCAGCGGAACATCGACCGAAGAATTTCAAGCGCGAATGGTCGAAAGATCCTCTCAGAACAACCCACTCGGACGCATTGGACAGCCAGAAGATGTTGCAAACGTCGCTGCATTTTTGGCGTCTCCCGATGGCGATTACATGACCGGACAGGCAATCAGCGTATCGGGTGGCGCAGCCATGCATTAGTACAGGATGCGTTGATCGCTCAAATCCTTGCCACCAACCGTGCGCGTAAGCGACCCGCCCAAATACTCGACAACCTCCAAATCGGCCAGCGCATTGACAATATTATACATCGTAGGCAAATCTTCCCAACGCGCGCGGTTCCACGTAATACACCCATCGCCGATCAGGTGTTCTTCAACCTTTCGATGTCCCCCTGTCGCTGGCGTAATAACCGGATACGCAAAATCCTCTGTACCCCATACACCCGTTCGGGGCATATACTTGTAGTGAAGCGTCCCATCGACCTTCCCACCACCGCCTTTTGCAGGCGTCGAACCTTCGGATTTTGGCCTCAGATTAGTCACCGAAATATCCAGAAAATTGAACCCCAACCACCCCGCAACAGCTTGTGCCTCGCTACTCGTAATACGCGGCTCGGGCATCTCGCAATAGATCTTCGAAAACCCGAGTTCTTCGCGCCCGGTGATAATCGGATCACAGAGATTTTCCCAAAGCACAGAAAGAAAAGGCCCTCGAACACGGTCTTTCTCTCCCTTAAACACCGCCGGAAAAGAAACACCGAGAATATTGTAACCGCGTCCCGCCAGCCACTCAATTTCCTTCATATAATTGGCATACACCGACACAACAGGCTCTCCGCCAAGCTCAAAACAATCGGGCAAAAGTGCCTTGAGTTGCTCCGCATTTGAAAGGAACGACACCGAAATCGACGTATTCTTCGGATTATCCACACATTCAAATTTGCGACCATCTGGACCCTGGCGGGGTCCCATAAGCGGACCGAAATGCGTGGGCATCCGATACATCTTGCCAGGTTGAAATTTATAAGCCATAACAACTCCTTTTTGTTTTACCTATTCCTCATCCAAATTATCAACCATAGACAGCGGCGACCCCGCAAAAAGCCCGGCATCCACGGGCAAGACCACACCCGATATCCAGCGCGACTCGTCGCTACCCAAAAACACCGCTGCCCAGGCAATATCCCACGCATTGCCCTCTGTACCCAGCGGCGCAATTTTGCGGCGGCGTTCTCGCGCCTCCTCGGAAATATGACGCACAAAAGTCGTGTGAAGATGCCCGGGCGCAATACTATTCACACGCACATTTTCGCGCCCGTGGTGAACCGCTGCCAATCGCGTCAGCGTGATAATCCCCCCCTTAGTAATCCCATAGGGAACATTGCGCGAATTGCCAGCACGCATACCGTCAATAGACGAAATATTAATAACAGAACCCCCACCGGACGCCGCCATCTCGGGAATCGCGTACTTACACAAAAAAACCATACTCTTAAGCCCCACATCCATCACGCGATCCCAGAGTTCCTCATCGATCTCCGTCACCATGCCAGCCCCGTAACTCCCCACATTATTAAACAAAATGTCCAATTTCCCGTAGTGTTCAATTGCCGCATCCACAATCTTCCGACATTCATCCGTCTTTGAAACATCGGCCAAAACAACCTCTGCCTCTCCGCCCTCTGCCCGAATCTCCGCCCGGGTCCTCTCTGCATTCTCCTCGTCAATATCCGCCAGAATGACCCTCGCACCTTCGCGGGCAAAAAGCACCGCAGTCGCACTCCCCACACCCCTCAATTTCCTCTCATCCATCTCGCGCGTACCCGCACCCGTAACAATAGCGACCTTATCTTTCAAACGATCCATAAAAACTCCCTCATCTTCTCAAATTTACCCAGCGCTGATATTTATCGCGATCAAAGCGGTCGCGCAGTGGTCCGAGATGCGTCTCGATCAAATCCTGACGAACCGACTCAAGCTCCGCATCTTCCACCCGATTATTCATCTCATCCGGATCAGCCTCCACATCATATAGCTCAACAGGCCTCTCCGAAACAGATTCCACCCCGAGCTTATACCGCCCGTCAAACACCATCGTATGGCCCAAAACCTCGCTAATCACAGCACCCTTTCCCTTCTGCGCACCTTCTGCATTAGCACCTGCTTGAACCTGTGAAACAAAGGACCGCCCATCCGTCTGCAAAGGTTCGGCATTGGCAATATCAACAATAGAAGCAACCACATCAATCACATCGGTCAAAGCCCCGGTCTGCCAACCCCGCGAACCTCCCGGCGGACGCACAATCAAGGGAACGCGAACAGACGCATCGTAAAAAACAATCTTATTATACAACATGTGATCGCCCAGCATCTCGCCGTGGTCAGAATTGTAAATAACCCATGTATTATCCGCCTGACCCGTCTCCTCAAGCACGTTGAGCATCTCGCCAATATAGTGATCAATCAGCGTAATCTTCGCAAAATAATTCACCATCATAACCTGCTTTTGCTCAACCGTCATACCCGACAAATTCTTACTCCTCTGCATACGTCGAACATTCAGCGGAACGGGATCATCCGGCGCATCCATAATACCAGCCGGCATATCCCCGGGATCGTACATATCCCGGTACTCCTGCGGAGAATCAAACGGATCGTGAGGACCGGGACAAAGAACCTGCAAATAAAAAGGCTTATCGCCCTTGTAATCGCGAATCCAATTCGCGGCGGTGCGCCCCGTATAACTATCTAAATGCGCCTCCGTAGGCAATGGACAGGGAGGTTCCTCCCAGGGCTTGAGCGTTCCTCTTTGCCACGGAATGCGATAATCATTGATAAATTTTCGATGCGTCTCCAACAGCCCCATATCCTCGAGATAATCCGTATAAGGCGAACTGTGTCTCCCCGAAGCAATCGGACCGTGAAGTTCGTGCGGATCCTCAAACCCCCACGCATTGAGCACATGAACGCGATCTCTGCTATGCGAAGCTGGCACCCCGCCGTGAAGATAGAGATGTGACTTCCCGATCAAAGCCGTATGATAACCCGCATCGCGCACCTGACGCACATGGCTGGGACCCTCACAATCGGCATCCTGATCATTTGCCCACAACCCGTGTTCGCGCGGATACAGACCGCTCATCATAGACGCGCGAGACGGCATACACAACGGACAATTGGTATAGCACTGCGTATAGGTAACACTCTCAGACGCGAGGCGATCCAGATTTGGCGTCTTAACCACTGGATGCCCAACGCACCCCATCGCATCACCCCGATGCTGATCGGAAAAGATATAGAGAATATTGGGTTGATCAGCCATAAAAACTCCTCATTTCGGAATCACGACCCTGCGCCCTC
>JAJEAX010000348.1 GCA_022822565.1 Candidatus Latescibacterota bacterium
GAACAGCGGACAACCCGCGCTCTTTCTCGCGTCTAACAAGACGCCCGGGCAAGTGGCTGTTGGCGCGATGAAGGTCGATGGTCAAGCGGTCAGTGGCGATGGTGCTCTGGTCGAGTTTACGTTTAAAACCACACAGACGCCTCTTGCTTCTGATTTTCAGATCCTCGACGGTGTGATGGTTGATTTGGCTGGCGGTATTGATGCGATTACCAATATTGAAATAGGCTCCCTCAAGCCCATGCCCCAAGATTACGCTCTTGGGCAAAATATCCCGAATCCTTTTAACCCCTCCACGACGATTGAATATCGGTTGCCCGTAGCCGGTGATGTCCAACTGGTGATCTACAATTTGCTCGGACAGGAGGTTCGCACCTTAGTTCGAGAGTCGATGGATGCGGGTTTTCACTCGGTCGTTTGGGATGGCACGGATGAATTTGGCAAGCAAGTGGCCAGTGGGATTTATATTTATCGCATGTCAGTGGCCGATTTTACCCAGGTTCAACGCATGATGTTGCTGAAGTAATGGCGCATTCGGAAAGGGTACAACTGACAGGTATATTCTCAGGTCAGTTCATTTTCGAGGCCGCTTCTTTTGAGGCGGCCTTTCTTTTTTTGGAGGGAGTATCATGATTCGCGTTGGACTGGTGGGCTATGGTTTGGGGGGGAAAGTCTTTCACGCACAATTGATTCAGATGGCACCTGAACTCGAACTCTATGCAGTTTGTTCGCGTTCATTAGAAAAACGTCAAGATGCAGAGGCCGATTTTCCACAAATTGTGACGTATGACACTTTTGACGCGCTATTGGACGATGACAATGTCGATCTCGTTGTACTGGCGACACCACACGATACGCACGCACCGATGGCTATTCAGGCAATGGACGCGGGCAAACATCTCGTAACAGATAAAATTATGTGTTTGAATGAGTCCGAAGCGCTATCAATGATTGAAGCGTCTGAGCGCAATCAGGTACTTTTGAGTGTGTATCAAAATCGGCGATGGGACGGCGATTTCTTGACTTTGCAACATATACTTACAGAAGGAATACTGGGCGATATTTATACAATTGAGTCCAATATCACAACTTATGGAGGACCACATGTTGGGTGGCGTGCGTGGAAAAAATACGGTGGAGGGCGCGTACTCGATTGGGGAGCACATCTGGTCGATCAGGCTCTCAGCCTTTACGGTCCGACAGTTGAGACCGTTTTTGCCGATTTGCAATATCGCTATCCCAAGGACAAGGCCGATGTTGAGGCTCTGGCTCTGATTCATCTAAGATTTGCAAACGGAGTGCGATATTTTATAGAATTGGGCACTGCGTGGATGTATGCCAAGCCGCGCTATCATGTGCGCGGCGCGCTCGGAAGTTTCAGAAAATACGGCATAGACCCTCAAGAAGCAGCGATGAAGGCAGGAGTCTTTGGCGTACCCGTTCCAGAAGACCCTGCGCGTTATCAATTGCGCGTTAATGAGCGCGGGCAAACCGTAGAGCACCCCGTGTCGCCCATGTTTGGCAGTTATCGCACGTATTACGATAATGTGGGCGCGGCACTTGTACATGGAGAAGAATTGCTGGTTAAACCGAAGGAATGTTTAGAGGCCATTCGCGTGATTGACGCAATCAGGCTATCGGCAGAACGAGAAGAGGTTGTCAAGCTGATATAGGAAAGGGCAGTTTTATGGTGTGGGGCATTGTATTATTTGTCATTTTTACGGGTTGTTATCTGGGGCAGTGTGTTTCTTCTGGTCTGGGCGAAAAGCGCGGCTGGTCGTTGCAGTGGATCTGTTGGTTGATCACGAGTTTGACAATTTTGATCTGCTATTTCATAGTATAGGATCAACGCCGTGTTGTTTTGCGAATTAAAACGCCATCTCAACAAGCCCGATGAAACATATAGGTGCGATTTGGTTGCCCGCGGCACAGATTGGGTGGTTTTGTCTTATGTGTCAAACCGCGCCTGGGATTTCGCTGGCACCCACCTGCCTGCTGGTTCTCAAACGCTGGCGCTTTACCAAACGGCTGTCGCACATGTCCTGTGGCGAATGTGTGTCCCTTCAGGCGTTCTGAAGGGGCATTTGTTTCATATTTGCCGAGATGTACAGGTGGAAGAACGCCGGGTTAGTTATTTGGATCTGCTTTTGGATATATGGATAGATTCCGATGGTGTTGTCGAGGTTTTAGACCGAGAAGATGTGGATATGTGTTATAGAGAAGGAAAACTGTGTGAAGCCGATCTGAAATCCATAGCGGCAGAAGAGAAACGGATTGTAGCGCACTGGCCCAGACTGGTGCGCGATATGGACGCGCTGTTGAGCGGTTTATAATGATTTCTTTTTTTCTTCGAGCAGTGGGGTGAGTTCTCTGAGGTATTTGCGAAAATCTTTGGCAATGGCCGGATGGTTGAGGGAAAAGGCCACCGATGTTTTGAGGTATGAGAGGAGGTCGCCTACTGTGTGCCACTCTCCTTCAATAGCGCATGCGTAAACCGCTCGGGATTGGCTCATCAATTCGATGGCGTCGGTGAGTTGATATTCTCCATTTTCAGCAGGTTCGATCTGTTCGAGGAAGTCAAAAATTTCGGGTCCAAATATGTAGCGCCCAAGGGTTGCGAGATTTGATGGTGCCCTTGCCGGATCGGGTTTTTCAACAAGTCCTTCAACGAGATAGATGTCGTTTATACGTTTGGCTTTAATCGCACCATAGCTGCTGATGCGTTCTTGCGGCACTTCTTTGACCGCGAGGATTGAACTGTTATATTTTTGGTAGTGATCGATCATTTGCCCAATGCAAGGGCGTTCTGAAACGACGAGGTCGTCGCCGTAAAGAACGGCAAAGGGTTCGTCGCCAATATGTTTGCGGGCTTTGAGAACGGCGTGTCCTGTACCTAACTGGTCTTTTTGTCGCACGTAATGGATATCGGCCAGTTGTTCGATTCGATCGAGGGTTTCGAGCATTTTTCGATCTGCGCGTTCATGCAATGCATGGGCGATTTCGATGTTGCGATCAAAGTGATCTTCAATTGCGCGTTTCCCTCGGCCCGTGATGATTAAGATATCTTCGATACCCGAATTAACGAGTTCCTCAATGATGTACTGAATTGCTGGTTTGTCAACAATGGGCATCATTTCTTTGGGCAGGGCCTTAGTGGCGGGCA
>JAJEAX010000300.1 GCA_022822565.1 Candidatus Latescibacterota bacterium
GGTGCCAGTAGAGCGGTGGGCCTTTGGCTTCTTTGGTGAGGATGATGATGCCACCGCTGGTCTGGAAATCTCCAAAGCCCAGTTGTTCGAGTGCCCGCCGCGATGGTTCCCATTCGAGTAGTTTTTGGATGATTGGATTGTCTTCACCGCGCACATTCACATGTTGACCCTGATATCTGAACTCCTCGTGTTCAGTGTGATTGGCGATTAGCCGCTCGGATTCACCGCGCAGTTCTTCGAGGAACTCGTCTGTCAAAATATCGTCGATAACGCAGTACCCATCGCGCAGCATGTTTTCCCGTGTTTGCAGGGCTGTTTCGGGGGTCATGTTATTCTCCTTTTGGAACTACCATCGGGATAAACAGGGTACAGAAAAGCCTACAATATAGCGATGGCTGTACAACTGGCCGTTTCCTCATGCCAGTTCACCGAGTATGAACAGGCATGATATTCCCAGGCACACCAAACTAAGAAGCAAATTCGGCTCTGTCCATAATAAACTTTTGTAGTTTGAATGGGTTAAAGTTAAGGGAGTTCGCTGGCGGAGGTGACGACTTTGTAGCTGATGTCGTCCAAAGCACCATCGCGGGAGATTGGGGATTGGGTGGATCCGAAGTGGGATGCGCCGCAGTAGATTTTGCGCCGCTCGTCTGGACGGAGGTCGTCAAGGTTGGTGGTGGATTTTGTTTCAGCGACCATATAGAGCGTGTCCTTGCCGTTTTCATCCTCGATGACTACGGCCCAATCTGGATTGTAGTCACCGATTGGTGTGGGCACTGTGAACCATGCCGGAAGTTTGACATATAGCTTTACATCTCTTCTGCCCTCTAATTCTTTGACAAATCTGGTTTCCACTTCCGAGTCGCAGGGAATGAGATTATAAGGTGCTTTCGTGCTATGTTCCGTATATTTGCTGAAAAGTTCGACCTCTTCCTCGTCTAAAATTTGGGACATTTCGTACCATTCGTTGATCTTTTCGTAGCGAATGCCGTTTACCAGGTGATCGGCCAACTTCTCTTTAAGCGTCGCAACGGCTACGCTGGCGAACTCATGTGGATTTTGCACAGCAGCTTGTTGGTTCTCAACGCGGCGGAGAATTTCGAGCAGGGTATGGCGCGTGAGTGGGACGGGTGAAGAGGTGTACGCCATCAGATTCGCCATTACGTCAATGAGATTGGGCAATGGAAAACGGCCTTCGAGGTGGGCCACAGTCTTGATTGCGCTTGTCTGTATTGCCTCAAATGCACTGGCCTGATCATCCACGTGCACAGATGCCTTGGTGATAGTTACACGCGGTGCCGAAATATGGACTTTATTGATCTCGCTTACTACCTCATCTAAAAGCTGTTCGGTATCTATGGCAATGGCGTAGCGGGTTTTCTGCTTGATCCGCTCCCATAGTGCCTCAAATTCAGGATTTAATACCCGTGCCTTTTGCAACTCGGCTTTGGATGTCCCGGCCTGCCGGGGTGGGGGTGGCAAAATCTCGTGACCGTATTCTTCTTCGACCCTTCGCCTTTCTTCTGCGCTCAAATCCGTCAAGGGCTTGCCAAAGCGAGCCTCAATCTCCTCTTGATATTCAAAGGCAATCTCACTCTGGAGGGTTTCCACGTATCGCCGGTAGCTCTCATTGGCGACCACAGTGAGAATATTGACTTGCTCGTCGTGAATTCGTTCGCCGGTTTGGTCAACGGCCAGACGCACGCCGCGACCGACTTCCTGGCGTTTTTTGACCTGCGAAACAGATTGATTCAAGGTGCAAATCTGAAATACATTGGGATTGTCCCAGCCTTCGCGCAAGGCTGAGTGCGAAAAGATAAAGCTCACCTGTTTCTTTTTTTTGCTTTCCTCATCATCACCTGCCTCTGGAAATGAGAGCAGGGATTCTTTGTCCTTCATGATTAGATCATACGCGACTTCATCTGCCTGGGTTTCGCCTGAGCTTGAGTCCAACATTTCTACGACTCCGCCTTTCCGTCGCTTCTGTGCAAAATACCCCGCCTGCACATCCTCCGGCTCTACGTCTTGCCAATCTGGATAGCGTGCTTTGAGTTCCGTGAAAGACTGGTTGAATATCTGGCGGATGAGGCCATCTTCTTCGGCGTAATTGCTGACCCGATCAATAAAAAAGAGCGAGAGTACTTTGATGCCCCGCGCTTTGAGGCGGGCCTGTTTTCTGAAGTGTTCCTCAATGGTGTGGTGAATTTGCGCTTTGAAGATAGCTTCTTTGTCTGTGCCTTGCTCTTCACCCAATTGCAACTCGACATTGTTGGCAAATCGGACATAGTTCAGACCAAAGTGGATTTCGTCAATCTCAAAGCCCTGGTATTCGGGACGGCTGGTCTTCTGTTCCAGCGAGTCACCTGGCTTAACCGTGACGATTGTTTCTTTGACAGTCCCACTTTTCATAAGCTTATGAACGGCCAATCGCGCTGTCAGAGTGCGTTTCTGCGTCTGGATATCCTCTACCCGAATGAAGACCTGATTGGCGTCGTTTTCCGCGGCCGCAGAATGTACCTCAATACGCTTGACCAGCCCCTGACGATACGCTTCAAAAGGTGTGAGGCGGTTGATAAGATTGTAGGGATTGCGATGTGTTGCACTATAACGCAGAGCGAATAGGGGATCGAGCGAAGCGATGGCCTTAATACTTATATCGCTCTCCATGTTTTGTGGCTCGTCCAAAATGAGAATGGGATGGGTAGCCTGAATGAGATGAAGCGGGATCTCGCCCTGAAGCCGGTCCAAGCTCTGGCGAATGACATTGGCGGACTTATTGAAAGAGTCAATGGTCAGGACCATGATCTCGATGGCATCCGACAAGGCAAACTGGCGTACATGGGACAGATTTGCGGAATCGTACTGATAGTAGCGCGTGACAGGATTGCCATAGTAGCGGGCAAAGTGGTCTTGGGTAATGCTCAGGGTTTTGATCACGCCTTCGCGTACAGCTACAGACGGTACCACAACGATAAACTTTCGCAGGCCGTAGTGTTTGTGAAGTTCCAAAATGGTACGCAAGTAAACATAGGTCTTCCCTGTGCCGGTCTCCATCTCAATAGAGAAATTGGGAAAACGCACAGTATGGCTTCCGCTTGCGGTTTCGATTTCAGCCTCAATGTATTTGAGTGCCTGATCCGGGGTGATGTGATTGTGGGTCTGGACTCGCTGCACGTTTTTGAGCAAATCAGTTTCTGTAAGATCGAGCCGATTGGCTACTGCTGATAAAGTGCCAAGTTGGAATGGCACCGCAGCCTCAATGCGGGGTTGACCCAACAGGATATCCACCGCTGCCTCAATAGCCTGCACCTGATATGCATGATTAGGATCAAACTTAAATTTCATCATGGGGTACCTATATGGTCTTGAGCCGACAGTACTGCAAGATATTGTTCGCCAGTGAAGCTGTTAGAGCGACGTCCCGGACAATGAGCAGGTCGTCTCGCTTCAATCCCTGCTCCAGTTCCAACGCTTTGACGGTTTGGAGATCGAATTCGGGATCAAGGGAAATGTAGAAGAATTGGTCTTTTTCTGCATCTGTGACGCGGTGAATGGTGTTGGATGTTATGCTGGTAATTTCCTCTATAGTGGCGTTGAGGCTGTAACCCTCTTGCCGAGCGACTTCGTAGCGCACATTTTCCGGTTTCCAGTCCGGCAAGAGCGGATCAATGAACAGTTCCATAGTCTGGATGTATAGATCAATGTCTTGCTCTTCCACGCCAGTCCATTGACGGAAGTTGCTCTCTGCCAGTTTGAATACTTTGAAGCCCAAGTCTTCCGGGCCGTTGCGGTCATTGCGCGAGAGTTCGCCGTTTTGCTCCTCGTTCATCTTAGCAATAACGCGGCGAATGCGCTCTTTGCCAATGTCGGCGATGGTATCAAAGCCAGCCTTTTTGGCAGGCGATTTATCTTTGGTCGGTTCTGGCAGTTGCACCATAATAAACTGCCGATTGCCGCCATCCTCACGGTTGAGTTCGAGAACTGCTTGAGCGGTCGTGCCCGAACCAGCGAAGAAGTCCAGTATGATGTCTTTTTCATTCGTTGTCGCTTCAATAAACTTGACCAGAATTTCCTCATCTTTTGGATTCTTAAAAACATTAGTCTGAAATAAATTACGGAGTCGTTTCGTTGAAGCTCTGCGGTCCTTGTATATAACACTGGGCAACACTTGACCTTCTGTTTCATGAAGGTATCGCTTCAATTTTGGAACAGAGGATTCATCAGGGCCAAATTCGACACGGTCATCAGAAATCATTTCAAGAAGTCGCTCTTTTTTTGAATAAACCCAACCACGCGCTGGAACTTTTACAGGTTTTCCTGTGTGCGGGTGGCATATTTCATAGTTCGGGCCACCTCCGCCCGGCCACGAGATGTCACCTGCAAAATAAACGCCATTTTCATCTACTCTATTGTAATGGCGATGTTGCCAGGCTGGTTCATTTTTATTTAATTGCCCAAACCACTCTTTAAGCTTAGTTGAAATTCTTTCATAGTCATCTCCAAATTCTTTACATAATGCTTCTGCTTTACTGTAGATAACATCTATACCTTCTTTGCGAATCCTCCAGCGTGATTCATTACCTCGAAGATGATCTATATTTTTTGCATAGCAAATAATATAGTCATGAGAGACTGATACAAATCTGGAATCATTTTTTAAGGCACCTTCCCACACAAATTCTGCAAGAAAATTTTCTTCTCCAAATATCTCATTCATCAACATTCTCAGGTTGTGAACTTCGTTATCATCAATACTTACGAAGATAACACCATCTTCTCGTAAAAGCTGGCGAGCGACAAAGAGGCGGGGATACATCATATTGAGCCAGGCTGAATGATAGCGACCATTGGTCTCCGTGTTGCTGGATAGATGGTTGCCGTTGCTGTCTTTCTGACCTGTGATCTCGAGGTAGGTGTCCAGCGGATCAGTGAAGTTATCCCGATACACGAAGTCATTTCCCGTATTGTACGGCGGGTCAATGTAGATCATCTTCACACGACGGGCATAGGATTTGTACAGGAGCTTTAGAACTTCGAGGTTGTCCCCCTCGACAAAAAGATTGCTGGTCGAGTCGAAGTTGACGGATTCCTCTGGTACTGGAACCAAAGTCGCGCGGCTCGGAGTTTGTAGAAGCCGGATCGCGTCTTTTTTACCTGCCCAGGTAAATGAATACCGCTCGGAACGGTCATCTACAATCTCGCCCAGGGATTGGCGGAGTTCTTCAAAATCGACCTTGCCCTCGCTGACGACTTCTGGAAATAGGCTTTTGAGTTGCTCAATGCGCTCGTCTATGAAGTCGGGAAAGGTTTCTGCCATAGATTCTTTAGATTTTGTAGATTTTTTACTCATGGGGGTATCCTTTTCAATTTATGGAATTACTACTAATCAACGTCTCGGTATCCGCCAAGATATTTGTCCACAAGTTCTATGATCTCATTTGAGTCTTTGAGATTTGCAACCTTCAAACTCTCAACCCGTTCCTTCAGAGTTGCCTCATCGCCGTAAAGTCCCACCAGTTCATCCCAGGCTAAACGCGGAGAGCGTTGGACTGCTCGGTTTCCCATTGCTTGACTTAAAGTCTCACTCCGAGCAGCACGAAGCAGGGATAGCGTCAATTTGGGTGAATTGTCGATATTGAACGGGCTTTCTGCCGGACCAGCCGTGCGCTTCGTGCAAAGAAAAACTCTTAAGAGGTCATGCTCATTCGCGAGATCATCAACCGAGGCTAATCGCACTTCTTCCCGCCACGCCTTTTCAAATTCAGATGCTATATGTTCCGGCACCAGTTTATGACCTACGCCCTCTTGATATCCGACAATTCCAATCAGTGCCAATTTCGAAGAAAGTGATTTCAATTCGGGTAGAATTTGGCGTATCGTTTTTTCGACTCTATCAGGGCCATTGAGAGATTTCACAAGGCGATATACAACACGACCGACGGCAACTCTAGAAGGCAAATCAAATATGCCTCTCTGTCGTTCGGGAAGTGGCAAAAGATTAAGCAAAACGGTCGTACCCGGCATTACGTGTTTTGGGGTGAACTGTTTCTCGAAGACCTCTAAAGACGCGATAACATCCTGAACTTTAGTCGGATCAAGAGAACGTAAGTGTTTATCGAAGGCATCGCGATTAGATATGTATTTCCAGGCCTGCTCTGCTTCCATAAAAGCTCGCAGATTTTCACTTTCGAAACGCTCCAGGTAAAGTCGCAGAATGTCCTCATGGGCAACGCGACGTTCCTTGAGCCATCCCTTCTTCCATTCGCTTCCGTAGGAACCGCCACCGATGTAATGTCCTCCAGCCGGAAAGAGCCGCATAATCATACTTTTAACAACATCTCTGTGATCTCCGGCTGCCTCAATCAAGCTATCTGTCTGTTTTTGAAGCATTTCAGGAGGATGGGGAACTTGAGAGATAGAATTGGAACCCGTGAGACCATCAATGACACTGTGCAAAAGCTTGAACACATCAGGAAGGAATATACGAACAGCTTCGAGTGCGAGCAGGTCGGCAAGCGCAATCTGTCCATTAAGAGATCTAACAGTACCTTGGACGGTCGCAACGTATCGTCGAATATCTCGCATGTTCCGTATAAGTGGTCGGATGACCTCCATGAAGACATCTGACCAGACTTGTTCATCAACTGGGCTGAGATTTTCGATGTTGGCAAAGGTATTATTCAAGGCCGAGATTATTTGATCTGTGAGCACATAGTTGGGCACTACTGGCAAATCAAATGCTACTTGAAGGATTTTCTCCAGGTAATCACGCCCTGGTAGTCCCTGCTCAGCAAGTGCATCTTCGACTCGGTCTCGGTCAAAGACCACGATATAAATGATATTGGGAAAGTTGGCTGTCAGTCGAACTAACTTGAAAATGTCTCGAATTTCGGACGTCTCCAACCGATCAATGTCATCGAGCACTACCACAATCGGTTTGTCGAGATCAGAAAGAGCTTCTTCGAGCTGTTTCCGCTGGCCCTGAACACCCTTCTTCCGACGTTGAAGAATTTCGCTTAAAACTTTTGCGGTATCACTGATCCCATCAATCCATGCCCCAACAAGAGGCAACTCTCCCATACCCGACAATACTTCGCCGTAATTCTCAAGATATTCGCCGACTCCGGCAAGGGTAGAATGACCCTTGAGTTGGGCGGTGAGTTCAATAAAAAACGACTCGACGAGTTGCGCTGTGCCGCTAAACATCCAGGGATTAAAATCGAGTATGGGGACTTCGGCCTTCTCAAACTCCTTCCGAGCAAGATTAATAAAGGACGTTTTTCCAGATCCCCAGGGACCAAGGACGCCGACCACAGCACCCTCAGAAGTATCAAGTTCGAGTACCTGTTGAGCAAATTTTTGAGCGGAAGTAGCTCTACCGATAACATCATCTTTGGGGCTTTTAATGGGATTATCGCCAGTGATCATCACGCATCTCGTATGCAAATTAGTAGAAGAACAATTATTCTCTATTTCAGTCTGAGTTGAAGGAGCAGTAAAATTTTAGGTAGCTAATTCAGGTCAATGATTTGTTGACTATAAGCGGTTTGACAATTGGCTTTGTTGCTTGTAGGAGAGGAGAATACAGGATGGGATTACACGCCATCGCAAGGGGGAGAGGTGTAGAAGGGCTTGCAAAATAATGATGGATTGCTACCCTACTGGCATATATACTCAGAAAAGGCGCATCTGTCAACGTCAAACAGCGTATTTTGGATTTGCTACAGTGCGCCACGAAGTCACGATGACAACATCTCAAATCACAGGAAGACTCATGGTTGATAAAGAGAAGTTTGCCATGTACATTTCTCGGATTTTAAATCCCGTGTTTGTGCTGGGGGTTGTGATTGTGCTGGTGTCTCTTGAGGCGTCTGGATCGGGTGTCTGGATCGTATTGTGTGTTTTGATCGCGCTGTTTTTTAGTGTTTTTGCACCCTGGGGCGTGGTATTGTATATGCGACGCCGGGGCGAGATCAGCGAGTTGTTTATTCCCAAACGCCGCGACCGGCTGAGACCGCTTTTCTTTTTTACAGCGAGTTCCTGGATGGGGGTTGGGATTCTGTATCTGATACACTCGCCGTCCGCGCTGTATGCACTGATGGTCTGTGTCGCATTTCAGGGTGCGATCGCGCTGTTGATAACGATGCGGTGGAAAATCAGCTTACACGCCATGGGGCTTTGGGCTGCCTGTGGCGTGGCGGTCGCGCTCTATGGCAGTTGGTGGGCGGTTGTTCCCGCGGGGCTGGTTTCGTGGGCGCGGTTCGTTTTACAAGCCCATTCTGTATCTCAGATTTTGGTGGGTAGTATTGTGGGGGCTGGGGTTGCGTTTTTCATTTTTGGCTATATGCTCAACACATGAACAGGAGGAGTTATGAAGATCAAGTCCATTGAAGCTGTGAATGTTTCTATTCCGCAACAGAAACCGATAACACCCGCACGCCGTTCGAGCTGGCGGCATTCGTCGCCGATTGGTCTGCCGATGAATAAATATCCGGAGTTTCCGCCAGATGTGCCGGGCAAGTCGCCGGGTATTGGCGGG
>JAJEAX010000046.1 GCA_022822565.1 Candidatus Latescibacterota bacterium
TAAGGCTGTGATGGTCGTAGTTGCTTTTTTTATTGGAAAAATTGAGGACCATAATGGCATTGACAAAAATTAAACAGGGACTCGACCTTCCCATTAGCGGCGTACCCGATCAATCCACAGTACAAAATGGCAAGCCAGTCCAAACTGTGGCACTCTCAGGTGAAGATTATGTGGGCATGCGTCCCACAATCGTGGCGCAAGTGGGAGACCGCGTCAAACTCGGCGATGTATTGTTCACCGACAAAAAAATGGAAGGTGTTCTCTACACCTCACCCGGTGCAGGCGAAGTAATCTCCATAAACCGCGGGTTAAAACGCGCCTTCTTATCAACGGTCATCCGCCTGGAAGGCGACGATGAAGTCACCTTTGAATCCCATCGAGAAGACGAAATCGACAACCTGGACCGGGACACAGTCAAAGAACAACTCATCTCATCCGGACAGTGGACCGCTCTGAGAGCGCGACCATTTGGCAAAGTAGCCGACCCCGCGACCGAGGCGAATTCCATCTTTGTCAACGCAATGGACACCAATCCCCTCTCCCCTGACATGGCGCATATATTAGCCGGACAGGAAAACAATTTCGCACTGGGCTTGAAAATCGTCTCAAAACTCGTAGATGGAACGATTTTTGTCTGCAGAGATCCGGAACTGGACCTGCCCGAAATCGACGACGACCGCGTACAGATCGAAGAATTTACCGGACCCCATCCCGCCGGACTGGTCGGCACACACATCCACTTCTTAGATCCCGTAAACCGCAACAAAACAGTCTGGCACATCGGCCTTCAGGACGTCATAGCATGGGGGCATCTGTTCACAACCGGGCGGATCATGACCGAACGCATAGTCGCTCTGGGCGGTCCGACTGTGAAACACCCCAAATTGATCCACACCCGTCTGGGTGCTTCAATAACGGACCTATTAGAAGGCGAACTCGAAGACGTCGAAAACCGCGTCATCAGCGGCTCGGTCCTCTCCGGGCGCAAAACAGACGAAGTCCGCGCCTATTTGGGACGATATCACCAGCAAATTACCGCACTCGAAGAAGGCAACAAACGCGCCTTTTTCGGCTGGCTCACGCCGGGATTCGAATTTTATACCATCAAGAACCTGGCCCTGTCCAAAATGTTCTTCGGCCAACGCCTCAAATTAAACACCTCCACCAATGGCAGCCATCGCGCACTCGTGCCGCATGGCAATTACGACGACGTCATGCCGCTGGACATCTTGCCCAACTTTTTGATCCGGGCACTCGTCACCCGCGACCTCGACGACGCCGAAAAACTCGGCATACTGGAATTGGAGGAAGAAGACCTATCACTATGCACATTCTCGTGCTCGTCAAAAATGGATTTTGGACCCATTCTGCGCGAAAACCTCACCGAAATTGAAAAGGAAGGATAGTGAAGCCCCTACGCGATTTATTAGACAAACAGGCCGAACACTTCGAAGAAGGCGGCAAACTCGAAAAACTGTATCCGTTTTACGAGGCTGGAGATACATTCCTCTACACCCCCGGCGAGGTTACCCAGGCAGATGCTCATGTGCGCGACGGCATGGACCTGAAGCGCATGATGATCACAGTCGTACTCTCGCTACAACCCTGTATTTTATTTGCCCTGTACAATACGGGCCTGCAAGCGAGCCTGGCCTATCAAAACATCGGCGCAATCGGCACGGGCGATTGGCACGTCTATCTCGCCCAGGCACTGGGCTTGTCTTTCCTGCCCTCTGATATAATCAGTTGTTTTGCAATAGGCGCCATTTATTTTGTACCCGTACAACTCGTAACCATAGCCGCGGGCGGCTTATGCGAAGCCGTATTTGCAGTCATTCGCAAACACGAAATCAACGAGGGATTTCTCGTCACCAGCACGCTATTCCCCCTCACAATGCCACCCCTGATTCCCCTCTGGCAAGTCGCCCTTGGCATCATCTTTGGCGTCGTAATAGGCAAAGAAATATTCGGCGGCGTGGGAATGAACTTCTTAAACCCCGCGCTCACGGGCCGCGCATTTCTCTATTTTGCCTATCCCGCACAAATCTCGGGCGATGCGGTCTGGATCGCCGTCGATGGATACAGCCAGGCAACGCCACTCGCGGCCTATGCCGATACCCATATCCAGATGGACTACACCTGGTGGGAATCATTTATCGGTTTGATCCCGGGATCCATGGGAGAGACCTCAACCCTTTGCTGTTTATTGGGCGCAGGCATTCTAATTCTCACCCGCGTCGGCTCGTGGCAAATCATGGCCGGCGTAACCATCGGCATGATCGTATCTGCGCTATTCTTCAACTGGATCGGCAGCACCACCAACCCGCTGCTCAACGTATCTCCGGCCTGGCATCTCGTCATTGGCGGCTTTGCATTTGGCACCGTATTTATGGCAACCGATCCGGTCAGCGCAGCCATGACGCGCCAGGGCAAATGGGTCTATGGCATTTTAATAGGCGTCATGACAGTATTGATCCGCGTGACCAACCCGGCCTATCCCGAAGGCATCATGCTGGCCATATTATTCGCCAACGTATTCGCACCCATCATCGACCGCGTCTTTATCAACCGCAATATCCAAAGGAGACTGGCCCGTGCAGAATGACAGCATCCAAAAAACGATCTTTGTTGCGGTGGCCCTTTGTCTGGTCTGTTCTCTTTTTGTTTCACTATTTGCGGTATCCTTACACGATATCCAAAAAGAAAACAAACGCCTCGACAAAGTAAAAAATATCCTGATTGCAGGTGGGCTATACGATCCCTCGGTCGATGTCCAGTCCGTTTACGAAAATAAAGTCGTACCACTGCTTATTGAACTGGACACGGGACAGATCTTGAACAGCGAAGAATATCCCGATGGCATTGACGTAGATACCTATGACCTGAAAAAAATGGCCGCCGACCCCACTTTTGGGCGCCCTGTTGATGCGGATAGAGACATTGCAAATATTCGCAACCGTCCGAAATACATCTTCGTCTATAAAGTGATGGAAAACGACAAATTGCAGCGCATTATCTTGCCCATCTACGGCTATGGCCTCTGGTCCACGCTCTACGGCTTTGTATCTCTGGGCAATGACTTGCAAAGCATCCAGGGCATCACATTTTACGAACACGGCGAAACCCCGGGATTGGGTGGCGAGGTCGATAACGCCAGATGGAAGGGATTATGGCCCGGCAAACAGGCTTATGACGATGCGGGCAAAGTCGCGATCTCTGTGATCAAAGGCCAGGTAAATCCCAAAAGTGAAAAAGCAAAATACCAGGTCGATGGTCTATCGGGAGCAACCATCACCACACGGGGATTAGACAGTATGCTCAAATATTGGTTGGGCAACGAAGGATACGGTCGATTTTTAGACACCCTGAAACAAGGAGGTGCTCGTGGCTGAAGTAATCGAAAGGGAAGAACAAGCGCCAGAAGTGCCACCATCTCCGTCTCTGACGGCGAAAGAAGCCAAAAGCCTGTTATGGACGCCCGTCTTTGATGACAATCCAATCGGGCGTCAGGTATTGGGAGTTTGTTCGGCACTCGCGGTGACCACCAAGCTGGAAACCTCAATCGTCATGTCTTTGGCGGTCATTTTTGTTATAACGCTTTCCAATATATCGGTAAGCCTGATCAGAAATCACATTCCGTCCAGCGTGCGCATCATCGTACAAATGACCATTATTGCCTCGCTTGTGATTATTGCCGACGAAGCTATCCAGGCATTTGCTTACGATATATCCAAGCAATTGTCGATCTTTGTCGGACTGATCATTACCAACTGCATCATCATGGGACGCGCCGAAGGGTTTGCAATGAAAAATCCCCCCACGCACAGCTTATTAGATGGCCTGGGAAATGGATTTGGTTACAGCACCATCTTGATTGTGGTGGGCTTTTTCCGCGAACTTTTGGGATCGGGTAAACTTCTGGGCGTTGACATTTTGCCACTCATCACCGAAGGCGGCTGGTACATGCCCAATGGCTTGATGTTATTATCGCCGAGTGCATTTTTCTTAATCGGGTTCTTCATCTGGGTCGTACGTGCCTGGAAACCCGAGCAAGTGGAAGAGGATTAAAATGGCCGAACACTATATCAGCTTATTTGTCAAAGCCGTTTTTGTCGAAAACATGGCCCTCGCATTCTTCCTGGGCATGTGTACATACCTCGCCGTCTCCAAACAGGTGACAACCGCTGTGGGCCTGGGCATTGCGGTGATTGTCGTGCAGACGATTACCGTGCCAATCAACAATTTAATTTTTACCCATGTCCTGACCGAAGGCGCGCTCGCCTGGGCGGGTTTCGATGTGGATCTCACATTTTTGGGCCTGGTCACATACATCGGTGTAATCGCCGCGATGATTCAAATTCTGGAAATGGTACTGGACAAATACGTGCCCTCTCTATACAACGCCCTGGGCATATTCTTACCCCTCATCACCGTGAACTGCGCGATCTTAGGCGGTTCCCTCCTGATGGTCGAACGCGACTTTAATTTTTCAGAAAGTGTCGTCTTTGGACTGGGCAGTGGCACGGGTTGGGCACTCGCCATTGTCGGACTGGCAGGCATACGCGAAAAAATGAAATACAGCAATGTACCCCCTGCATTGCGCGGACTGGGTATCACATTTATGACCGTGGGCTTGATGGCAATGGCATTCATGCTCTTTTCGGGGATTCAACTTTAGATCCAGGCAAGCGTGGAGATAATATGGAACTAATTTTACTCGGTGTAGGAATGTTTACCACCATTGTACTGATGCTGGTAGCGGTTATACTCATTGCCAGATCGCGATTGGTTGCCTCAGGACAGGCACACATCACCATCAATGACGACCCAGACCACAGCATCTCGGTTCCCGTGGGCGGTAAATTGCTCAACACACTGGCCGACAATAGAATTTTTGTATCCTCCGCATGTGGCGGAGGCGGCACCTGTGGACAGTGCAAAGTGACGATCAGCGAAGGTGGCGGCGATATCTTATCCACCGAACTATCGCATATCAACCGCAAAGAAGCGCGGGAAGGGTGTCGGCTTTCGTGCCAGGTCACGGTAAAGGGCGATATGGATATCGAAGTCCCTGCCGAAGTATTTAGCATCAAAAAATGGAACTGCAAAGTAATCTCAAATTACAACGTCGCCACATTCATCAAAGAACTCGTTCTCGAACTGCCGCCAGGGGAAGACGTCGGGTTTCGCGCCGGTGGTTTTATCCAAATCGAATGCCCACCCCACACCGTTGACTATCGCAACTTCGATATCAAAGCCGCCGATGGCGAAGACCTCTTTAGAGGCACCTGGGATCACTTCAACGTATGGGACAATGTCTCGGTAGTAGATGAACCCGTCTTCCGCGCGTACTCAATGGCGAATTATCCCGAAGAAAAAGGGATCATCATGCTCAACATCCGCGTGGCGTCTCCACCGCCGGGCACAACGGGCATTCCCCCGGGCAAAATGTCGTCGTGGACATTCGATCTAAAACCCGGCGATGACGTGACCATCTCGGGACCCTATGGCGAGTTCTTCGCCAAAGAAACCGATGCCGAAATGATCTTCATCGGTGGCGGCGCGGGCATGGCACCCATGCGGTCGCACATCTTCGATCAATTCAAACGCATTGGCACAGACCGCAAAGTAACCTTCTGGTATGGCGCGCGCAGCCTGAACGAAATGTTTTACGTCGAAGACTTCGACGGATTGCAGAGCGAGTACGACAACTTTACGTGGCATGTCGCACTATCCGACCCCATGCCGGAAGACAA
>JAJEAX010000269.1 GCA_022822565.1 Candidatus Latescibacterota bacterium
CTGATCCCCTTTGTCGCCTGGGTTGGCATCAACGCTATTCTTAAACTCGTCGCGCCAAAACGCGCCCTGTCGCGCACGGAAATGTTGACCATCTTCTTCATGGTCTGGCTCGTGGGCAACCTGCCCACCACGGGCTGGGCGGGCTATCTCCTGGGCAACATCTCTGCCCCGGTACACCTCGCATCGCCGGAAAACCGCGTGGGCGACGTCATAGCCCCTCTGTTGCCCGACTGGCTCTTTATGCAAAAATCGCCCGTGGTCATCGGGCAACTCTATGGGGGATTAGAACCCAACACATCTATTCCCTGGCAACCGTGGATCCGTCCGCTCTTCTGGTGGACCGCTGCCTGTTTATCTGTGGTCATGGCTGGTTTTTTTTGCAGCGTCTTGTTCTTCAAACAATGGCACGAAAAAGAGC
Organism: Candidatus Latescibacterota bacterium; assembly: GCA_022822565.1. GTDB lineage: Bacteria > Latescibacterota > UBA2968 > UBA2968 > UBA2968 > VXRD01. The sequence goes on from JAJEAX010000269.1 coordinate 419, forward strand.
GTCTCACCTTTCCTATGGCGACCTTCCCCACCGAAATGTTGCGCGAAGAACCCGGCTATCGTCTTCCCGTCGTCTTTCACGCGCCCCTATTTTGGGTGGGATTTGGCATTTCAACCTTTGTAATCTGCTGGAATATCGCGGGCTATTTTGTCCACACCCTGCCGCATATTCCCATCTACGACCTCGCCGGACAAATGGCGATAAACATCGGCTATCACTACCCGAGATATTTTTTACGCATGCAACCTCTGATCATGGGCCTGGCTTATTTGTGTCCGCTCGACTTGCTCTTCAGTTTCTGGTTTTACAATGTCCTCAACATTCTCAAAGAGGGTCTGATGAACCAAACAGGCATCACGGTTGGATTACAGGGACAGCAAGCGACGCCAGCAGAAATACTCGGCTTCGAATCTCACGGCGCACTCGTTTTTCTCGTGGCCTGGTCATTATGGGTATCGCGCAACCACCTCAAAAACACCCTCGAATGTGCGCTGATGAGCAACCGCGCCGCAGATGATGGAACACCTGTCACCTATCGAACCGCCTGGCTCGGCCTCGCGGCTTCGGTCATATTCCTCGCGGGCTGGTGTCTGGCCGCAGGCATGGAACTCTGGGCAACCATAGTGCAACTCATCTTGATGTTCATCGCGCTATTCGGCGTTGCCAAATACGCCGCAGCAACCGGATTCACCTTTTTATCACCCGGCGGTACCGGCGGACTGGGAGCCGATAAGGGAGGCAATGTGTGGATGCAGATGGGGGGCACGGCCAACATGTCGCCCGGCACACTCACGACAATCTGGATGATCAACCGCAATGGCTTTGCCGGCATGCCCATTCGCCTCACCGGCACCATGTCTGTCCCCCACTACTTTCGCATGCTGGGCAACCACTTCAAGCGACATCCCTGGGTCTGGGCAATTATCCCCATCGCCTATATCACAGGCTGTATCACAACCGCCACCGATTCGCTGTATCGCAGCTACATGGACGGCGGAATGAATGGACCACTCTATTTGGGCGACTGGAACCATCTCGTGCGCCTGGTCCCTTATGTAGAAGGCTCGACAATACTCTACTTCGACATCGAAAAATTGGGCGTGTGGCTCTGGGGATTTGCAATAGCCGGTTTTTTGACCTACATACGCACGCGCTTTTCATGGTGGCCCTTTAATCCCGTAGCCATCGCCTTTCCCACCCGCCGCTATGGTTTTAGCCTACTTGTTGTGTGGGCGACCAAAGCACTCATCATGCGCTTTGGCGGCGTCGCGCTTTACCGCAAATCCCTACCCTTCTGGTATGGCCTCATGATAGGTTACTTATTGGGGGTTGGCATATCCACTGGTGTCGATGCCATCTGGTTCCCCGACGCAGGCCATATTGTGCATGGATGGTGAGTAGCGCCTATCTATTCGTCCATCATCGCCTCTATCCTCGCCCGATAGCGCTCATTATCTTCAGGCCATTCGACAATCTCAGCATCCGGCGCATTGTTTTCTGGCAACCATTGTGCCAGAAGCTCTTTGACCTCGCGCAGTCCTGGACTGTGCGCCAGATTTTCCCATTCCATCTCGTCATTTCTGTGATCGTAAAGCTCTTCTGATCCATCTGCATAACGGATATATCGCCATCGCTCAGACCGTATGGCATGATTGCCTCGCCCGTGTGTGGTGATTGCGGGAAAGGGCCAGTTGCGATTGGGATTTTCCATTAAAGGTACCAGGCTTCGTCCTTCCAACTCCTCGCGGGCGGGCAAACCGCACAACGCAATCAGCGTGGGATAAATATCGATCAATCCCACAGGCTTTGAACAGGTGCCTGGCGAATAACCCGCTGCTGAAATAAGCAAGGGCACGCGTGTGGCTTCTTCCCACAACGTACTCTTTTTCCAATGGCTTTTTTCGCCCAAATGCCACCCGTGATCTGCCCACAAAACAATGGCGGTATCCTCTGCATAAGCACTTGCATCCAGTGCATCTATCAATCGTCCAATTTGCGTATCGACGAAACTGATACACGCCAGATAACACCGAATCGCTTCCTTCCATTGACCTGCTTCTACGATACGCGCATGCGGTTTTTGATTCGCCCAGCGCTGCGCGACCTCGGGAACATCGTCCAGATCATTTGCCAATGTCTCGGGCAGATGGAAGTCATTCAAATCATAAGCTTCGACATATTTCCGCGGCACATGCCACATCAGATGCGGCAGCTTAAATCCACACGTCAAAAAGAAGGGCTTGTCATGCCTGGTCCCCAATTGCTCAACACAATAACTCACAGCCTTGTAATCCTGCATATCTTCATCGGCAACATCCATCGGCCCCCAGTCCAGATTGCCCATACCCGCCATGCCATTTACGGGATGATGATCGGGTCCCGCGCCGGAATGCGACTGATTAAACAAACTCGGAAGGTATGAATCCCACGACATTGGATCGGGAAATTTGCCGTGATATACCTTGCCACTGCCCGTTGTAAAATAGCCATTTTGCCGAAAATGCTGCGGCAGTGTCACGCAATTTTTTCCCGCTTCCGAAAATCTGATCGGCTGTCGATTGTTATAAACACCCGTAGTGGATGGTCGCAACCCACTCATCAAACTCGCCCGTGACGGATTGCAAATCGGTGCCTGACAATACGCGCGTTCAAATACTGTACACCGCTCGGCCAGCCGGTTAAAATGAGGGGTCACAGCATTTGGAGCGCGATCCAAAAACCCCACATAGTGATTTAAATCATCAAACGAAATGAACAACACATTTGGTCGATCTTTTTCTGCCATATCCTCACCTCTCATTAGTTTAACATACCACCCGATTTTTAGTTTTCAATTTTACATTTTCAATCTTAAATTTTCGAGCCTTGTTGGACAAATAACAGGAGGTCCTCCGATGAACGCGATTGCTGTGATAGGTACGGGCTATATCGGTGGCGAGCACATCAAAGCTATCTCTGCGCATCCCAATGCACATTTGCGAACAATATGTACAACCCCGCGCAGCGAACAGATCGCAAAAGATCTGCAAGCGACATATCGCGCAGACCAAATCTCGACAGAGTACCATAGCGTCTTATCCGATCCCGAAATCGACATCATTTATCTCTGCACGCCCAACTCACAACACGTAGGTCAAGCCGTTGATGCGCTCGACGCGGGCAAGCATGTCTTTGTGGAAAAACCCCTCGCGGTTACAGTTGAAGACTGTCAAAAAATCGTTGATGCAGCCAAACGATCCGGGCGACAAGTCATGGTCGGTCACGGCGCGCGATTTAGCAACATATTTGAAACCATTTACCACCTCATTCACAACGGCACGCTGGGAGAAGCCTGTTTTGTGGAAGGCGACTACATTCACGACCTCAAACCTTTCCTGCCACTGCCCGGTCACGATTGGTGGATGGACACGCAAAAAGAAGGCCAACTGCCCATTATCGGCGGAGCCTGCCATCCCCTGGACCTCATGCGGTGGCTCGCCGGAGAAATCGTTGAAGTCAGCGCGTATGGCACAAACAAAAATATTCCCGATGCGCCCTGGTTCGATACAGTCATTGCGAACTTAAAATTTGAATCCGGCGCCCTGGGCAAATGCCTGGTCTCCTGCGGAGCGGAAATTCCCTATAATCTCAACTTCAGCTATCACGGCACCAGAGGATCCATTCACAACAACAAACTCTTCATCGGCGGTATGCCCCACGTCGAAGAATGGTCTGAGCTCCCAATTGAAATTCGCGCAGAAGACCATACATGTCCCCAGGAACTCGACCACTTTTTGACCTGTATTGAACGCGGCGAAAAACCGCTGATTGACGCAGTTGATGGTGCGAGGTCCGTCGCCGTATGTTGTGCCATAATCGAATCTATCGAAAACAATCGTCCAGCAACTGTCTTTCTGGATTTTTAGACTATGAATAATCGCACAAGCGGCATTCGCATGCGTCGCTCCTTAAACGATCCGCTTCCCGAATACACAGTACCTGAAGGCTTCACAATTCGCGCGCTTCAGCCCGGCGAAGAAGAAGAATGGATTCGCATGAAAAATGAGGCTTTTGGCGAAGAAGGCGGAAAACCCTGGACTATCGATAATTTTCACGCCACATTCACCCGTGAACCGTGCTGCGATTACAAGCGCATTTTTGTCGCCCTCAAAGGCGATTATATGGTCGCAACTGCCAGTGCGTGGGAAGCCCATTACGGAGGAAAAGCAGTTGGCCTCATACACTGGGTTGGCACCGATCCCCAATACCGGGGGCATGGCCTCGGCTATGCCCTCTCTCTCCGCGCCCTCAAAGAACTCGTTGCCCGCGGATATACCGACGCCTATCTCAACACAGCACTCTGGCGTGAGCCCGCCGTTCGCCTCTACAAACGCCTGGGCTTTCGCATCACCCCAAATCAACCCATCCAGTAAACGGAGAACGCGATGAAAACCCCTATTCGCATATTGCTCGTCGGTTGCGGGCACATGGCTTTGGGCCATGCCAATAGTTTAGAATCATTGGGAGAACTCGGCATCATTGTCGCAGGTGTCGATCCATCCGAAGACGCACGCAATAATCTAAAAACTCAATATGGTGTGTCAACTACCTTTGACAGCCTCGACGACGCGCTTGCAAACGTAGAAGCAGATGCTGCAATCATTGCCGTACCCAACTTCCTGCACCGCGATTACACCATTGCCTGTCTGGAAAAGGGGCTGCACACCCTCATCGAAAAACCCATGGCCCTCACGCTCGCCGATGTCGATGATATGATCGCTACAGCCGAAGCCAGAGGCAAATTGTTGATGTCTGGTCAGAGCCAGCGTTTTTCAACAGCGATTCGCCAGGTCAAAAAGTTACTCGAAGAAAATGCCGTGGGAAAAATTCGCCACGTCATCCACCGCAGGCTTGGATCGGGGCGCGGCGGTGACGCAAATAGCTGGTTTGCGCGCCAGGAATTATCGGGCGGCATTCTCCCCGGCATTGGCGTTCACTCGCTCGATGTACTCTTGTGGTGGATGGATGAAAAAGCCGTATCCGTCTCGGCAATTGTGCAAAACATCGATCCACACCCCGATATTGATATTGAAGACGAAGTCTCCCTCATCGCCACAACAGAAAGCAATGCCATCCTCAACTGCGCCCTATCCTTTCACCATCAGGCGGGCACGGAATGGACCGTAATGGGCGATGAAGGCGTCATTCACCTCAAGGGCACCAGCGGACCTTTATTGCTCAACGGCAAAGAACATCACATACCCGAAACCGTCCATCTCGCTGGCGAACCCACCATACACCTCGAATTTCTCACCGCCATCCACAATAATCGCCCACTCTCGCAAGCATCAGCTCAGGATGTACGCAAAACAATGGCACTCATCTTTGCCGCAATGGAATCGGGAAAAACTGGAAAAACTGTATCTGTTTCCGCATAACCCTCTGTACTCAAGTGGCCTACCGCCTCACCGCCCGCCATTTCGCAGTGCCATATTCGCGCTGATTCAACGGCCCGGGTGCAGACTGTCCCGAACTGCCCATTTCAACTTCGCCGCGCATTTCGTCACCCGACACTGTTCCCACAAACCGATAAGATAGATGGGTCCCTTCAAAACGATGCTGACTCGTAAATGCGACCTCACCTCCATTCACCGAGCCGTTCAGCGAATTTTTTAGCCAGCGCGTCTGATGAGTACCTGTTAAAACGCTGGCACTTTGTTCAATATCTACGCGATGACGCGCTGTTTTTCTCACCAGCGCGATTTCAATTTCCCATGCACCCGACACATCAATGGGTTCTCGCGCCGTTTCTTGCGAAGGCAAAGGCGCGTGGGATAACGCGTCGCGAATATGCCTACCAACAATATCTGCCTCTCCAGATTGTAGCGAAAACGGCAAAATAAAGATAGACGTATCTGTTGCACCGCGATCATCCAGCATAATGCGCGGATCACCGCACAAAAGTTGTTCGCGCAATTCAAGACCGGTCAGACCAATGCGATCTCCATCCCAACGGATTTCCAATCTGGGAACATCTGACTGATCAGATGTGAGAATTTCAGCTTCTGCGCCCGATACACATGTCACATGCTGTGCAATCGTCTCGAGATCGGCAACCCAGCCCTCGAATTCGCGCCCGGGATCGCGTTCCGCCAGCAGATATTCCACAGCCGTCAAAATGCCCATAACCTCCTCTTTGCCTATCTTCATCGCGCGTCCAAGCGTGTGATGCGGAGCAGCGTGAATCCAGGCGGCCTCGACGAGGTCGCGATCACCTAATAACAAGCCCGTAGGCTGAGGTCCGCGCAGGTATTTGCCCCCGCTATAAGCGACCAAATTCGCCCCGCGACTGGTATATGGTTCAGGAGATTGGAGATGCTCCGACGCTGCATCGACCAATATGGGAACCCCTCTCGGACGCGCCATATCAACAATCGCTTCGAGCGCCATATCCGCCTCCCAGGTCCCCAACAGGGCAACCATAGCCACCTGTTCTCGATCGAGCACCGCATCCATTTCTCTGAGATTATCCGCCTCCACGATTGTCACACCCACCGAACGAATCGCGTGATCATAGGTAAATCGGCTTTCTCTGGGCATAACGACCTCGCATTTCATCCCACTCGTATCGGGCAGCCGAAACATCAACTCGGGATCACCACCCGTCACACAGGCTGCTGTCGCGTGACAAAGGCATGCCGCCGCGCCAGAGGCCACCATCCCCCACTCTGCGCCAGTGAGCATACCCAAACGCTTACCCACCCCTGCCATGAGTTCATCCATATTTACAAAAAAGCGCGAAGCATCCATCATCGCTTCGCACACCTGCGGCAACATCAGCGTCCCCCCGTGAATCGTTCGCGTACCACAGCAATTGATAAACGAGCGCACACCAATCAGTGAATAGGGATCATGCATTGTCAATCTCCTCGCGCTTACCTTATGACTTCCAAATTGCATCAACTGGAAAGTCATGATAAATTGTGATAGAAAATTTGTCCATATCTGACGGGCAGGCACGAGCGGTTTGCAACGGGTCGCCGTCCAGACCCGTTCACGCACTGCTCCTACATTCATTTCATCTGTGTACATCTGCGTAAAACGCTCAAATTACTCGCGTTTTTTCTGCGGATTGTTTTTTTTCACACCATCAGGAGGCAAATATGGCATTCATCAAAAACTGGCGAGACCAACAACCCGAAGTAGCGCACCTGAGCGCGATTCGCTGGCCGGGATTAAGACAGAGAAATGCGACACCCAAACACGGTGAAGACGACTCACCTCAGTTACACAACATGCAGGGCATTGTCAAACACGGACTTCAAGGGCGCAAAACCTCTGACCACCACAAACATCCCAAAACCGAACAGGCGTACTATATCATCAGCGGCAGTGGCGAAGTCCTCATTGGAGACGACCGCTTTTCCGTGCGCCCTGGCGACGCCGTGTATTTGCCCGCCGATATTTACCATCAGATGTTCAACGACATGAATGACGAATGGCTCGAGCATCTCGTACTCAGCAAAAACATCGACACCGAACCTGGCGGCGAATGTGTGATTCGCAACTGGGAAGACGTTTTACCCGTAAGCGATGGCGCAGGCGCGATTCGCTGGCATCAACTCGGCCCTGTCGGCGAAGAAAACACGGGATGCTTAAAATCCATCGCCTTCATCGACCGCGAAGCCGTACAACCCGGTCAGCAAAGTATTGAACGGTGTTACGACGACATTGAACTCGGCTTCTGGATTCTCGAAAACCAGGGTCTCCTCGTCACATCTGACGGCGAACAGCACATCACAGAAGGCGATGTGGTCCACATACCCTCCGGTACATCCTATCACATCAAAAATCCCCACAGCGAATGGTTGAGCTATATGATCATTGCGGGATAAAGAAATGATGAGTAGAAAAAAAAGCCCCATCCGAGATCGTGCAAGCGATTTTAGACGGGGCTTCTTTTAGTTGTCAGAACCGAATCAATTTCACCCCGTATGGTTAAAAGTTTTGGTGGATAATTTTGGCGTAAAGCCTTAAATTTTGCAAATTAGTCTTTAATACTACGTGGAGACTCCTTATTGCATGCCTAATTATCGAGAATACATGGCACAGATTCTAAATCATCCTATTCTAAAAAAGAGTCCCATTGCCCAGGTAGCACTCTATCTCGCGACCCTTTTTATTGGCCTCTATATCTGCACAAAAGCGGCAATCTGGCTCGATGGTGCTATCACTGGGCTGCAAGGTGGGCAAGTCCTTCAGGGGGGAACTTTTTGGAAGGCACTTACCGTCACATTCCAACAACCCGACAATCCAAAACAAAAAATAGCAGTCACGGACATCCGCTTCAAGAATGTAGATCGCTTTTTACCCATCGCCGTGATCGTACACACACAGGGACGTGATTCGACCTATTACACCAGTACACAGAGAGAATGGATCGCAATACCCGACATGCCCATCGACAGCCTCGTCATTCGCACGCGCAATGCCAGCCACAGTGCCGTGATTGACGATTTGAGCTTTCGACACAACAACCGGAACTATGCGATGGACTTTGATCAGATAGCTGATGGTCCCATTGCGCCCAATACGCAGATGGTCGAATACAAGTTTGAGGACATCCAAATCGCGTTTGCAGCCGACAATGCCGTACCCACGGTTGTTCGCGGCGGTGATTTGGCCGAATCCATTGGACGCTATATCTCCAACATCAGCGGTCCACTCTCTACAGTTTTAATTCTGCTTTTGATCGCTTTGCCCTTTTATATGGTTGTGCGCTATGCCCAGGTCTTATCTCACGACTTATCACCCGACCGCTTCTTCACGAATTCCGACGCGCAAATTGTTCAGAAGGAGGGCATTAACTTGCTATGGGGCGGTCAATACAACGCCGATTACGCCCTGTCTGAAAACACAGAACTCTACGCCATCCTCACGTCTGTCGAATCTGAAATTGCATCTGACCAGGCGCGATTGGTCGAGCGATGCACCGACAAAATCTATCTTCTCTTCGATGAAATTGAGGATCGCCTGTCCGAAGGATTTGGCATGTTGGGCCTTCTATCGCTCTCTATGGGCCTTTTGGGCACAGTGATTGGCATGATAGACGCCTTCAAAATTTTAGAAGACACCATGAAAGTCGGCGAAGGCCCTGCCCAAACCCAGCTCAAAATGGCACATTATATCAACTTTGCTCTTGTAACCACAGCCATTGGATTTCTCGGACGGATTCTATCCATGATCCTCATACGAAAAACCAAAGCCCGCAGTCTGCAACATCGGGCGCGCATGCTCAACCTGATCCAGCACTTTTATCAGATAGATACAGGTAAGAGGGAAGGAATAGGAGATTGACGTGAGACATCGCAACAGGCGACCTCTATCAGCACTTTTAGACACGGGCGAAGGGTTTATTGATGTCTTGTTTTTATTGCTTACATTTTTTATTATCCAAAATGTGTGGCAAACCCATCTCGCCAATTTGCACAACCGCTTTGTTCACGCACAAAAACTCAATTTTATCAAAGCACCCGATGAAAAAGGCTCTGCCCCCCACCCTACAGATGAAAGATTTTTACAGATCATCATCGGTAAATCCTATGTGCAATTTGACAAAGGCGGTGTTGCCACCGAAGAATACATGGTCTTTCAAGACCGTGCAGACAACGACCAGGTCGGCATTGAACGCGCTGTATTTTTGTCCGTAAAAAAAGCTTTACTCGCACTACAGGCACAACATGGATTTGCGCCCAATGACATTTTGGTGCGCCTCTATTTTGAACGCGATGCAACCGTGACTTACACCGTTGGCGTGTACGACGCCCTCAACAACAGTGGATTTAAGACCGTACAATGGGGGCTTGAAAGTCAAAAAAGAAAGTTGTAAAATAGAATATGTCTCCCCGTGAAGAAAATTTGATCCAGAGTGCTGCTGAAAGCATGCGACGGGATCACCCCAAATTCTTTGGCGTATTATCCGCCATACTGCGCGCTCGCAACCTATCTGAGGCACGTCGGGCATGTAATTATCCCACGTCCGAAGACTTTACAAGCGACTATCACCAGGCCATCGAACACCTCTTCAAACAGTTGCGTGACCTGGGGTATGTCCCCCCAGTAGAAACCGACAGCTTTGAGGAGCGCATAGGGCAGATTTCTCCATCGAGCCATTTCAAATTGCCCTCACGCGAAATCATCAATCTCTTCTACAAGGGCCACATCTTTCACGAAGCATGCGCGCTTGTAGCGAAACAGAACTATCTGGGGCTTTCCAAACTCTGGGCGGACTTCCCCAATCGCCGGCATGAAATAGAAATCGCCATCGCCCTTGTTCCTGACCAGGCGATAATTCCCCAACCACAGTCCATCCACTTACCAAATGCCCCTATTCAACACACACAACAACGCTTTTTACCCGCATTGGCCGGTGCGTTTGCTCTGGGCGTCGTCTTGCTATTGGCACTCAGCCCTCCCCAGGGCGGGCGGGCATTCAAAGCCATTGTCACAAATTTTGAAGAAATGCTCGTAAGTGCGCAGGGCATCTTTGACATGAACCAAAATACACGCGAGGAAGACAGCATAACAAAAGCAGAACCCCGGGTGCAGGTTGCCCCAAAGCCAGCACCTCGTCCAAAAATCGCGTTGCCGGACAAACCGAAATTGGCACTTGCATCTTCTTTGCCCGATATTCCGCGCCAACTCGACAGACCCTCGCTCGGTGGATTAAAAACACCGCCCCGTGTCTCGGCACCCAATATGGACAGAAATTCAAACCCCTCGTCGTTTTTTGGCTCCCGGCCAGAAGTCCATGTCGCTCGCGCCACTATGAGTATGCCAGCGCACGTCCCTGCCACATTGCCATCAACTGGCGCGCGCGCGAGTAAAGATCAGCCCGAGCAACAAGCGGAATCCACCGACCTCAAAGGCTACCGACCAGCGGGACGCATTGGTTTTTCCGGCTTTCACACATCGGCTGGTCTCTCTGCAGAACTCGTGCGCTTGACCCGCATCCAACGCGCACTCTCTCGGCTGAAAACGCCTGAAAAAAGAATATATGAAGATGCCCAACTCATATTAGCCCCGGACAAAGCCAAAATACAATTTGCCGATGGCGTGGCATTTATCCTCACATTTCGACTGGGCCAACTCGACGACATTCAGATTTTTGCACGCTCGGGCATAGACAAAGCCCTTCACATAGAAATCGAAGCGCGCCGGGGCATCCACTTTCTCAACCGCGCCCTGAGCAATTCGTGAGATCGCTTATGAAAAAAATATCCCTTGTCCTTGCTTTTTTGATTTTACCATCCCTTTCCTTTGCCCAGGAAAAGGATGACAATCTCGCCTATCAAGCCTTTGAGCAGGGCCGCAATGCTTATGAGGCCGGGCGATATATCGAAGCCGTCGCACATTTTGAGCGTGCGTGCAACCATGCCCTCATCTTTACCAGTGCCTATTATATCTGGCTGGGCACGGCAGGCGAGCGCGCCTACGACACGGGGCAGGACGCGCCCAACCGATTGGACCTGCTCAGAAAAAGTGCCGACGCCTACCGCACCACACTCGACCGCGAGCAAGACCCCGATGTTCGCTACGAATTGGGACGGCTCACCGTCAAATACGCGATGGCGCGTGCCAACTTCGTGCTCGACCGCGAAAACAACCGCCAACCCCTGCCGCTAGATTTGCCCCCGCCAGTATTGCGAGACAGCACCTGGATACCCACGCGCTTTCAACCCGCAACGATTGACTCCCTGCACCGGATATGGCATCTCGCAGGGGGTGGCCTGCGAGACATTTGGATGGCAATTCTTGGCAGAACGCAAAAGGAAATTGTCTATGCCGCGCCACAACGCAGCAGCATGAGCGATACCCTCCAGGCTTATTTAAGCGTCTATATCGAAAACAGTCTGAACCTGATCGAAACCGCCGGGCAGGCGAATTTTGAAGGCATAGAACCCGATTTTTACATCCCAAAAATTGCCGCCGCATCTTCCCGTGGCGTTTTGGGCGACAACCCCGACTGGTTCAATCAAGTGCTCGCTGCCGCGCGCTTTGACGGCGGCTATAACATGCGCTGTGCCATCTACCGCCTCAAGGGATTGCGCCACAGCAAGGAAGAAGAAACCAACCGCGCAATCCACGCCATGCAACGCGCTCTGGTCTATGCGAGATCCGACACCTCTCGCGCCGCCCTCTATCTCGACATGGCCTTCACCGCTTACCGGGACGACTTGCCCAGGGCCGTTGAATATGCCAAATACGCATACGCGCACAACCAATACGAACCGAGAGTGTGCGATACCTATGGTGGGCTTTCGCTCAGTTTGGCGAGCGTAAAACTCAAAGAAGGCGCGTACCGCGAGGCCATCTCAACCATTTATCCCGTAACCTCCTTTGGCTGGCAAGACCGCGGCGAAGCCCTGATCACTCTGGCGATTGCCTATTTCAACTCCGACCTGCAAAATGTGGGTGCAAAAGCATACCAGGCCGCGGAAATGGCCTATCGCATCGCGCCAGAACGCTACTGGGAAGAATTTCATCGAATTGCCAAAAGTCAGGGCAACTATGTGCAAGCGCGTCAACTCGAAGAAAAGCACAGCAGCGCGCTACTCAGCAAAAAACAGGATACCTCCCCATGAACACACTGCGATTCATTTTGTTTTCCATCCTGCTGACCACACCGCTCCATATCCAGGCTCAAGAAACAGAGCCTGTGCCGAGGACGCTTCTCAAGACAAAAATTCACATCCGCTCAGAACCCACAGGTGCCCAGGTCTTCATCAACGGACAGGAAGCGGGTCATACGCCATTTGCCACAGAAAAGTTACTGGACATTGGCGATAAAATTCAAGCGTATGCACACGGCTACCAGCCCTACACGCGCACATTTACGACAATCGTTTTGGCAGATACGGTGCATATTGCGCTCATACGCCAGAAAGCGCATCTGGAGATTCGATCAGATCAACTCGCGGCCTTAGGTGCAGAAATCCACCTTCGGTTTGCAGATCAAGACACGACCATCACCGGGTTTGTCAACATCGGACGCGGCAATGTGGCATATCAGTCGGACCTCTTTGTGGGCAAATACCGTCTCGAAATCAGCAAACCCGGCTTTAACCTCATCGAACAAGACCTCTTTCTACCCCCGCGCGGCAAACTCATAGAAATCAGGCTTACCCGCAATCCGATACCGCTCACGGGATTGTCTATACCCGGTCTCGTGGATATCGCAGACCAATACCTCGCCGAAAGCGCGCAACTCCTCGCCGCTGCCCTGGCCATTGGTGAAACAGCACCCGCGGTTGAAACCAATGCGTCTATCCGCCTCAGCGATCCGCGCTTGACGCCTTTTATCGAAGATCTGAAATACTATAGCCACCAGACGCGCGAATTAGAACGCACGATGAAGCTTATGGGAAAAAGCGAACGCAGCCTGCTCCGTGCGCTGTCGCAAATTGACGTGTATCGCGGCATTGTACTCGGCAAATACCGCCGCTTCTCAGAAGCGCACGCACTCTTTGAAGAAGCCCGTGAGCGTTCTTCCTTTCCCATCGAACAAGAACCCAATCCCCTGCCAGGGGAAAGCGAGTCCCGCCTGGGCGATCTCACGCGCTTTGCCGAACACTGGCACACGCGTCTCGGTCGATTAGATGTCAACGTGAATGCGGCCTATCTCGCCATTCGCAACACGCCCCTCAACACCCTGCGCTTTGAACAGGTGCGCTTCACGCGAGAAGCACCCGTGCCACCGGCCACATCACCGCAAGAACAGGCCATGTACGATAGCCTCACTACCCTTGCCGAACACATCTTGAACGAGAATATCGCCAATCAGGAGCAAGAGTTTTCCCTCACCCTTCCCAAAGGCCATTACATGCTCAAAGACACGCAAAACCTGGCCATTCCCATTTCATTCCGCGTTTCAGATGCTCCCACTTTTCTACCTATCTCACCGCGTGTCACCCTGTGGTTGCCCACAGCTAAAACCAGGTCGGATACGGTTCTCTTGCAAGCGGTAATCGGGGACGAACCCGGCCCTATTGTTCAGCCTGATCAAGTTACTTTTGGACGAGAATACGCGCTTCTGGTCAAAATGGGCGATTACAAACGCCATCGCGAAAACATCATCCTCTATCCCACGGGCAGCATCAAACCCGTTTGGCCCGGCGTTACTGCCATTGCCGCGACTCCTGGTGCAGAATGCATGTATTACAAATCAGGGAACAAAAAATTGGAAACATCTATCCTCGGCAACATCCAGGGCAAACGCAGTGGGATTCTCAAATACCTGCTCATTCCCATCGTCGGCATAGGCGTTGCACTTGCATTGTGAGAAGAAGCATCCACAGATGAACGCAGATGAACGCAGATAATAACCTTTTTAACAAACAGAAAGCACCCGGACGAAACTCGGGTGCTTTATCAGTTTACTGACCTATTTCAAAGGGTAAGCGATTCTTGTGAGGTCTATTCAATGGGTTATCAGAACAACGGTTCCCAGAAAGTTTGAAGATTACTTGAAAAAACTTTATGCCAACCCCTTGACAACCGTTTCAATAATTGATACTATTGCCAAACAACATCATCGGCCAAACAGAACACAATATCTTGTGGCAATTTTTTAGCTTCTCGCACAAAAGGGACACACTATGGCAACACAAAATAAAGACGACTTACACGGTGTGCTGATCGTGCGATGGACACAATTGTTTGCCTTCACCGGCGCCATTATCACCATCCTTGTAACATTGTTTGTCCTGCAAACCATGTGGATCCACTGGGCTTTGACTTCACACTCTCATTAAGGACCGCCCCAATGACCAAAGCGGAACGCATACGCGAAGTAGAACAAAAAACATCCTGGCTTGAAGGTGCAGCAGAGCAAAGCGAAAAACGCCTTGAAGTTATGGAAAAACTCTATCTGTCCATTGATCGCAAGCTGTGGGCGATTATCCTGCTCGCGGTCGGCTCTATCGTTGCCAGTCTTATCAAACCATAAAACAGAATATGAGAAGCTCCACAATCTGCAA
>JAJEAX010000102.1 GCA_022822565.1 Candidatus Latescibacterota bacterium
TCGCGGTGGCGCGGGTTTTTCTGCGTCTTTTAAGTGGAACGCCGTGTGCTCAGAAAAAGAGACCCTGCGTTATGTGGTCTTAAATGGGGATGAGAGTGAGCCTGGTACATTTAAGGATAGGGAGATTTTGATGCGCCGTCCCGATCTGGTTATTGAGGGATTGGCGATTGCAGCTTATACAATTGGGGCAAGAGATGTTTATTTGTACTTGCGGGGCGAGTTCGCATTTCCAAAGGCTGTGATGGCAAAAGCTATTGCAGAGTTTGAATCGCATGATATATTTCCCGATATCCGTTTTCACATTCACTCGGGGCAGGGCGCGTATATTTGCGGTGAGGAGACCGCGCTTTTAGAGGCATTGGAAGGCAAGCGTGGAATGCCGCGTTTGCGACCCCCCTATCCCACAGAATACGGCCTGTGGGGAAAACCCACGCTTATTCACAATGTGGAAACTATTGCGTGCGTGCCTTCGATTATTTTAAGAGGGGGCGATTGGTTTCGCAATCTGGGACGCACAGAAGCGGGTTCAAAAGTGTATTGTATTAGCGGGCATGTCAAACGTCCGGGCGTCTATGAATTGCCACTGGGCGTGACTTTAGATGAACTGGTCGAAGAGGCGGGCGGATATATTGGTGCTCCGAAGGCGTTTAGCCCTGGGGGTGCGAGTTCGGGCTTTTTGCCGGCTAAGTACAGAGATCAGCCATTGGATTTTAAGACTATGGATGGATTGGGTTCGCTGCTCGGCTCGGCCGGTGTTGTCGTGTTGAACGACACGGTGGATATGAAATGGTCGGTCAGTCAACAGTTGAGATTTTTTCACGATGAAAGCTGCGGCCAATGTGCCCCCTGTCGCATTGGTACGCGGTATTTACACGAGGCACTTGAAAATCGCATTTGCTATCGGGAACAGGACGACAAACCTCACTTGCAACACGCGGCAGATGTGGCGTGGCAGATGAGTGAGGGTTCGATATGTGGTCTTGGGCAAATTGCCGCTCTCCCCCTGACGAGTGCCCAAAAATTTTTCCCCGAGGAATTTGATGAGTAAATTGACATTGAATGGACGGACGGTGTGCTTTGCCGAGGGCGAGACCCTGCTGGATATTGCATCCCGTCAAGGGTTGGAAATTCCGACTCTGTGTCACGATCCGCGTTTAGAGCCTGCGGGTGCATGTCGCTCTTGTCTGGTGGAAGTTGACGGCGAGCGGTTGATGACGCCGGCCTGTGCGCGTGTGGCGCAGGCTGGTATGGTGGTGATGACCGAGAATGAGCGCATTGATCGGCACCGCCAAACCCTGATGGCTTTGTATATGACCGATCATCCGCACGAGCGAGAAGTATCGGAAGTCGGTTCGCCGGATTTATTGCTGGATATGGCTGCCGAGTTCGATGCGCCCATGGATTGGGGATGGATGGAGCCGATGCGGGGAGATCGAGAAGATCGCAATCCCTATGTCGATTTTAATCCCGATACCTGTATTGCGTGTGCTCGGTGCGTGCGCTATTGCGAGGAAGTAGAGGGTGTTTCGGCTATTACTCTTGCGGGTAGAGGGTCGCATACGACGATTTCCACGGTGGAAGAAAAATCACTGCTGGATACGACGTGCGAGTTGTGCGGTGGGTGTATTGATGTGTGTCCAACTGGCGCAATGAATGAAAAATTGCCCCTGATGCGCGGGCAAAAACCCGAGCGCGAATTGGTAAAGGTGCGGTCAACCTGCAACTTTTGTGGGGTGGGTTGTCAGTTCGATCTCAATGTGGATTTAGAAGGACGCGATGGCAAAGGTCAAATCGTCAAGGTGACGAGTCCTCCGCCGGGTACGACGACCAATGACGGCAATTTGTGTGTCAAGGGACGCTTTGCCTATGACTTTGTCCACCATAACGACCGGTTGACGCAGCCACTTGTGCGGGGTGAGGATGGTGTATTGTATCCGACGACATGGGAGGATGCACTCGAAAGAGCGGCGGAGGGATTGTTGGGTGTTGTAGAGCGACACGGTGCGGATGCCCTGGGTTTTGTGAGTTCGTCGCGGTGTACGATGGAGGAAAATTTTCTCGTTCAGAAAATGGCGCGCGCGCTGTTTCGGGCAAATCACGTCCATCAGTGCGCGGCCACGTGACACGCGCCAACTGTGGCCGGTCTGGTCGAAACATTTGGCGCGGGTGCTATGACAAATTCAATTGGCGAGATACGCGATGCCGATTTTCTGTTTGTGATTGGTAGCAATACGAGTGAGGCGCACCCGATTATCGCTATGGAGATGAAGCGCGCAGTTCGCAAAGGCGCGACCCTGGTTGTCGCCGATCCCAGGGCGATATGGATGACGTCTATTGCGAAAAAGCATTTGCAACTCAATCCGGGTACAGATGTGTGGTTGCTCAATGCAATGGCGCATGTTATTGTGGCAGAAGATTTGATCAATCGCGAGTTTATCGAGAATCAGACGGAAAATTTTAAGCAGGTTAAGGAAGCCGTTGCGTCTTATACACCCGAGAAGGCGGAACAGATAACGGGTATTTCAGCAGATGATATTCGCTGGACAGCGCGTCAGTACGCTACGACGGAAAAAGCGGGTATATATTATACGCTGGGTATTACGGAACACGCACACGGTACGGATAATGTGTATGCGCTTGCCAATCTGGTTTTGATGACGGGGCATCTGGGCAAACCATCGACTGGTATGAATCCCCTGCGCGGACAGAACAATGTGCAGGGTGCAAATGATGCGGGTGCTACGCCGATGTTTTTTCCGGGTTATCAGCGCGTGGATGATCCCGAGGTGCGGGTAAAGTACGAAAAATCCTGGGGGGTTCCACTGTCTCCTGTGCCGGGTCTGAATCTCAATGAGATGATGAAGACGGTGGGTGAACAGATGCGCGGCTTTTTTGTTATGGGTGAAGATATTGTGTTGTCCGAACCCAATGTTCTCGAACTGGAAAAGGGATTGAATAATGTTGATTTTATCGTGATGCAGGATGCGTTTATGAATGAGACGGCGCGTTTTGCCGATGTGATTTTGCCCGCAGCTGTGTTTGCCGAGAAGGAGGGTACGTTCACCAATTCAGAGCGGCGTATTCAGAGGGTTCGCAAGGCGGTTGAACCCCCTGGCGAGGCGCTTCCAGATTGGGAAATTCTGGTTATGCTGGCGAATAAGATGGGCGCGAATTGGTCGTATAAAGATCCGGCAGAGGTGTATGCCGAGATGGTTAAAGACGTTCCTCAGTTTGCCGGTATTAGTCACGAAAAATTGGAAAAGATAGATGCAGGAGAAGAGGGCATAGCGGGCTTGCAGTGGCCGTGCCCCGATGCAGATCATCCGGGTACAAAATTTTTACACGAAGATGGGATTTTGCGCGGTAAGGGGTTGTTTATGCCCGTACATTATATCCCACCGGCGGAATTGCCGGATGAAGATTACGGTCTTTTTCTTTCTACGGGACGCACGTTGTATCACTACAATGCCGCAACGCAGACGCGCCGGGAGTCCGGGCTTGATGCAAAACAGTCCGAGGCTTTTGTGGAGTTGCATCCGAGCGATGCGCGGAAGCGGGGTGTTCATCACGGGGATATGGTGGAGGTGACGACGCGGCGCGGGAGTGTGCAGTTGCGGGCTATTTTGTCGCGGCAAGTGCGCCCGGGATGTATCTGGATGCCATTGCATTTTGCCGAGGCACGCGCCAATGTGCTGACCAATGATGTGGGCGATGCGGTGACGGGGACAGCCGAGTACAAGGTGTGTGCGGCAGAGGTGCGGTTGGTCGAATCTATGCCCGATAATGAAGCGTTTTTTCCGGGAAGTTATTACTACGAGAAGGGGCCGGGGTTGCATGTAGATGATTGAGTCTGGGGATACAAAAAAAGCCGCGAGTTTTATGCTCGCGGCTTTTTTTGTTATATAAATCGAGTTATCCGTCTTGCACCTGCGGATAAAAGCCAGACAGCAGGGTAAATTCCATGCCGGTTTGTGAGTCAGTGATCGGGATGGCATAACTTATTTTGGGTGAGCCAATGGGATCTCCGACCAATTCGCCATCTCCATTCTCATCTATGGCTGGGTTATCGAAATAATACGCGACAAAACCACCACCTGCAGCGGATGCGGCGATGAGTTCCTGGACGTATTTGACGCCGTTGGGATCTTCAGAATTAAACAGGTTTTGTCCCTCGAGATCTGCATTGGCTGCGTGAAACACGATGACGCCATCGCTGTTTAAGACTGCGAGGTAGATAGATTCGTGTTTCCACCTTCCGCCCTCTTGCCTGAATTCTTCTGCGATGTCCTCGGAAAAGGGGAAGCTTTGCGCGTATTCTTTTGCGGATCCGACAAATGCTTTCAGGGCTTCTTTATCTACCACAGCACGAGCCGTGACAGGATAAAAACCAGACAGCAGGGTAAATTCCATGCCGGTCTCAGGATCAGTGATTGGGATGGCATAACTTATTTTGGGTGAGCCAATGGGATCTCCGACCAATTCGCCATCTCCATTCTCGTCTATCGCTGGGTTATCGAAATAATACTCGACAAAACCACCACCTGCAGCGGATGCGTCGATGAGTTCCTGGGTATATTTGACACCATTGGGGTCTTCAAGGTCGATCAGGTTTTGTCCCTCGAGAGCCGGATTGGCTGCGTGAAATAATATGACGCCATCGCTATTTCCAAGTACGAGGTAGATGGATTCGTGTTTCCACCGGCCTTCCTCTTGTCTGAATTCTGCTTCGATGTCCTCGGGAAAGGGGTAGCTTTTCGCATATTCTTTTGCGGCTTCTACAAATGCTTTCAGGGTTTTCTTATCTACCACATCCTTGGCTGTGATCTGCTTTGCTGGCTCCAGAGAGTATGAACCCTTCACCTGTGCCTTTCCACCAATGGGCAAGTAGAGTATGACTTTATAGCCTGCGTTAATTGGTATGCTGGACCAGGTACCGATCACGCTACCATCCTGCGAGGCACGCGCTTGATAATAACCATTGCCCGATGCGATTTCTACCAGTGTCTGACCTTTGTCATCGGTTGTGCCCGACCATTGATAGTCGGGAGCCTGTCCGGCAATAGAGCGCGAAAATTCTACGGTCGCACCACTGACTGGTGCGCCATCACTGTGCAATGTGACCATGACTACGGCCTGTGCTTTGTGATGGGCCACTGCCAATTTGCTCAGGGGATGGGCGACCTGTTCCTCTGTTCCGACTTCTGACTGCGTCACGCGCTCGCCGCCGCAGTTCCACATCAGTCCTGTAGCAAGAGCTATGACAGCTATACTGCGGATATGTCTCATCATCGATCCTCCCCGTTTATTGGATTTGTTTTTAAATGGCTGAATGCGGGCACATTTTAGGATAAAAAGCCCAATTTGTCAAATTATAGCTAGAAGCGCAGCCCCCAGGGCTCTATGCTCCCAAAGGCGGTCTAATAAAAGCGAACCGCTCTCTTGTTGGATTGTGCAAGAGAGCGGTTGGGTGTAGTAAAAGTTGAATCTCAGATTTATTTTACCAGAAGTAGCCGTCGGGTGATGACGCTACTTGAATGCGCCAATCGATAAATGTAAACACCACTGGATACTTCACGACCAAACATGTCCTTCCCATCCCAGGTGACCCGATAATGACCAGGTGCCTGACTGTCTTGTACCAAAACGCGAACCTGTTGTCCCAATGTATTGTATATCGTCAGACTCACATGCCCTGCTTCGGGTATCTGGTAGGCGATTTGCGTAGATGGGTTGAAGGGGTTGGGTACGTTGGGGTGTAGAACAAGATCTTTTATCGCCATCTGAGCGCGACCGCCTATGGGAAGGGAGAGCGTTGATGGTTCCCCGCTGTTGATGGGAATGCTGTTCCAGGTGGCGAGTGTGTTTCCGTCGGCATCTTTTGCCCGGGCGAGGTAGTAGCCCGAGGCGTCGCTATCAGATTGGATTTCGATGGTGGCGCGGCCTTCGGCATCGGTGGTGCCTTGCCACTGGTATTGGGATGCGCGACCTGCAATGGATCGGGAGAATTCGACTGTGGCATCTGCTACAGGCTGGTCGTTCTGGGTGAGGGTGATATTCAGGACAGCGCGCTTGAGGTCTTTATAGAACCCGGCACCGACGATATACTCCCCGCCACGGAATACAACGAGTTCGGCGTAGGTCACTTTGGGCGAACCGATGTCTTCATCGCCTTCTACCGCCGGGTCGTCGAAGTAATATTCGACATATCCGCCGCCCGCCTTTGCCACGTTAATGAGTTCCCGGATGAACTTAACCCCGTTTATATCCTCCCGGTCAAGACTGCTCACAGGCGCATTTTCTCTCCACCGATCAGCACCGTGAAAGTAAATGTACCCATCCGTGGTGAAGACAAAGAAATAGATGGAGCCTTGCCTGTAGGGGCCGCCTTCTTCTCTGAAGATATCCTGATGTTGTAGCAGCGTTTCGAGCCCGACCAGTTCTATGGCTTTTAGATAGCGGTCTTCCACTCCCTGTACGAATGCCTTGAGGGTTTCCCGATCTACCACGTCGGCGGCCGTGACCTCGGGAGGGGGAATAAGCGACGGATCAAGCGTTATCTGACCAACCTGCGATAAATCCTGGTAATAGCCGCCGATCAGGACCACCGTGTTTCCGGCTTGTCCAGAGACATAGCTGACGGCGTAGGCGGTCTTGGGGGTGTCCTCATCTCCCTCCACCGCCGGGTCATCCCAGTAATACTCGACGTAGCCTCCGCCCATGTTGGCTGCTGCAAGGAGGTTTTGCACGACCTTATTGCCGCGGGCGTCTTCGATTGCGTACAGGTTCTTGCCGTTCGCGCTGATGTCACCGGCGTGATGAAACACCGTGCCATCTGGTAACATAATGATAAGGAACGTGTTCCCGTGTTTCCAATCCCCCTCGATGCTGATGCTGTGGAGATACGGCGCGAGGTCGTTTGGATCGGTAAAAGTTTCCGCCTGTGATTTCGCATATAATACGAATGCCTCCAATGTCTCTGCATCTACCACTTCGCTGGCGGTTATCTTCTGAGTTTGAGCTACGGCGGGTTGCACTGCAAATAAGAAGCTGGCCAATCCCAAAAGGATTACTGCTGTTATATGCTTCAACATGGATCCCTTCCTGTTTGAGTCGTGATACTGTGAACTATACTTTTATTATGGAGGATAAAGATACGACTTCATTTTTAAAAAAAGTAGTTTTATTTATACAAACGTTTACAGATTATTATTTTTTCTTACAGTTTAGGCAGAAGCGCAGATCCAGAGTCCTCTGCTTTGAAAGGTTGGGTGTAGTAATGAAATGGCTTGTTGATCGATTTTAGGACCTCACGGCGAGAATCGATAGACCACGGGCAATTGCGCGGGGTCTGTGATGTTCAAATCTGTGTGGTGGTAGATGTTTATGCGCCCGGTGCCACAGTCTCCAAATTCGTCGCAGGAGAGCGTGCCGATGAGGGCCTGAAAACCGGATGTCGCGTGGAGTTGCCTGCGCAGTGCGGCGCGATCTACATACAATTTCCCGCCAGCTTCGCCTGCGACAATCTCGATGGCGTTGAGCAGCAGGACTGTGGCGTCGTAAGAGTGCGCCCAGTAAGGCGTGATTGGAAACCCGCCATACGCGGTTTCATACGCGGCGAGCGCTTCATCTACGCTCTTGCCGGTTACAGCATTGACATTTGAGCCGAGATCTGCCTCCGGTCCTGCAGCGTAAACACCCTCTGACTGCGGTGTGGCGAGAAATTTTGAATCGAGGAGAGCCGCACCCGTGATGAGTGTCGCGTCTTTCAGGCTGGCGTGTTCGCGCGCCTGCCTGGCGAAAGGTATGCCTTCTATATCGAAGAGCGGGAAGAAGATGCCGTCTGGTGTGGCTGCTGCAAATTCTGTGAGGACGGCTGTCATGTCCGTCTGCCCTTTCTCGATCGTGGCAGTGGCTACGACCTCGCCGCCGATGGCGCTAAACGCATTGCCAAATGCGATGGTGAGGCCCATGGTGTATGGATCGCCGTCGTTGAGGGCGGCCATGCGCCGCAGGCCCAATTCATTGTATGCGAAGTCGGCTACTGCGTTCGCCTGATAGAGGTCGTTGACCGCAACGCGAAAATAGCCGGGATGATAGTTGGGACTCGCGTTGCCTGCGAGGTCGGACGTAAGTGCCGGCGAGGTGTTAGATGGCGAGATCATTACCAGACCCGCCGCGCTGATCACCGGTGAGGCCGCCACTGCCGCACCCGAGCAGTTCGTGCCGATGACGCCGAGTACCTGCGGGTCGGCGACAATCTGCTCTGCACCCATGCGGCCGCCATCCGGACCACATCTGCCGTCTATTGGCTCGTCGAGTTCGACCTCGTGACCGTGGATCATGCCGAAGTCTTGTACGGCTAACTCAACGGCGTTCCGCGACGGCACGCCGAGCGATGTCGCGATGGTATGCGAGAGCAACGAGCGGATTTGCACGGCTTCGCCCTCGTCAATCATGACCAGGGCTTCCATAGATGAACGGGTCACCTGTGCTTGCCCACCGATGGGCAAATCTATGACCCCGTAGCCCGCGTTGATTGGAATGCTGGACCAGGAACCGATCTCGCTACCATCTTGCGAGGCACGCGCCTGGTAATAGCCATTGCCCGATGAGATTTCTACCCAGGCTTGACCATTGTCAGCGGTCGTGCCCGACCACTGATAGGCTGGAGCCTGTCCGGAAATGGAGCGCGAAATTTCTATCGTTGCACCGCTTACTGGTGCGCCATCACGATGTACAGTGGCCATGACGACGGCCTGTGCCGCGTGATGGGCTACTGCCAATTTGCTCAGGGGACGTCCAATCTGCTCATCTGTTCCGACTTCTGATTGCGTGACGCGCTCGCCGCCGCAGTTCCACATCAGTCCTGCGGCAAGAGCTATGACAACTATACTGCGAATGTGTCTCACCATATATCCCTCCTTGGGGAAAAGAGTTGTATGAAGATACTGTCGATCAAGCAAGTGCTATGGCTTCTCTGGCAGCTTTGGCCTGAGGTGAATTGGGATCGCGTTGTATGGCGCGATTCATAGCAATATGTGCGCGTTTATCTCCCGCTTTAGCCAGTTCGAGGGCTTCAGCAAACCCTTTCTCCGAATAGCTGAGGTCGCGGGGTATGATGCGGTTGTTCAGATTTTCCCAGTAGTATTTGAGGTCGTCGTTTTCCCAGTCTTTGTACACGTCTTCCCAGGTGAGATTGTTGAAGATGTTCAGATGGGGTTCGAGCATGTGTTCAGACAGGGTATCGCCGAGTTTTTGATAGCGGTTGTCGAGTGAGACGCGAAGGCAGTCTTCGGTGAGATTTGGCAGGGCCTGGTGTACTGTGAGTGCGGGGAAGATCAGGGTATCGCCGATTTCGTAGTTGGTGCTGTGCCATTGTCCTTCCAATTCGTCAGTGTGGATGCACAGGCTGCCCGCGCCCAGGGAGAAGTGGTGTTCCATGACGGCATTGATTTTGTGAGAGCCGGGCAATACGGCGAGGCCACCGAGTTCAATGGGACAGTCGCCAACGGGCGCCCAACAGGTGTAGGTGTCGAAGTTGCCCTGAAAGTGTACAAAGTCCTGGTGAATCGGTGTGGTGTGCGCCGTGTATTTGGGAAACCACAGGCGAGCGACTTTGTGCGGATGAGGAAAAACAGGACTGTCCATTACTTTTTCGAGCAGGTCGAGTACTTCTGGTTCATGGGCAATGCGGTGAAAGGCTTCGAGTTTGTACACTTCGTGATATACGTCGGTGTATTCGGGGTCGCCTTCGGTACACTGTTTGGAAATATCGGCAATGCCATCTATGGGGTCGGTTCCCTCGACGAGCCAGGATGTCATTTTGTTGAGCATTTGTCGCCGCAAATCCCAGAGTTTGTCCGGGTTCTGCAATTTGCGAAAGAAGAGATAGCCTTCTTCACGGATGCGCCGCCGCAACTCTTCCGAATCATCAATCGCGTCGTTGGATACGCGCAATTCTACAATCTGGTCATTCATGGCCTGCTCCTGTGTTAATGAGGAGATTTGGGCGATTTGTTTGCGGAGGGGATAGCCAAATTCCCTATAATGTATATACTCCGTATATTGGAATGCAACTTAAATTAGCAGAGATAAGTTTAATTTATATGATAGAGATCGCAAACTTTGTTTGCTAAAGCTGTGCAAATCTACGATAATTAAGAGCGATACTCTGGTGACGCTAATTAACTACTGAGTTTACCATGCAGCCCAAATCTTCTCTTTTACCGCGTATTTCGGTGTTGCGACCCGTTTCTGTTACCATGTGCCTTGTCGCGCTGTTGGTGCTGGGGGCGGTGGCATATCTGCGTATGCCCGTTGAGATGATGCCCGATGGTTTGACGCCGCCATTTTTGGTTGTGTCCGTTGGGTATCGCAATGCCTCTCCGCAGGAGACCGATCAACAGATTACCCTGCCGCTGGAAGAGACGCTGCGTACTGTAAAGGGTATTAAGAACATGCGTAGCTACAGCTCTCGGGGCACGCGCGTGTATATGGAATTTCGCCAATATACAGATATGGTGGCTGCCTATAATCAGGTTTCGGATCGGCTCGAGCGCCTCAAGCCTCTGTTGCCAGAAGAGGCGCGAGACGAGGTGCGTATTCACAAATACGATCAGGATTCGCGGGCTGTTATGTATGTGGCTGTATCGGTAGATTCGGCTATTGCGGAACCCTTTCAGTTTATCGAGACCTTTGTGCAATATCCTTTGGAGCGCGTGGATGGGGTTGGGCGCGTGGATATTTTTGGCGCGGATCGCAAAGAAGTTATGGTGGAGGTAGATCAGGAGCGCATGAGGGCGCGCGGTGTGCGCATTGGCGAGATTGTTTCGACCTTGAGGAGTGATAATTTCTCTCTTGCCGGAGGCTATGTGCGCGAAGGCACAAAGAAATTTTACGTGCGGTCGCTGGCGCAGTATGTCACGTTGCGGGAAATTGAAGATATCCAGATTCGATCGCGGGCTGGCAAGGTGCGCCTTGGCGATGTGGCTTCGGTGGTTTTCGAGGTGCCCGAAAAGTCGTGGACGCAGCGCATTGATGGCAAAAGAGGTATGAGTTTTGGCGTCAAACAGGAGTCGGGTGCAAATGTCGCGGATGTGACCGATCGGGTTGTGGCAAAATTGAAAGCTATCGAAGAAGATCCGCGCATGGCCGGGCAGGTGTCGTTTCAGGTGATGTTCAATCAGGGGTTTTTTATTAAGGAATCGATTCGCAATCTTCGGGAAACCGGGCTTTGGGGCGGGCTGTTTGCCGCGCTGGTGTTGTTGTTCTTTTTGCGTACTGTGCGGATGACGGCCATTATTACATTGGCTATTCCGCTGTGTGTGATGATTGCGATGACCGCATTGTATTTTGTCGGCTGGTCGCTCAATGTGGTGACTATGATGGGACTTATGGTTGGGATTGGGCTGGTTGTGGATAATGCCATTGTAATTTTGGAGAATATTTATCGCCGGCGAGGCAATGGTGAGGCGCCCGAAGATGCCGCTATCTTTGGCGCGAGTGAGGTGGGGCAGGCCATTACTATGGCGACGTTTACGACGGTGGTGGTGTTTTTGCCTATGATGTTGTTTAGCGGCGATATGTTTATGACTTTTTACATGACGCGCCTGGGCGTTCCGGTTGGGGTGGCTCTGGTGGGGTCGCTATTTGTGGCGCTGTTGTTTATTCCCCTGGCATCTGTGCGATTGGGCAAAGGTCGGGTGCGTCCCACTTCCAAAATTATTGTGAAGGCGCGAGGAATTTATGCGCGCATGTTGAGTTGGACATTGCGACACCGCCGGGATGCGGTGTTGATCGCGCTGGCACTTGCGGCAACGACGATGTATCCCATGGATAATCTGAAGCGCGCAGACCGCCACCGAGGTGGCGCGTTTAACGATTTGGATGTGCGGTTGAGGTTGCCGCGTCACTTTTCGCCGGAAGAAACCGAGGATATTGTGGGGGAGGTTGAGGAATTTTTGGAGGCGCGGCGCGAAAAATACGGCTATGCAACCCTGCGTGTTTACTACCGACCTGGCTACGGTAATTTGAGCTTGTATATGCCAGCCAAGAGCGATGATCCGTGGTGGTACGTGGCTTACAAAAATACGCGCAAGGCCCTGGGGGTACCCGTTGCTGGACCAATGGAACGGGCTGAGGTCGCGGAAGATATTAGTAAAAACATGCCCAGATATGTGGGGGTGCGGCATTCCGTGGAAGGGGCTAGAAATGAGGGTGGTGGTAGCGACCCGGGCGTGTCGATTTATCTGGAAGGCGATGATACCGAGGTCCTGGTCAGTCTCGTCGATGAGGTCGAGCGACGCTTGAGGCAAATCCCATCTCTCGTCGGCGTTGATACGGATTTGGAAGTGGCCGATGACGAGGTGCGGGTCGTGATTGATCGGGAGCGAGCAAAACGGCTTGGGATTTCTGTGCGGGATGTTGCGCGCTATATCTCTTATGGCCTGCAAGGGGTGTCTTTGCCTCGTTTTAAGTCCGATGACGGCGAGGTGCGGGTGCGGCTTTTTCTGGATAGGACAGACCGACAAAATTTGAATCAGTTGCGCAATTTTCCGTTTGAGACCGACGATGGTACAGAAGTGGCTTTGAGCGAGGTGGCCTTCTTCCAGGTCTCGCGGGGGATGGGGCGCATTGCGCGGTACGATGGCAAGGTCAAGTTGCGTATCAGGGCTTATACGACGCGGGCAGATATCAGGGGTCTGGCCGAGGAGATTGACAAAGTGATGGATGGTCTCGAGTTGCCCCGCGGGTATTCGTGGGACAAGGGAGAGAGTTTCAGGCAACTTAGAGAGGACGAAGCCTCTGAGCGACTGGGGATTGTGATGGCGGTGACGTGTGTGTTTTTGTTGATGGGCGTTTTGTTCGAGTCATTTATTTTGCCGTTTTCAGTGCTTTTTTCAATTCCATTTTCTTTTTTTGGTGTTTACTGGACGCTGTATTTGACCGATACGCCCATGGATAGGATGGCGTCTGTGGGGATAATTGTGTTGATCGGTGTGGTGGTGAATAACGCGATTGTGCTGGTGGATATGGTCAATCGCTTGCGTGCCGATGGCATGAATCGCTTTGATGCCATTATGGAAGCGGGGCACAATCGCTTTCGCCCCATTTTGATGACGACGTTTACAACGGTCTTTGGCTTGCTGCCCATGGCTGTGGGCGATAGCAATGCAATGGGTACGTCTTATGCACCTTTGGGGCGCACGATGATGGGCGGGCTGTTGGCCTCGACATTCCTGACGTTGCTGGTTGTGCCACTGTTTTATACTTTGCTCGACGATTTGCGTCTGGCAATTCGGCGTTTGGGTGCTGGCGTGTTTGCCTCTCGCGCAGGCGATGAGGCTTATGATACGGCTGACGATGATTGATGGTTGAGAGGATGTGTAATGGAAACAGTCATTGGTATGATCGTAGTAACGGGCCTGTGTGGGCTTGCTGCTTTGCTGGTAAGGTGGCAAGCAAAAAAGAAGAAATAACGATTGTGGCGGTTTTAAGGCCGCCACTTTTTTGTTGGATTGTTTTATGATTGATAACGACAGTTTGGACAAACGCCCGCTGATGGGTATTACGATGGGCGATCCGTGTGGTATAGGACCCGAAGTGATTTTGAAGGCTCTGGCGCATGAGGAAAGCTATCGCGTGTGCAGACCACTAATTATTGGGCATCCGGAAATATTGAAGCGCGATATGGGTATGGCTGGTGTGCGACTGGATGTGCGGATTGTGGACCGGCCTGAGGATGGCGCATTTGAATGTGGGTGCATTGATGTCTGGTGTCCGGTGGATGTGGATGTGGATCAGATTGAAATAGGCAAGGTGTGTCGCGAGGCGGGCAGAGCATCGGCTGAGTGGGTGATTCACGCGGTTGATCTGGCAATGGCGGATCGAATTGACGGTATTGTGACGGCACCTTTGAATAAGGAGGCGATGAATTTGGCGGGTTATCCGTACGCGGGGCATACGGAATTGTTGGCTGAGAAATCTGGCGCAGCGCGCGCGCATCTCATGCTGGTATCTGATCGCATGAATGTGTCGCATGTGACGGGGCATATTGCGTTGCACGAGGTTCCCGATAGGCTTACGGTTGATCTGATTTACGATACGGTTCGGCTTACCCGTGATGTACTCGTTGGTATGGGCAAGATAGATCCGAGGATTGCGGTGTGTGGGTTAAATCCACACGCGGGTGAAAATGGCTTGTTTGGTAGCGAGGACGCAAAGATCATCCATCCCGCAGTTGAAAAGGCTTTGAGCGAAGGCTGGCGCGTCGATGGTCCGTTGCCCGCAGATACGACTTTTTTGAAGGTTTATAATGGCCTTTACGACGGGGTGGTGGCGATGTATCACGATCAAGGCCATGTGCCCGCAAAGCTGGTGGCGTTTGACGAGGCTGTCAATGTGACCCTGGGGCTGCCGATTGTGCGGGCGTCTGTGGATCACGGTACGGCTTATGATATTGCGGGCAAGGGCGTTGCCAAAGTCGTGAATATGTTGCAGGCGATCCGCGTGGGGAGTAAGTTGGCGGTTCAGATTACTCCATCCCCGCAATGACGTCGAGGAGTACCAGATGTGCGCCGGTATCGCCGAAGATGGGTGTGCGTGTGGGTGCGTTTTCTGGGAAAAATTCGGCGTAGGCTTCGTTGAAGTCCGAGAAAAGAGAGCGATCCTGGAGGATAACTGTTACTTTCAGAACGTTGTCGAGCGATGTTCCCGCGTCTTCGAGGATGCCCGAGATGTTGGTGAGAATGCACCGGGTTTGCGTTTTGATATCGTCTCCGACAATTTCATCGGTTTCCGGATCGACCGGGGGTTGAGCAGAGATGAAGATGAGGTCGCCGTAGATTATGGCCTGCGAGTAGGGGAATTTGGGGATGTTGCCGCGGTTGCTGGTGAAGGGTTGTTTTTTCATTGTTGTCTCCTTGTGAAATGAATATTGAGGATGCTCAAATATAATTCTCTATGAAAAAAAACAAAAGGTTTAGATGTGGGATGGTGATGGGAACGTTCTGGCGTATTGGGTGGTCTAAGGATTAGTGAGTAAAAAATAGGAATGTGTTGTGGATATTTCAACCCAACGATCCCGGCGAGAAGACGCCGATCTGCTTCGGCGTTTTGTTCTCGCTATTTTGATAATGGGAATTGTCGGCACGGGAGCCGAGCTTGTTCTCCTTGAACATATGGAGGATTTTTGGCAGTGGGTTCCCCTCGTGCTCTTTGTGGTGGCACTTCCGTGCGCCGGCTGGCTTCTTGTCGCGCCTGGCGTGACGAGTGTCCGCGTTTTTCAGATTTTGATGGTGCTGTTCGTTGTTTCGGGCTTTGTCGGTCAGTGGCTTCACTATAAGGGAAATGTCGAGTTCGAGTTGGAGATGTATCCATCCCGCGGCGGACTTGATCTCGTTTGGGAAGCTCTGGGCGGTGCCACTCCGTCGCTGGCACCAGGTACGATGACGCTTCTCGGATTGCTCGGTTTAGCAATTTGTTTTCGCCACCCCGGTTTGCGGGCTGGTGAAGTGAGAAATTCTCAGGAGGGAACATGAATATTTGCGGAAGAGGGGAGAAGTTTATCAATACGGCGGTGTTACTCGTGTGTTTTGCGATGCTCTGGGGTTGTGGTGGGTCGAATGTGGATGAGACACCTGTCTCCGACGCGCCCGCAGAAGAAGCCGCGAGTAGCGGCGCAATGGTCGTCAATCCCAATCTCGCAGGAACCGATGAACTCGGCGCGCTTTCCGGGATGAGCAAGGAACTCGTTGATGCGATTATGGCGCAGCGTCCGTTCCTCGGTATGGAAGTATTGCACCCGGTCGTCTCGCAACATCTCGGTCAGGAGGAGGTCGAGAAGCTCTACGTTCAGATGTTTATTCCGATTAATCTGAATACCGCCAGCGAGAAGGAGATTCTTCTGGTGCCCGGTATAGGCAAAAAGATGGCGCACGAGTTTGAGGAGTACCGTCCTTATAGGGCTATTGCCCAATGGCGCCGTGAGATGGGTAAATACGTAGATGATACCGAGGTTGCGCGAATGGAGCAGTATGTTTTTGTGCCTATCGACTTGAACACAGCTACCGAGGATGAGATCCTCGCCATTCCGGGCGTGGGAAAGCGGATGGCACACGAGTTTGAGGAGTACCGTCCGTATTCGAGCATGGAGCAGTTCCGGCGCGAGATTGGCAAGTACGTCGATGATGGCGAAGTTGCACGCCTGGAACGGTATGTGGAAATAAGGAGGCCGTGATGTCTGTTAATCGCCGACATTTTCTGTATCAGTCCGCTGCATTGGGTGCGGCGGTTTTTGTGACGCCAGGGGTTTTTGCCGAGCAATTGACGCTTACGCCCCGGCAGACCGAGGGTCCGTTTTATCCGAATGAGATGCCGCTGGATGTCGATAACGATCTCGTGATTATCAACGATGCGATTACGCCCGCAGTGGGAGAGATTACGCATTTGACCGGGCGCGTTTTAGATGTGAATGCCAATCCTGTAAAGAATGCCATAGTGGAGATCTGGCAGGTCGATAGTAATGGCGTTTATATTCATACCGGGGCTCCGCGGCGGAATAGGCGAGATACGAATTTTCAAGGTTTTGGACGTTTTGAGACGGGATCTACGGGTGAATACCGCTTTCGGACGATTAAGCCCGTGCGGTACGGGGGGGCGCGAACCGCTCATATTCATTTTGCGATTAATAAAAATGGGCACCGACTTTTGACGTCGCAGATGTATGTGAAAGACAATCCGGACAATGAGTGGGATTCGATTTTCAGGAATACTGGTCGCGCGTCTCACGATTTGCTGTCCGTGCCGTTTAAGCCGTTGCCCGGATCTGAGATTGGCGAGTTGACGGCAAATTTTGATATTGTGATTGGCGAGACGCCCGAAGATCGGGAAAATGATCGCGGGCGACGAGGTCGGAGACGCGGGTGGTGGTAAAAAGATAGGACACACACCTCTTGACGGAATAATCATTTCTGGCTATTCTTCTTTTGTTAATGGTCCACCCCGACGACTGTGGTAAAGACGCCCGGTACAGAAAATTACTCGAAGAGCGAGCATAAGATGTCGAAGATCGTGTTCTATTCCAAAGTAACGGAACAATTTGATATATGTTGGATTTAAACGATCTTGGTCAGGGCCTCCCGGCGATCACACCGGATTTTGGCATGGGGTTGGCACAGGCAGGTGGCGTATGCTTGGAATCACAGAATCATGAGCAAGGTGTCCAACTTAGCGTTCAAGGTTACAGTAATAATAGCTATTCCCTGACTTGGCCTACAATTAATGATCAGACCCGCAGGTGTTGGAATGATCCAAAGGAGGCCACTGAATTCGGTGCAATGGGTATTGCGGTTCTACTGGCGCAGAAGGAGATTGGCTACACGGTGATTGAGCGTTCAAGAATAGGCACTGGCTTCGATTACTGGCTGGGAGAAGAATCTAATCTTTTTCAAAAGGCGAGACTGGAAATATCAGGTATTCTCAGAGGGAGCAATAGGGATGTAAAAGCGAGAATAAAGCAGAAGCTAAAACAGACTAACCGATCTGACGGGTCACTACCAGCTTATGTAATCGTAGTAGAATTTGGACATCCTCTTGCTGAGGTTCAGAAAAAATGAGTGTTAGCGATTCTCACAATAAAGCCATGGATTTTGCGGAACGCGCCTTTATGGCGCAAATAAGAGGCCATATAGAAGATTCGATCAAATTTTTTGAGAAGGCATTAGAAAATGAGCTTGTGGCAATCTCTAAATTAGAATCAGAGGGGCGAATAGAACCAACGTACTCGGTATTACACCGCAGTGCTGGAACACTGGCATTAGACTGTAACCAGCCTCAAAAGGCGAGGGAAATCGTAACCAAAGCTCTCAGTCAGAATCCACATCCAGAGATCGCCGAAGAACTACGTGAACTTCAATATCAGATATCCTTGCTTTTACCTGATCACAACACCAGCACTACTTTGCCGCATAGCGGTTGGGGTGATGAAGAAGTCTATAGAGATTCTGATTCCAGTACACCGATTCGCCTGTTTAGGGAGGTAGCCTGATGTATCTCACAACTCAAAGGGTGCGACGAATAAGAGGTGAGAAGGTCGAGGTCGGTATCAATGCTTTTCTCTATCGGCACGAAGAGCGTGAACTTCCCGAAGATATGCAGGAGAATAAAAATATCATTGATCAGATCGCCTATGAGAATCGAGGCAAACTAATCGCAGAATCTGTAGATTTGGTGCCGGGAGGCAATTCAGTTCCCAGTTTTGTCGATATCCTTAGCAAGGAAGGTCTCGACAAAGAGTGCATTCAGAACTTCTTGGACCAAATTGAGAGCGATATTGAAGATCATTTTCAAGATAGTTATGTACCCATTGCAAAATCTGTTCGAGATATCGCCGTTAAGTTTGGAATTACTTATGGGTTACAAGGACAGGAGATAAGAGAGTATAAGGCCCTCACGGAACGGGCGATGCGTCTGTTGGAATCGCCGGAGCCTCCCAGGTGGCGTTCTGAAAACCCGTGGATAGTGATTTATGTCTCTTATTGCCAAGAGACCGGTGATCTCAAAGAGGCCTTCAGTCTATCACCAGAAACAGCCAAGAAACTCAAACAGATGCACGGTAAGTCTTGGATTCCAGCGAGGATTTCAATAGATATAAGTGACGGAACAAAAATGGCTTTTCAATCCATGCATGGCGATCTGATACAGCACATTGCACCTATCCTAACAGATTTAACCCTTGAACAAATTGCTATACAAGGTGGATTAATACTTCACGACCAATCAACTCAAAGAAAAATTAAATGGCCTGAGCTAAGGGAAATATAGTTCAGGTAGAAATAGAGGGATACTTGTTGCGACGTTTTGCTCACATTGTTATTGCGCTGACGCTCATTGGAACGGTTGCGCCCTGTCTGTGTTGGGCGCATCAGGCTGCGATGCCAGAGTGTCATGCTACAGCAGAGATGGAAGATTGCTGTTGTAGCAAAGAGGCGACAGTCGATCAGCAGATGCCTGCGCGCGATCTGGCTGTTTTGCCTGGTGAATGGCAAAATCCAAAGTTGGATTTGACTTATGTGACGTTGTATCCCGCTGTTGTTCTTTCCCAGAGTAATTTCCTTCCTTTTGTGGCGCATGATCGCC
>JAJEAX010000185.1 GCA_022822565.1 Candidatus Latescibacterota bacterium
GTGCGGCGCATTGCACACGAGGTCGAAGGCCCTGTTATTTGCGGCCTATCTCGCGCAATTTTCAAAGATATTGATCGCGCAGGTGAAGCTCTGAAAGACGCGCCAAGACCGCGCATACACACGTTTATTGGGACATCTCCGCTCCATATTTCCATGGTTGGCAAAACGCCCGATCAAGTTCTGCAAATGGCTGTTGATGCAGTTGTGCGAGCCAGGTCGCATTGCGAGGATGTGGAATTTTCACCGATGGATGCTGCCCGTACAGATCCGCAATATCTTCTCGACGTGATTGAAGCTACTATTGAAGCGGGTGCGACAACGATCAATATTCCCGATACCGTGGGCTACGCAGTTCCCGACCAGTTTGGCCGCATTATCCGCAATATTTGCACAAAAGTGCCCAATGTCGATCAGGCTATTATCAGTGTCCACTGCCACGACGATTTGGGCATGGCGACTATCAATGCTCTCGAGGCACTCAGAAATGGCGCGCGTCAGGTTGAGTGCACCGTGAATGGATTGGGTGAACGCGCGGGCAATACTTCGCTTGAAGAAGTGGTTATGGCCGTCAAGACGCGCGGGGATTATTTCGATCTCTATACGGATATCAAGACGCGTGAGATCGTAAATACGAGCCGTCTGGTCAGCCGCCTTATGGGTATTGTCGTTCCGCCCAACAAGCCCATTGTGGGGGCCAACGCATTTGCACATAGTTCTGGTATCCATCAAGACGGGGTGCTCAAAGACCGCGAAAATTTCGAAATTATCGATCCCAGGTCTGTGGGTTGGGAAGAATCGAGTATTGTGCTCACGGCGCGTTCTGGTCGCCACGCATTGCGCCATCGCCTGGAAGAACTCGGCTATCATCTCAATCAGGATGAATTAAATATCGCTTATGAGCGATTTGTCAAAGTTGCCGATAAGAAGAAGGAGGTTTATGACGAGGACCTCATGGCTATTGTGGAAGATGAAATTCGAGACTTTCCCATGCGGTTCGTGCTGGACTATTTGCATACTGTAAGCGGTACTGGCACGGTTCCTTCTGCGACTGTTCGCATTGGTATTGACGGCAAAAATCATGTTCAGGAATCTGCCTGGGGCGATGGGCCGGTAGATGCAACGTATCGGGCGATTAAGCAAGCCACGGATAATACGAATACCAAAGTGGAAGACTATACTATCCGCGGCGTTACCGGGGGTGCCGAAGCGATGGGAGAAGTCACGGTCAATGTGTCGTGCAATGGTCGCATAACCAGAGGGCGCGGCATTTCAACTGATATTATTGAAGCCAGTGCCAAAGCTTTTCTCGACGCTCTCAATCGCCTGGCCATTCAGCAAGACAATCACAAGGAGCGAGAACCAACCGTTTAGAATAGAGGTTATAGATGGGGCAAAGTTTATTTCACAAAGTTTGGGACGCGCATGCGGTGCGAACGCTGCCATCGGGGCAAACGCAGTTGTTTATCGGCCTGCATCTCGTCCACGAGGTTACCAGTCCGCAGGCTTTTGATATGCTCAGAGAGCGCGGTCTCACTATTGCGTATCCAGAACGCACATTTGCCACGGTTGATCACATTGTACCCACAAGTGATGTTGCCCGCCCATTTGCCGATGAGATGGCCGAGGATATGATGGTCGCCATCGAAGAAAATGCCCAACAGTTCGGCCTTTCTTTTTTTGGTTTGGACGACGAGCGTCAGGGTATTGTCCATGTTATTGGTCCTGAACTGGGGCTGACACAGCCGGGCATGACTATTGCTTGTGGCGATAGCCACACGTCAACGCACGGAGCTTATGGCGCCATTGCATTTGGTATTGGCACATCGCAGGTGCGCGATGTGCTCGCCACACAGTGTCTGGCGATGGACCCTCTCAAAGTGCGCCGTATTGAAGTATCCGGTACGCTGGGTAATGGGGTTTACGCCAAAGATGTTATTCTCAATATCATCCGCAATCTCGGTGTAAAAGGCGGCACGGGCTATGCTTATGAATATGCTGGATCCGCTATTGAAGCTATGGATATGGAAGCACGCATGTCGGTGTGCAATATGTCGATTGAGGGCGGCGCGCGCGCGGGATATGTGAATCCCGATCAGACGACTTATGACTATCTGCAGGGACGCACTTATGCACCTTCGGGCGAAGCCTTTGATCGCGCGGTTTCCTGGTGGCGTTCTATGGCTTCCGATGCCGATGCCGATTACGACGATGTTTATCATCTCGATGGCTCTGCCCTCGAGCCTACCGTGACCTGGGGTATTACGCCAGGGCAGGCACTTTTCGTATCCGAAAAAGTGCCGGCTTTGACGGATTTGCCCGATGATGAGCGCGATGTTGCAGCTGAAGCGTATGATTATATGGACTTAAAGCCGGGTACGGCTATATCTGGTATGCCTATTGACGTGGCTTTTGTGGGATCGTGTACCAACAGCCGTATCTCCGACCTCAGAGAAGCTGCCAGAGTTGTTGAGGGCCACAAGGTGGCCAATAGCGTCAAAGCGCTGGTCGTGCCGGGATCCAAATCCGTTCTCAAGACTGCCGAATCTGAGGGATTACACCACATTTTTGAAGATGCGGGCTTTGAATGGCGCGGTGCGGGATGTTCGATGTGTTTGGCTATGAATCCCGACAAATTGCAGGGGCGCGAAGTGTGCGCGTCTTCGAGCAATCGCAATTTCAAAGGGCGTCAGGGAAGCCCCACGGGACGGACCCTCTTGATGAGTCCCGCGATGGTAGCAGCCGCGGCTATTGCCGGTGAGGTTATTGACGTACGCGCTATGTGAAGGAAGGGTATTTATGAATTCATCTGTGATCCAGTATGTAGAAGGACGCGCGATTCCCGTTCGGGGAAATGACATCGATACCGATCGCATTATTCCCGCGCGGTATCTTCGCGCTATTACGTTTGATGGCCTGGGTGAGCACGCATTTGAAGACGACCGCAAATCAAATCCCGATCACCCATTTGATGATCCGCGCTATCAGGGCGCGTCCATACTCATCGCCAATGACAATTTTGGGTGTGGGTCTTCGAGAGAACACGCGCCCCAGGCTTTGATGCGATGGGGGATTTGTGCTATTGTGGGCGAATCTTTTGCCGAAATTTTTCTGGGCAATTGCACGGCTATGGGCGTGCCTTGTCTGACGGCTTCAACCGCGGATATTGTCAAAATTCAAGACGCGATAGAAGCTGATCCACAACGAGAAATGGCGGTTGATCTCAAAGAAAAAAAAATGACGTTTGGCGATATAGAAGTCGATCTCCAGATTGCAGAGGGCAATCGGCTCCAACTCATTGAGGGGGCGTGGGATGCAACGGGTATGCTCCTCGAAGGCCGCGGTGCGGTGCGGGAGGTTGCCGACAAACTTCCTTATGTTACGGGCTTTTAACCTTTTTTACGCCCGCATCTCGCGGGTTTTTTTGCGAGTTATTATGCATTCTCACATGCGAACAGGCAGGAGATATTATCCGGGCACTCGTTGCCCGGAGGCCATTGGTTTGGGTATTGGATCGTTTTGCATGATCGTTCTTTTTTAATCCCAAACCAGAGGAAATCACATGTCTGAACTTGTACAAATCTACGATTCGACCCTTCGAGATGGCGCGCAGGCCGAGGGTATTTCGTTTTCGGCTGAAGACAAAACCATGATTGCACAGCATCTCGATGCGATGGGCATTCACTATGTTGAAGGCGGTTGGCCCAATCCGACGAATCCCAAGGATCTCGAATTTTTTGACCGCGTGCGCGATCTCGAATTTCACAACACCAAAATTGTCGCTTTTGGCAGTACTTGCAGAGTTGACAATCCACCCGAAGACGATCCCACTCTCACCACTTTGATCAGGGCAGGAACAGAGGTTATCACGCTCTTTGGGAAAAGCTGGACGCTTCACGTGACCGATGTGTTGCGGGCGACATTAGACGAAAACCTGCAAATTATCAGGGATTCTTGCGCCTGGCTCAAGGAAAACGGCCGAGAAGTTATTTACGATGCCGAACATTTTTTTGACGGTTACAAAGCCGATTCCGAATACGCGCTGGAAACACTGTTGGCCGCGGAAGCAGGTGGAGCCGAGGTGCTCGTCTTGTGCGATACTAATGGCGGTATGATGCCATATCAGATACAGGAGATTATCAGTGATATTCAACCTAGGCTCGATGTTCCTCTGGGCATTCACACGCACAATGACGCGGGTATGGCTGTGGCCAATAGCATTGTCGCACTCGAAATGGGTGCCACGCATGTGCAGGGGACTATCAATGGCTATGGGGAACGCTGTGGCAATGCCAATTTGTGTTCGGTGATTCCAAATATTGAATTTAAGTTGGGGATGAAAGCTATTGGCGCGAAAAATCTCAAAAGACTCATGGAATTATCGCGCTTTGTCAGCGAAATAGCCAATGTCTATCACGATCACCGCCAACCTTATGTGGGCGAGAGTGCTTTTGCACACAAAGCGGGGGTTCACGTAGATGCGATGCTCAAACAACCCGTCGCGTATGAGCATTGCGATGCAGAAGCTGTGGGCAATCAGCGCCGTTTTCTTCTTTCAGAACAATCGGGCGGCGGGGCTATTGCTGCAAAATTGCACCATTTGATTCCGGGTCTGGACAAACGCCATCCAACCGTCCAAAAATTGTTGCAAAAAATTAAGCAACTCGAACACGAGGGTTATGTTTTTGAAGCCGCCGAAGCGTCGTTTGAAATTATCGCCCGTCAGATATTGGGCAGTATTCGCAAGCCGTTCAAGCTCATCAGTTACAGGACGTTCAATCGCAACAGTGCTGAAGGCTCTGAAGTAGAAGCCATTGTGAAAATAGAAATTGAAGGAGAGATCTATCACACGGTTGGTGAAGGCGATGGTCCTGTCAATGCACTCGACTCGGCATTGCGCCTGGCACTTGAACCAAAGTATCCCACGCTCAAGGACGTGCGCCTCGAAGACTACAAGGTGCGCGTGTTATCGAGTGCCGATGGTACGGCAGCTAAAGTGCGGGTGCTGATCGAGTCTTCTGATCGGCGGCGCGTGTGGAGTACTGTGGGTGTATCTGAAAATATTATCGAAGCCAGTTGGACAGCGCTGGTCGATGGTTTGACTTATAAATTGCTGCTCGACGGCGTTATCGTCGTTGACTAATCCTTTTCAAAGAGTATTGTATGCAAATCAATTCTCGCCGGATTGAGCGCTTGCCGCCCTATGTTTTTCACGAGGTCAATGCCCGCAAAATGTACCTGCGTCGCAAGGGTGTGGATATTATTGATCTGGGCATGGGCAATCCCGACCAGCCGACGCCGCCACATATTATTGACAAACTCACTGAGGTTGTCCGCGATCCCAAGACACATGGATATTCGCCGTCGGCTGGTCTTCCGGCTTTGAGGCGGGCGATTTGTCGCCATTACAAACGCCGTTTTGACGTTGATCTCGATCCGGAGACTGAAGCTATTGTCACGATTGGTTCGAAAGAGGGGTTGGCGCATATTTGTCTCGCGCTTCTCGATCCGGGCGATCTCGCCATTGTGCCCAATCCGGCGTATCCCCTGCATCTTTATGGTGTTGCGATTGCCAATGGCAATGTCTTCAGCATGCCTTTGCGACCGGAAAAGGAGTTTGTGCCAGATCTGCAAATGATTCCGCGGGAACTGTGGCCCAAACCCAAAGTGATGATTTTTAATTTTCCTCACAATCCTACGACAGCTACTGTCGATATTTCTTTTTTTGAGGAGATTGTGGATTTTGCCCGCCGCCAAAATATTATTGTTATCCACGATATGGCCTATTCGGATATCGCGTTTGACGATACTCGCGTGCCGAGTCTTTTGCAGGTTAAGGGTGCGAAAGAAGTCGGGGTCGAATTTTACACGATGTCCAAGTCCTACAATATGGCCGGTTGGCGCGTCGGGTTT
>JAJEAX010000358.1 GCA_022822565.1 Candidatus Latescibacterota bacterium
TTGCTCCCCCGCGGCGGATTTTACCAGACAACAGGCGGCAACTGGGTATTTGTCGTCGAAGGCGACGAAGCCATACGCCGCGACGTACGCATAGGCCGCCAAAGCCCCGAATACTTCGAAGTCCTCGCTGGCCTCTCTCCCGGCGAGCGCGTGGTCACATCGTCCTATGACAATTACGAAGAAATCGACAAGTTGGTTTTAAAGAAGTAAGAGGTGAGACATAAGAAGTAAGACGACCACTCAATACCGCCTAAAATCAGGTAAATTGATTATAATAAGCCACAACTTACACCTGAACTGGAGAATTCCATGTTTGTGAATTATTTCAAAATCGCGGTCCGCAATTTTTTGGGACAAAAAACCCATTCTATAATCAATATTGCGGGTCTTTCCGTGGGCCTGACCTGTAGTTTTTTAATTTTTATGTGGATCGCCCACGAACTCAGCTACGATCAATTCCATGTGAATGGCGACCGAATCTACCGCTTCATGCGGCATCATCACGGCATGAATAAGATCTCGACGTTGTCTTCGATACCCCATCCGAGTGCCAAACTGCTGGAAGAGCGATATCCAGAGGTTACCGAGACCGTGCTTGTGACCTGGAATCAGCCCATGTATTTGACACATGGGGAACAGACTTTTCGGGAGAGCGGATATCACGCAGGCCCGGCCTTTTTTGAGATTTTCACCTTTCCCCTCATCCTGGGCGATCCTGAAACCGCGCTTGCGGAACCGGATAATATCGCCATCTCAGAGCGACTGGCCGAGAAGTATTTCGGAGAGGATTGGCGAAGTACCGCGATGGGACAGATATTCGTGGTGAATAATACGCACGCACTGGTGCAATACGATAACAAAAGTTTTAAGGTGGCTGGGGTTTATGAAAACATGCCCGTAAATTCGACGCAGCGATATGACTGTATTTTGCCAATGGCATCTTATTTGGCCAATAAACGCAGTTTTTATCGGTGGACGGTCAATCACCTTCGGCTATACGTTCAGTTGCAAAAGGATGTCAATATCGATCAATTCAATGCCAAGATCAAAAATATCATTAAGGAGAATGATGATACGGTCACAAGCGATGCTTTTTTGCAGCCCTATCTGGATATGCATCTGTATTCCGACTACAGGAATGGCAAACTGGTTGGTGGTCGGATTGACTATGTGCAGATGTTTATTGTCGTGGCCTTGTTCATCATCCTGATCGCGAGTATCAACTTTATGAATTTATCGACTGCGCGTTCTACGCAACGCGCCCGAGAAATTGGGATTCGCAAGGCTGTGGGGGCGCATAAAACCATTCTGATTGGGCAGTTTATGGGCGAATCGCTCATGATGACCATGTTCTCTGCCATTCTGGCGCTGATCATGGTCATTCTGGTTTTGCCGTCGTTTAGCGATTTGATCAATCAGACGCTCACGACCGATCTTTTCAGTATTGAGATTCTTCTCATTTTTTTTGGCATTGCGATTGTAACCGGTTTGCTCGCGGGAAGCTATCCCGCTTTTTATCTTTCCAATTTTAATCCCGTCATTGTTTTGCGCGGTACGTTTACACCGGGGTCGGGTTCGAGTCAGTTGCGCCGGGTGCTGGTGGTGTTCCAATTTGGTCTTTCTATTTTGCTCATTATCGGCACGCTGACGGTTTATGAGCAGATTGCGTATATGCGGAACAAAGATCTGGGGATTGACCGCGATAATCTGGTGTATATGCGGTTGGAGGGTGCAGCTAAGCGGCAGTATGAGGCTTTCAGACAGGAACTTTTGCAACAGCCGGGCATTGTCGGCGTGACCAGCACCGGACACAACCCACTCAGGGTAACGAGTACCGGAACAAATGCGATGTGGGCGGGGAGAGACCCCAATTCAGAACATATTTTTCACAGGTTACAGGCCAACTACGATGTGGTCAATACCCTGCAAATGGAGCTTGTTCACGGGCGCGAATTTTCCAGAGATTTTCCCGGCGATCTCAGAAGTTTTATTGTGAATGAAGAAATGGCCCGGGCTATGGGCATGGAAAACCCGGTTGGCACCCGTCTGCGGTTTGGTCGCGAAGGCCCGATTATTGGCGTGGTGAAGAATTTCCATTTTCAATCCCTGTACACGGCTATCGAACCGCTGATTATTCTTCTAAGCCCCACCCGTACCGAGTTTTTATTTGTGCGTATTGCCGGGGGACAAACGGCTGAGGCTATTGCAGGTATCGAGAGGGCATCCGAGAAATTCAATGCGGACCGTCCTTTTGAGTTTTCTTTTCAGGACGAACAGTTTGAACGCATGTATCGCAACGAGAGCACGATGGGCACGCTGGCTACTTTTTTTGCCATTTTCGCCATTTTTATTTCTTGCCTGGGTCTGTTCGGCCTGGCGTCCTATACCGCCGAACAACGCACCAAGGAAATCGGCATTAGAAAAGTTCTCGGCGCATCCATCCCCAATCTCGTCATTTTGCTTTCCAAAGAGTTCGTCAGGCTGGTCGTCGTTGCCTTTGCACTGGCCGCGCCGCTGGCCTATCACTTTATGAACGACTGGTTAAACGATTTTGCGTACCACACATCTATGGGGTGGCGCATCTTTGTTTTTGCTGGCGTCTTGTCTCTGATTATCGCGTGCCTCACCGTGAGCTATCAAGCGGTCAAAGTCGCTATGGCCAATCCCGTTGAATCGCTGCGGTATGAATAAGGAGGTTGCTTTTGTCCGATAGACCCAATTTTATGGATTCGATTCAGCCGAAGGAAGACATTCGTTCAATTTCCGAAATGATGAATAGGCTGTTTGCTTTGCTATCAGGTTAAATTAAAAGTGTCTCAAAGTAGATGCTTTTAACGTCTCACG
This sequence comes from Candidatus Latescibacterota bacterium, assembly GCA_022822565.1. Lineage (GTDB taxonomy): Bacteria > Latescibacterota > UBA2968 > UBA2968 > UBA2968 > VXRD01. The sequence goes on from JAJEAX010000358.1 coordinate 2,845, forward strand.
TCTTACATCTCACCTTAAAGAGGAGTCTCACAATGATCAAAACCGTCAACCTCCAGAAAGTCTATACCACAGAAGAAGTGGAAACTACCGCCCTGAACAATGTCAACGTAGATATTGACGAAGGCGAATTTGTCGCCATCATGGGACCGTCTGGATGCGGCAAATCCACACTCTTGAACGTACTCGGCCTGCTGGACAACCCGAGCGGCGGGGAATACTTTCTGAACGAAGAAGAAGTATCCAAACACACCGAACGGCAAAGAGCTAACACCCGCAAATCAAACATCGGCTTTGTATTTCAAAGCTTCAACCTCATCGACGAACTGACCGTAGCCGAAAACGTGGAACTGCCCCTGTTATATCTGGGCTTACCAACCAGCGAGCGCAAACAGCGCCTGGATGAATCGCTCGAATACATGGGCATCAAACACCGCGAAAAGCACTTCCCGCAACAACTATCCGGCGGTCAGCAACAGCGCGTAGCCGTGGCGAGAGCCGTCATAGCAAACCCCAACATCATCCTGGCAGACGAGCCAACGGGTAATCTGGACTCGGCAAACGGCAACGAGGTCATGGATCTGTTGACCGAACTAAACAAAAACGGCACCACAATCGTCATGGTGACCCACAACTCCCACGACGCGGGATACGCGCATCGCATCATCCATTTGTTCGACGGTCATGTCGTCACAGAGAACATCAGGGAATAGCGGAAAACCGCATGCTCAAAAACTATCTCAAAATCGCCCTGCGAAATTTGATGCGAAACAGATTGTACGCATCAATCAACATCATGGGACTCGCGATTGGAATGGCGTGCTGTGTGCTGATCTTTTCGACGGTGCATCAACAATGGTCTTTTGATCGGTTTCACAAAAACAGAGATGTGATCTTTCGAGTATTAACGCGGGAAATCACCAGAGAAGGCGAAGTCGCATTCACGGTATTACAGCCGAAAGAACTCGCAGGCACATTGAAGGACGCATTTCCAGAAATCGTTCACACAACGCGATTTGCCAGTTCGTATGTGATTGTCGGGCGTGAGGACAAGCTGTTTCAAGAACGCATTGCACTAATAGATCCGCCTTATTTGCAGATGTTTACCTTTCCACTGTTAGCGGGAAATGCAGATTCTGCGCTTGACGATTTACACAGCGTGGTCATCAGCGAGCGCGTGGCGAGAAAATACTTTGGCGAGACAGAAAATTACGCCCATGTGATAGGCCAATCGCTGCGTATTAAAGGCGCTCGAGATCCGCAAGATTTTGTAGTGACAGGCATTATGAAAGCCTTGCCGTTGACCTCGAGTATGCGTGGAAATGATATTCTAATACCCTTTGAGAATGCATATCGAAATGACACCTGGTATTTTAGAACGTCGCAGTCCCGGAGTGGGAATATTGTATCGACTTATGTTCAAGTCCAGGACGCGAGTCAGGCGACAGCATTGAATGAAAAATTCGCTTCTTTTACCAGCGACCTTCTGGACAAGCAGCGAAGCAGAAGGATCAAGAGCGGGCGTATTCAAGATCGCGCCGATGCATTTCAACTACAGTTGCAAGCACTCGTAGATATTCATTTTCAAAATGAAATGCGCGGAGGATACGCGCAAAAGATCAGCCCGATGTTTGCTTATGTCCTATCAGCCATTGGTATGGTGGTGTTGCTGATCGCATGTATCAATTTCACAACCCTATCTCTGGGGCATTCGACGCAGCGGTCACTGGAAGTGGGCATGCGCAAAGTATTGGGCGCACATCGCGGTAACTTAATGCGGCAGTTTTGGGGTGAAACTCTGCTGATGAGTTTGCTGGCCCTGCTGTTGGGATTGGTACTTGTCGAGTTATTTTTACCGGTATTTAACGACCTGATGGGCGGGGCAGTGGCGATTGTGCTGAGTTGGGAATTGGTCGTTGCGCTGATGGGTATTCTCGTATTTGTAGGGCTTGTCGCAGGCAGTTATCCAGCACTCATACTGTCAAAATTTCAACCCATATCCGTATTTAAAGGCGACGCGCGGACAAGACGGCGCAAACCCTTTACACGCGCCCTCGTCGTGGTGCAATACGCCTTGTCGATTGTTTTGATGATCGGCACGGGCATTATGGCGCAACAATTGGATTATTTGCAGTCGAAAAGTTTGGGATATACCAGCGAACAGGTGGTGGTCCTAGACAAGGCGACGCCGGAAACGCCCCAACGCTTGCGCGATGCCTTACGCGGTCATGATCGCATCGTAAATATTGCTGGCGGTGGCTATTCATTTGTAAATAGTCAAGAACAAAGAGGCCATAGATTGCCCGATGGCAAGTCGATCAATATCTGGACCATGTGGATTGATGAAGCCTATCTGAAAACACTGGGTATTGGCCTGAAGACGGGGCGAAACTTTTCTACAGAATTTCCGAGCGATTCTAAACGGGCTGTAATTGTAAATGAAACACTCGTAGATATTTTTGGATGGGATAACCCCATTGGACAGCCAATTCCCGTACTGAACAAAAAAGAGCCACACCAGGTGATTGGGGTGGTGAAAAATTTTCATTTTCAATCACTTCACAACGAAATCGAGCCGATTGCATTTTATAACTCAATAGGCGACTCGCCAGGCGATCGCGGACCAAGCGTAATTCTCGTGCGTATTCGTCCAGAAGATGTGAACGGCAGTATTGAGTTGCTGCGAGAAACCTGGAAAAAAATTGAACCCGAGCGTCCATTTTCAATCGCATTCCTGGATCAACAGGTCAACGAGCAATACCACGCAGAACAGCGCTGGCTCCAAATCGTCTGGTACGCATCGGGATTTGGCATCTTAATCGCGTGTCTGGGTTTATTCGGCCTCGCATCCCTATCTGTTTCGCAGCGCACCAAAGAAATTGGCATCCGCAAGGTATTGGGCGCATCGGTAAGTGAGATCACCGCGCTTCTATCGCGGGAATTTGTACTCCTCCTCACCATCGCCAATCTCATAGCCTGGCCCGTGGCCTACTGGGCAATGGGGCAGTGGCTCAATGGCTTTGCATATCGCATTGCACCCGGCATAAAAATATATGTTTTGTGTAGCCTATTAGCCGTTGTCATCGCCCTGTGTACCGTAAGCCTCCAGGCCATTCGCGCTGCGCGATCCAATCCCGTTGACGCCCTGCGGTATGAGTAGGGGTGATCACGACTCCGGAGAATCACCATGCCCAAAATCTCGATCAAATTGCCACCTTTAGACGCCGAAGACACCGTAGAAGTAACCGTGGTGGTAAACGGCAAAAGCAGAAAATACGATTACCGCCTGGAACTATTCGCATGGGAGGAACACGCCGAACCCCACGAACAGAGAGTCATGTGTTTGAAGCGGATTGTGGAAAACTACGACGAAGACTGGTCCCTCGTAGAAATTGGCGAGCCATCCGAACACGAGGTATCTATCTTATTCGAACGACGCGCATAAGGGCTAAATGCTAAAAACCTTCTGGATTGCGGCTTTAAGCATGCCGCAATGACGGCTTTCATATACGTATATGCTTTGCTGATAGCTAATAAGGATCCCAAAATGATCGAACTAAAAAACATCGAAAAATACTACGAAAACGGCATCGTAAAAACATTCGTACTCCGGCG
>JAJEAX010000291.1 GCA_022822565.1 Candidatus Latescibacterota bacterium
CTGGCGGCTATCATGAGCCGCGCTTCAGAGGTGCTCATTATAGGGTCCTTATGCTGAGATTTTCATGGATAAGAAGAAACGGCTGCCTTCGCGCATGACGGAAAATGCGGCGTTTTTCCCTTTTTTGAGTTTGGATATGGCAGTTTCAAAGTCGTTTACTGTTTTGATGTCTTTTTGAAAGGGGCTTTGACGCACGGCATAGATGATGTCGCCTTCTCTAAAGCCAGCGTTGCGCGCTTCGCGAGAGACGTCGGTGACGACCACGCCTCTGGTGTTTTCGGGGAGGGTGTATTCTTCGATTGTTTTCGAGGTGATGTCGCGGACGGTGAGGCCGATTTCTGAGGTGGATGCGTTTTCACGTTCTTGCGAAGGCGCGTCATCTGCGCTGGCCAGGTCGTCGGGCAGGCGTTCGCCCAGGGTGACGCGGATGGTCAAATTTTCGGTGTTGCGCCTGATGGCGAGTGTTATGGTGTCGCCCGGGTGTTTGCGGGCGACCAGGCTCTGGAGCTGGTTGGGGCGATTGACGGGCCGACCATCTACGGAGAGGACGATGTCGCCTTCTTTCAGGTTGGCTTTTGCGGCCGGGGTGTTGGACAGGACACTGGTGATGATTACGCCTTTGGGACGGTCAAGTCCAAAAGCCTCTGCTGTGCCCGCATCTACGGGACCGAGTCCAATGCCGATATAACCGCGTTTGACTTTGCCGTGTGCGACGATGTCGTCCATTACTTTTTTGGCGAGGTCAATGGGTACTGCAAAGCCATAGCCGATGAAGGATCGGTTGGATGTGGCGATGGCTGTGTTGACGCCGATGACTTCGCCGTTGAGGTTGACGAGGGCACCGCCCGAGTTGCCGGGGTTGATGGCGGCGTCGGTCTGGATGAAGTCTTCGATGCTCAAGCCCCGCGGGTCGTTGATGATGTTGATGTCGCGGCCAACGGCGCTTACGATGCCGGCTGTGACGGTGGATTTGAGGTTGAGAGGCGCGCCTACGGCGAGTACCCATTCGCCGATTTCAACGGCGTCTGATTTGCCTATGGTGGCGGGTTTTAGTCCCGTGGCGTCAATTTTGATGACGGCGATGTCGGTGCGCGGATCAGAGCCGACGAGTTCGGCGTCGTATTCGCGGTTGTCGCTGAAGGTGACGGTGAGTTTTTCGGCGTCACCCGCGACGTGGTGGTTGGTGAGTATGTAGCCATCGGCGGTTATGACGATGCCCGATCCCGTGGTTTGCGGGTCTGGCATGGGTTGTGGTCTTCGGTCTGGCCGTCGATTGGGCCTTTCTTCAAAGTCAAAGGGGAAGGGGAAGTTGCGGCGGCGGGGCATGTTCTCTGCTTTGAGGGTGACGTTGATGGTTACGACCGATGGGGTGACTTCTTTGGCAATGGCTTTGAAGGCGGTGTTATACGCTTTGATTTGGGCAATGGCCTGTTTTTCTTCGGCTGTTAGGGGCGAAAAATCTTTCGCCCCTACGTCGCCCGTTGTGGCGGACAATAGCAGTGCGATGAGGCCCAGTAGCGCGATGGTGCGGTGTTTCATGGCGGGTACTCCTTTTTTATGTGTGATCCGCAGATGAACGCAGATAAAATGAATGTAGGGGCGAGGCATGCCTCGGCCGTCATTGCAGCCCATTTTTCCCACGATTAGACCCGCGACCCTGTTGGATGGTTCCGAGAAATTCTACAAATCGTATTGATCGATCTTCCTGTACAGCGTGCGCACGGCCATGCCCAGTAGTTTTGCGGTGCGTTCTCGGTGCCCGCCGGTTACGCGCAGGGCATTGGCGATGGCTTCGCGTTCGAGTTCTCGCAAGGGGCGTATGTCCTTTTCGGTAGGGGCAGGTTTAAAACCTGTCCCTACTTCGGTTTCTTTGATTTCCGTTTCTTCTATGGGTGCGTCATAGATAGGGACGGGTAGCGATGGCGGGGGCGATGTTTGCATGCTTTGCATGATATAGGCTTTGAGTTCTTTGACGTCTTTGGCGACTTCGAGTATTGCCCAGTAGAGGAGGTCGCGATCGGATTCTGCAGGTGTTTTGCCCGCGAGGACAGGGAGATAAGAGGGTTCTGTCTCCGGGGTTGTGGCGAGGTGTTGCGCGAGGTCTGCGGCGGTTATGTGTCGGATTTTGGATAAGACCATGAGGCGTTCGATGAGGTTGATGAGTTCCCGGACATTGCCCGGCCAGTGGTATTGCTGGAGTGCGTTCATCGCGTCGGGCGCAAATTCAATGGGGGGCATGCGCAGTTCGCGGCTTTGTTTCTGGATGATGTTTTGCGCGATGAGGGGGATGTCCTGTGGATGGGCGCGCAGGGGGGGCATTTCGATTTCGATGACGCGAAGGCGCTGGTAGAGGTCTTGCCTGAATTTGCCTTCGGCAACGGCTTGTTGCAGGTTGCGATTGGTGGCGGCTATGACGCGGACGTCAACGGCTATTGGGGCGGTGCTGCCCAGGCGGGTAACTTCTTTGGCGTCGAGGACGCGCAATAAGCGCACCTGTGCAGAGAGGGACATTTCGCCTATTTCGTCGAGGAAGACGGTGCCGCGGTTGGCGGCTTCAAAGATGCCAGATCGCTGCGTGCGCGCGTCGGTAAATGCGCCTTTTTCATGGCCGAAGAGTTCGCTTTCGAGGAGGGTTTCGGGGATTGCGCCGCAGTTGATGACGAGAAATGGTTCGCGGCTGCGCGCGCTTTGCCGATGGATGGCTTCGGCGATGAGGTTTTTTCCGGAGCCGCTTTCTCCCGTGATGAGTACGCTGACGGGGGTGGGCGCGATTTGTGCCACGCTTTCCCGGATTTGTTGCATGGCGTCTGAACGGCCGAGGATGTCGGTGTCGGGCAGGGTGCGTTTTTGGGTCAAGGCGTCCCGCAATTCTGCGGGGATGAGCGGATAGGAGAGCAGGGCATCGGGGTCTAATGCGGGGGCTGTTTGGAGTTGGGTACCGTCCAGGGTGGCGATTGCGAAGATGGGGATTTTTTCAGGTTGCTCAGATAATATGTCGGCGAGTTGTACGTCGGCTTCGGGCAATGTGGTTTCGTCCAGGATGAGCAGGTCAAACTGGTTTTCAGAGATCAGTTTTCTGGCGGGTCTCGCGCTGTTGGTGACGAGGGTTTGCCAGCCGAGTTCTTCGAGTGCAGCGCGCAGGTCCCGGCCCAGTGCAGTGGGCTGATCGACGATGATGAGGGCTTCTTTTTGGTCGGTGGGCATGGTTGTCATAAGGTTAGTGATTTTGCTTGTCATCGCGGCAGGGTGTAAGCCGCGATCCAGAGGTTTTGTTTTTGATCCTGGTTTTTGCCTTTATCAGGTTTTGCCTTTGCCTTTATCCTGTTCATCCTTTCATCTTGTAAATCCTGATTCAGACTGTGTTTTCAGTTGTTGTATGCGCTTTTCCGCGCCAATGCCGTACATGCTGGCCACGCCGTGGCGGCGTTTTATGGCTTCGAGTTCTTGTATGGCTTGTTCGATGTTGTTCTGTGCCGCATAGCATTCTGCTACTTTCATTTGTGCAGATACGATCCACATGGGTCTCGCGTTCTGGTTGTAGCGCAAGATCAAAAATTCTCGGAGTGCGTTGGCATAGTCGCCCATTTCGAAATAATTTTCTGCGATGGAATACTGAATGCTGGCTTTTTCGTCTTCCACGGTCACGATTTTGAGCAGGGGCCGAAGTTCTGCGATGGCTTGTTCGTGGTCGCCTTTGTTGGGCAGGTAAATGGTGCCGATGTCGATGCGGGCACTCAGGGCGAGGGGGTTCTGGGGAAATTCTCGGATGAGCTGGCGCGCAAAGTTGATGGCGAGGTCATAAGCGTTGAGGTTGCTGTAGTTTTTTGCGAGTTTGTGGAGGATGTCGGGTTTTTGGGATTGGGCGACGCCTTTTTCAATGGCGTTGCGATATGCGCGCGCAGACAGGTTGTATTCTTCGTTGCGTTCCCAAAATTCGGCGAGTTCGATGTTGGCATCTACCCAGTGCGGGCTGTCGGGATAATTTTTTATGAATGCGGTGAGTGCGTTGAGATAGGGTTCGTTGTTGCCGTCTTTGTCGGGTCCTTCGTTGTGGTAGGCGCGGATGATGTAATAACGCGCGTCGGTCGCTGCTTCGGTGGCGGCGTATTTTTTTGAGATGTCTTCAAAGATTTGTCGCGCTTTTTTGGGATTTCTGACGGCGAGTTGGTATCTGCCTTTTTCGACTTCGAAGCGGGCGAGCCATTCGGTTGCTGTTTTATAGTTTTTTTTGAATTGGCCCGCGGCTTTGTTGGCTTCGCCAATGCGCCGGAGGCGGTATAGGCTCAAGACTTCGCGGGCGGCCATGGTTTCGTTGCGCGCGGGTTCTGGTACGCGCCGGTACGCGGTGATGGCCTGGGCGTATTTTTCCGTTTGAAAGAGGATGTCGCCCACAGCTTGATCTGCCTGTGTGCCGAGCGGGCTGCTGGGATATTTTTTGGAGAATTCGCGGAAGGCGGCGAGGGCTTCCGATGTGCGGTTGAGAGATGTCAGGTGTTCGGCGCGCGTGTAGGCGATGCTGTCGGCGTCGGGTGCTTGTGGATATTTGCGGAGGTACATGTTATAAGTTGTGATGGCTTTGTCGCGCTGGTTGTTGTGAGCATAGGATCTGGCGAGGCGTCGCAATAGTTGAGGGGTGGTGTTGTGGGTGATCAGGCTTTCGTCTATTTCTATGGCGCGTTGATAATTGCCTGTGCGATGGTAGCTTTCTGCCAATAGCGAGCGGGCAGATCGCTGGAGTGCGAGCGTTGGAGATGCGGAGAGGAGTTCGGAGAATGCTTCGGCAGCGCTGGCGTAAAATTCCCGGTCGAGGAGTATGCGTCCCAGTTGAAATTGCGCGTGTGGTGTCAGGTCGCTCTGCGGATAGTTGAAGAGGAAGTTTTTCAGGGTTTCTTCGGCGCGTACGTGTTGTTGTTGCCTGGCTTGACACACGCCGATGCGATAGGCGGCTTTTTCTTTGCGTGTGGGATCGGTGGCTTTTTTTTCTATCTGGAGGTACAGGCTGAGGGCGCTGTCGATATGGGTGTTGGCGAAATGGGCGTCGGCGATTCGCAGGAGCAAGTCGGGGCTGTTGGGATGTGTTTTGCGATATGCGCGATAGGCACTCAGGCGCGTTTGTGCGCGCAGGGTGTCGGGTTGTATGTGGGCTGTTTCTGTGTGTATGACGGCGAGTGCGGCGTTTTTCGCACGGTCGTTGTCGGGGAATATTTTGACGAGTATTTTGAGTGTTGTGAGGCCCTTGTTTTGCCATTCGTCTGGGGATTTGTTTTCGAGGGTGGCTCTGCGCGCCTGTTTTAAGTAGCTGTTGCCGAGGAGATAATAGGCTTCAGGTGTCCAGGCGGGTGCGTTGGTGAATGCTTCGTCTGTTGGGGCGAAAGATTTTTCGCCCGTACCGGATGTGTCTTCAGATGTGTAGGGGCGAGGCATGCCTCGCCCGTCAGCCAATGCAAGGACGGCTTCGGCGGCGCGTGCGGCTTCGGCGGCAAGGGCGAGGGTGTCGTCCGATGTAGGGGCGAAAGATTTTTCGCCCCAACTGGTGTTTTCAGGGGTTTCGTTTGATGCAGATGTATCGTTGTTGGTTGATGCATTCGTGTAGGGGCGAGGCATGCCTCGCCCGTACGTGTGTTCTACCCATCCGTCGGGTGCTTCAAGGGGCAGACCCTGGATTGATAGCGCGGTTTCGAGGTGGGTGATTGCGCGGTTGTAGTATTTCTGGTTGTAGAAGGTTTTGCCCAGTTTAAATTGCGTGTGTGGGTCGTCGGCGATGCCGGGCAGGTCGGCCAAGAGGTCGATATAGATGCGGTCGCGGTCGGTCTCTGTGTCGTATTCGGTGAGGAGTTGGATGCGCGTTTCCGCTGTTTCGGCGTGTGAGGCGTCGCCGTGATTTTTGATGTAGGTGCGATATTCTCGCAGCGCGAGTGCGGTTTGTCCGTTTTTTTCAAATACGCGTGCGAGGCCAATTTGACCTTCGGAGGCGTAGTGTGGTATTGCGCTGTTGATCAGGGTGCGATAATTTTCGGCTGCGAGGTCGTACCAGTTCAGGTCTTCGCATATTTGCGCCATTTGCAGGCGCGCATTGGCTTTTTCGATAGGGGATTGTATGCGCGTGAGGTATGTTTGATACGCTGTCAATGCTTTTTGGTGCGTTCCGAGCGCGCGCCATAAGTTTCCGATGTCGCCATAAGCCTGGATGCTGACGTCTGCGTCTGGATATTTTTCCTGTAGATTTCTAAAGGCGTCCAGTGCGTTGCGATAATTTTTCAGGTCTGCAAATGTGCGGCCATAGCCTATCAGGGCGTGGGCGTGGAAGGGGCTTTTGGGATAGGCTCTTAGAAATGAGGCATAGCGCTGTAGCGCACCTTCGCTTTTGCCGAGTTTGCGTTTTGCATTTGCACTTCCCAACAGGGCCTGTTGGCGACGGGTGTTGTTCGGTATTTTTACAAGGGCGTTGTTATAGGTTTTTTCAGCGCTTGTCCAGTCGTTTTTGCCGGCGTGCCACGCGCCTATGATGAGGTGCGAGTTCTGGGCGGCGAGTGTTGCGGGATATCTGGCGCGCAGGTTTGCAAAGATGCGTTCTGCTTCCGAGAGGTCGTCGCGCGATAGGGCGATGTTGCCCATTTCGAGGAGGGCGTCGGGCTTGCGCTTTGCGGAACCGGGACGTTCGGCGAGGGTGCGAAATTGTACGAGGGCTTCTTCGGTGCGCGATTCTTCAAGGAGGACGCGGCCCAGGTTGAAGGTGGCTTCGTTGATGAGGGATGATTTGGGATATTGTTCGACGAGTTGGCGAAAGGCCGCGCCGGCTTCTGGTAAGGCGCCGCCTTTGTGGTAGTTCTCACCGGCTGATAAGAGGTCCTGGGGCGCGTTTGTCGAGGCGGGATAGGCAGCGTGTACGTCGCGAAAGGCCGCACCGGCTCGGGTGTGTTCTCCAAGTTGGCTGAGTGCATTGGCGCGTGCGCGCATTGCACGACCGACTTCGATGTGGGTGGGGTAGCGGTCGATGAATTGCCGAAAGGCTTCGCGTGCGCGGTCGTATTGTTCGGCTCTGGCAAGAGCCTGTCCAACGCGCAGCATGGCATCGGGCAGCCGCTTGCTGGTGGGGTAGTTGATGATGAATTGCTTGTATTCCCGCGCGGCATCGGCATAGAGACCATCGTTGAAGATTCGCTGTGCGAGTTCGTAATGGGCGTTTTCATCCTCGGTCCCCTGCGCGCAGAGGTGGGATGAGATGCCCAGAAGCGCGATGCACAATGCGGTGGTGATGCTGCGGGTTAATGTGTTTATAAGGATCATGTGAAGGTTGAAGTGTGAAGTGTGAAGGTTGAAGTGTGAACAACCGTAGGGGCGAGGCATGCGTCATCGCGGCAGGGCCCCTGCTTAAATCATACAGGGGCAAGCGTAAGCCGCGATCCAGTGGTTTTGAGGTTTTTGCCCTGTCTCTCGAATGTATTATATTTTATCAAAAGCGTCAATCTGTGTTTATCGGTGTTCATCGGTGGTAGCCTTTTGCCTTTGATTTTGCCTTCATCCTCTAATCCTGAAAATCCTGATGAACTGGTCTGGAAAACGACCAGTTGTACATCGCTTCAGACGGTGGTTGCTTTTGAATATTGTCGAATACGCTTATGCAAAGCTCAATTTGGGGTTGAAGATTCTCGGTCGGCGCAGCGATGGGTTTCACGATATTTTGTCGGTTTTTCAGACTGTGGATCTGTGCGATCGCCTCGTTTTCAGGGACGCCGAGCAGGGGCAGATTATTTTGTCGTGCGACGATGCGGATTTGCCCACGGGGCCAGCGAATTTGGTTTATCAGGCGGTTTCGGCGTTTCGGGCTTATACGGGAATGGACCGGGGGGTTGAGGTTGTGATAGAGAAGCGGATTCCGATGGCGGCGGGTTTGGGGGGCGGAAGTTCAGATGCGGCGGCTGTGCTGCGGGTTTTGAATCGGGTGTGGAAAGCGGGTCTTTCAGGTGGAGAACTGCGCGAGATAGGCGCGACTTTGGGGTCCGATGTGCCGTTTTTGGTGCGGCAAAAGGGCACGGCTGTTGTTTCGGGTCGGGGAGAGATTATGCGGTATGTGCCCTGGTCTGCAGATGTGGTCTATGTGCTGGTTTGTCCGGGGTTTCAGGTGCATACGGGCTGGGCTTTTGCAAATTATAAAAAGACCTTGACAGGGCATGGTGAATATGATAATTTCATCCATTCTGTAAAGCATTTACCCGTTTCAGACTTTTTTGAGCGTATTGAAAACGATTTTTTGCCGCTTATTGTTCAAACGCATCCAGAGACGCGCGATATTTTGTCGCGGTTGACAGATGCTGGCGCAATCGTTGCGTCGATGTCTGGCAGTGGTTCCACGCTTTACGGTGTTTTTGAGTCTCGAGATGTTGCCGAGGCTGTTTGGGCAGAATTTAATGTAGGGGCGAAAGATTTTTCGCCCTTACGGGCGTTTTTGTGTTGTCCTGTTTGATCCGCAGATGGCGCAGATGAACACAGATGAAAAAGAGGGTTTGGGGATAGGTTTTCCCAGCCGTTTATGTAGGGGCGAGGCATGCCTCGCCCGTTTTGGAGAATAAATATGTCCGATCAAGTTTCTCTCAATGCAGATGTTCGCACGGAATCGGGAAAGAAATTTGCCAAGCGCTTGCGCTATCGCGGTCAGTTGCCCGCGGTTGTTTATGGCGAAGATTCCGCGCCTGTTGCCTGTTCTGTGGATTACCGCACATTGTCCGATTTGCTGAAGGCACACGGTCGCAATGCGATTATTTCGCTGAGCGCAGGCGATATGAGCCACAGTACTATTATTAAGGATATTCAGTATCATCCCGTGCGCGGCGAGATATTGCATGTGGATTTTCACCGCATTGATTTGACGCGCAAAATTGTGGTTGAGGTGCCTGTTCACGCCACGGGGTTGGCCGTTGGGGTGCGGATTGGCGAGGGGATTCTGGAACAGATGTTGCACGAGCTTGAGGTCGAGTGCCTGCCCACAGATATACCCGATAATATTGAAATTGATGTGTCGGATTTGGATATCGGGGATTCGCTGCACGTTTCGGATATTGTCATAGATAGCGATGATTTGTCTATTGTGACGGAGAGCGACCGCACGGTGTTTGCGGTGGCTGCGCCCGCGCTTGTTATCGAAGAAGAAGAGGAAGTGGAGGACGAAGAAGGATTGGTCGCTGAGGGCGAAGAAGGCGAAGAAATGCAGGAGCCAGAGCTTATTGAGCGCGGCAGAAGGCGCGACGATGACGAAGAAGGCGATGAGTAGGGGCGTAGGGGCGAAAGATTTTTCGCCCCTACGTTTCGCCCCCAAAAAGGCGATTGTGGGGCTGGGCAATCCGGGCGGGCGCTATGCGCGTACGCGGCACAATGTGGGGTTTTGGGTGGTTGATGCGCTGGGCAAAAATATGCCCTGGCATGCGTTTGAGTTTTGTGCGTGGTGCAGGTTTTCAGATGATCTGGTGCTGGTCAAGCCGCTGACTTATATGAATAAGAGCGGTTTGGGTGTGGCGGAGGTCGTGCGGTGTTTTCAGGTTGGACCCGCAGATGTGATGGTGGTGGTTGACGATGTGCACCTGAGTTTGGGGCGGTTGCGCTTCCGGCGCACGGGAAGTCACGGTGGGCACAATGGTTTGCGGTCTGTTGAACGCGCGTTGGGGTCTGCTGATTTTCCGCGGTTGCGCATCGGTATTGGGCAACCCGCCGAGCTGGATGGAATGATCGATTATGTGTTGGGTGCGTTTTCGTCCGAAGATGGAGATGTGATTGTAGATGCTGTTGGGCACGCGGTTAAGGGCGCGCTTTGTTGGGCAAAAGAAGGTATTGAACGGGCGATGAATCAGTATAATGCGGGTTGATATGGGGCGAAAAATCTTTCGCCCGTACCGTAGGGGCGAGGCATGCCTCGCCCTGATTTTGGGGTTCTTTATGATTGTAATTTTGGCACCTGTGCTGGGCGTGGTTGGGCTGGTTTGCGCTGGTTTGATTTATCTCTATGTTGCCAGACAATCAGAGGGCACGGCGTTGATGCGAGAGATCGCAGCAGATATCCAGGATGGGGCCGTGACCTTTTTGAAGCGCGAATACAGTGTGCTGTCTGTTTTTATTGTTGTGGTGTTCGCGCTGGTGTGCTGGGGGATCAATTTGCCCACGGCCATATCTTTTTTGGGCGGCGCGCTTTGTTCGCTTGGCGCGGGTTTTATCGGGATGAAGGCGGCGACCAAGGCAAATGTGCGGACGGCTTATGCCGCCAGTGAGAGTGGCCGGGATAAGGCGTTAAATGTCGCGTTTTCAGGTGGCGCAGTGATGGGGCTGTCTGTGGCAAGTCTGGGGCTTTTTGGCGTGGGCTTGCTTTTTTATTTTTACGGCAAACCCGATCAGGCGGCTATGATTAATGGGTTTGCTATGGGGGCGAGTTCTATTGCGCTGTTTGCCCGGGTCGGCGGGGGTATTTATACCAAGACGGCAGATGTGGGTGCAGATCTGGTGGGTAAGGTTGAGGCCGGGATACCGGAAGACGATCCGAGAAATCCGGCTGTTATTGCAGATCACGTGGGCGATAATGTGGGCGATGTGGCCGGGATGGGGGCAGATATTTTTGAGTCTTATGTGGGGTCTATTATTGCGACGATTGCGATTGCCGCAACGGCTGGCGGCACGGCGTTGAGCGGGTTGGGGGGCGATTCGGAGGTGGTGAGGGTCGCCGCGATGCAATATCCCCTTATCGTGGTTATGATCGGTTTGTTGGCGTCGCTGGTCGGGGTGGGGTCCATTCGCGTTTTGCAGTCTTTAAGCCCGGATGCGGCATTGCGCTATGCCACGTATATTTCCGCTGTTTTGATGCTTGTTGGGTCTTTTTTTGCAGCGGAATATCTCGGTCTGGCTCGCGGGGTGTTTTGGGCGATTCTCTTTGGTTGTCTCGTCGGTATTGCCATTGCACTGATGACGGAATACTATACGGGCGGGGCGCCTGTCAGGCGCATTGCGCATTCTTCAGAGACGGGGTCGGCGACGAATATGATCGCGGGTTTGGCGGTGGGGATGGAGAGTACGACGTTGCCGGTTTTGGGGATTTGTGTTGCCATTGCCGGGGCGTTTCACTTTGCGGGGTTATACGGTATTGGTATTGCGGCTGTGGGTATGTTATCGACTGTGGGTGTTACGATGGCGGTGGATGCTTACGGTCCGATTGCAGATAATGCGGGCGGTATTTCCGAGATGGCGAATTTGGGTCCGGAGACGCGCGAGATTACCGATGAGCTGGATTCGCTCGGGAATACGACGGCGGCGATTGGCAAGGGGTTTGCGATTGGTTCTGCTGCGCTGACTGCGCTGGCGCTGTTTTCCGCGTATTCAGTGGCTGTGGGGATAGAGTCTATTAATCTGGTCAAACCCCTGGTTGTGATCGGTTTGTTTTTGGGTGGTGGTGTGCCTTTTTGCGTGGCGGCGTTGACGATGACGAGTGTGGGCAATGCGGCGTTTAAGATGGTTGAAGAGGTGCGTCGGCAGTTCCGCGAGATTCCGGGGTTGATGGAGGGGACGGGCAAGCCGGATACGCGTCGCTGTGTCGATATCAGTTCTGTCGCGGCACTGCGCGAGATGGTGGTGCCGGGTCTGGTGGCTGTTTTTACGCCGGTGCTGGTGGGTTTTGTTCTGGGGGCAGAGGCGTTGGGCGGTATGCTGGCGGGTGCGACTGTGTCGGGTGTGTTGCTGGCGCTGATGATGGCAAATAGTGGGGGTGCGCTGGACAATGCGAAGAAGTTGATTGAGGAGGGCAATTTGGGGGGGAAGGGGTCCGAGGCGCACAAAGCTGCCGTGGTTGGCGATACGGTTGGCGATCCGTTAAAAGATACGGCTGGTCCCGCGTTGAATATTTTGATTAAGTTGATGTCGGTGGTTTCGCTGATTCTGGCTCCACTGTTGGTGTGAACACTTTTTTTAACCCCGTTCAGAACACGGTTTTCTGAACCACACGTCCATGGGGGATGGTTTATGTCACGAGAGTACGAGATGGCTTTGATTGTCGGTACGCAGGAGAATGCGGATGAGACAGTCGAACGCTATGCGTCATTGCTCGCCGATCAGGGCGCT
>JAJEAX010000211.1 GCA_022822565.1 Candidatus Latescibacterota bacterium
TTGCAGAACGGTTTGAAGTTCGATAGTTTGTGGAGACATAGACCTGTGCCTTGTTAAGATGAGTGGTTTGTTTTCGCATATTCAAACCTAACTCTTTTTCTCAATTTGCACAGGTCTTTCTCTTTTTGTCGTGTACTATGATTCCTGATAACCGTTTAGAAAGGGGAAATTCGTCGCGCATTAAAATGCTTGATCCAATTCTTGAAATCTCTGCAGTAGTCTTTGCCTTTGACAATCTCGACGTCAAAGGCATTATCATTTGCCGAGAGAGAACCGCGCATTTATATCGTTTAGACCGGGTGCATCTGGACTTCATGATCCAGTCTGTCAGCTAAGGCTTCAAGCGTCGTTTCGAGTTCATACCGTGTTTGAAGATTCATCCAGAATTGTGCTTCCATCCTGAAAAAACGCCCCAGTCGTAAAGCCGTTTCTGCCGTGATCTCGCGTTTACCATGCACAATTTCATTGATGTGACGCGGTGACACACTGATTGCCTGAGCCAAATGATGTTGACTGATCTGCATGGGTTTGAGAAAATCCTCAAACAGGATTTCACCCGGATGGATTGGTGGAAAATCGCGTTTGGTCATGGTCTCTCCTCAATGATAATCAACGATCTCGACATCAAAGGCATTATCATTACGCCAGATAAAGCACACGCGCCACTGATCGTTCACTCGAATGCTATGTTGCCCCTGGCGATCATGGCTCAGTGCTTCGAGCCGATTACCAGGTGGTACGCGCAGGGTATCAAGGACCGTAGCGGCGTTGAGTTGTTCAAGTTTGCGTGCCGCAACTCGTTGAATATTTTGTGGCAATTTGCGAGAAAATTGGCCGCGAAATATTTTCTCGGTTTCCTTGTCCTTGAACGATTTAATCATATTTTGATCATAACGACTTTCGTTAATAACGTCAAGCGTTGCTGACAAGCTGAAACCGAAGAAGCCTGAAAGTAGGTTTGATTAATGCTCATTTCTTATATTTCCTGCGACTCTGTCAGGTAATATCTCCCAGGTATATAGGAGGTGCTCCGGGTTCAGAGCCAAGATAATCGAGTAAGGGCTTGGGATAGAATCTCAGGTTCTTGAGTTCACCGATGCCCATCCATTTTACCCCAACCTGCATCGGATCTCCCTCAGGGGCTTCGGAGGCATTATATCCTTCATCAACGGAACATCGGAAGATGAAGTCAATTAAATGGCCCCCCTTTGTCCGGGAGTCAGGGTGATTGTCAGTAATATATTCTCGAACAAAGTTTAAACCTTCAACCGTGACGTCAGCACCTATTTCTTCCTGGCATTCCCGCTTGAGAGCATCTATAAGTGTCTCTTTCCCGGGTTCCATGCCTCCCCCTGGTAGAATGTACCAAAGACCTTTGTCGTCGATATTCTCGGTAACGAGAATTTGGTCGCCTCTCTGGATCAAAGCCTTGGCTGCATTTCGTAAGCTCATAATAGATACCCCAAGCGTATTTCACGCTACTCACCGCAGATCACTTTCCCGCAACACGTATTTAATCTGTGCGTTTCCATCTTCATCGACGATTTTCATGGTTAGCTCGCGGTTTCCTTTGGGGCCTGAGAAACGGAGCAGCCCAAAGTTGAAACCGGGATAGTCTGTTGCGATGCTCTGGGGATTTCCGCGCCAGCCCGAGCGGGATCTCTGGACGATTGGGTCTGTCCTGACAGCGGCGTTGGAACTGAGCAATTCAAAGAGAGGATAGGTGTCTTGGCCCTCGCGATAGAGGCGGTTGAGTGTTCCGACGTGCCAATCGCCCGCGATGAAGACGACACCGGTGATGGATTCGGCGAACATCCATTTCAGGAAGTCGTCTCGCTCTGTACCGAAATTGTCCCAGCGCTCGCCACGGCCCTTAAAGTCAACGACCATGCTATTTCCATTGGCGATCACTTTGAACGTAGCCGTGCTCGCCTTCAGGGACGCTTTCAGCCAGTCGATCTGGCCTTGTCCGAACATGGTTTTGCGGTCTTCTGCTTCATTCGGGTCCCGATGATAGCGGTCATCGAGCATGAAGAACTCGACATCGGAGATTCGAAACTTGTGGAAAATACCCTTTGTCTGGGAAGTGCCTCCGCCCGAATTTGGCCAATACCGGCGATACATTTCCAGGGTCTCTTCCCGATAGGAGAATGTGCGATCGGAGTTGTTGGGGCCATAGTCGTGGTCATCCCAGATCCCATAGCTGGGCGTCGTTGCCATCAGTGCTCTGATCTCCGGTACATGCCGCACTTCCCGATGGTAGCCCGCCATTGTATAGCGAACCAGATCCCGATCCTCGCCGTAGTGGCTGGATCGCCCTGGCATGTAGTTGATGTCGCCAATAAAGAGAAATGCGTTTGGGCGGTGTTGCAAGGCTTCTGCAAATGCAGGTTGCATGGGCTGTGTTCCCGGGTTTAGACAGGAACCAAATCCCACGGAGAATTCCGCGACGTAGGTCGAGTCATTCCGCCGCGGTTGCATCGCGGGCATTGTGCGGAATACCTGGGGGACAAGTGCTCTTACCTGTTTCCCATTTACCGAAATCGCGTAGTGACCCCTCGTGTTCTGCACAAGTCCGTTCAGTGTCACCGTGCCAGTGTGGGGATAGCTTTCCGAGGTCATTGTCTCGACTGCAGCACGGGTGATCGTCATGGCTCTACCCGTCTGCGTCCAGTAATCTACTGTGACTTTCGCTGGCGCGTCTGTCTCAAACCAGATTATCGCGGATGATGTCGTTGTGTGGCTTATCATTGGACCAGCGATTAGTTCTGCCGCCATCATCCGCGTTGGGACAAGCATCAGTACTGTCAGGATCAAAATTTTCATTTCTCCTCCTCTTGTGTAAAGGCTTTGGTATGTATTGTTTTCGCCAGTTCTTCAGATCGCTGAGAGCCGATCAATAGTCGTTTCCCATTCTTTAGCTCCAATTGCACGCCTTGATCCCCACTCACATTATAAGCCCTTCCTTTAGTTCCATATCGAATTCCCCATCCGCCATATTCTTTGATTGGGCTGTACTGTATGGCATCACATTTTGCAATTTCTGAGAATGGTATGGCCTCTTTTTTTAAAGGAAAGAATCGAATGTAAATGGCGTCATTTTTCACTTCGGTCACCATCTTCATTGCAAACATAAATATCGGTACTAATGCCAGAGCCAGAATAATGGCACCATAAATAAGCATATTGGTGCCAGACATTGGCCAGTTCCGAAATACCGTGAATCCTATATAGATCAAAGCTGAGATGCAAGGTACAAGTACAACAGCCAATAGCCAGCCCTGTCGAAATTGCTGTATTTCGATGAAATTTGAGTTGTCCATTTATGACTCCCAGGGGATGGGGATATTAACCTCTGTAGCAATGCGTTGCAACATGTCGAGATGTTCTTCGGTTAGCGGGATGCCGCTTTGCTCGCGTTCTTGTTCGCGTTCCCATTCTAAACTACCGGGGACTTCGGCACTTGTCAATCCCGGCATGGGGTTCAGCGACCGGCTTTCGCGCAAGATGCGAGAAAGCTCTTTCTTATACGCCTCCAAATCGCCCAGTTGCGCCACGTCAATCGCCACGATCATAAATCCCCGAGTGGCGCTTGAAAATTTTGGTTTGCTCGATTCAGGTGTCGCTGTGCCCGCCAATATGCCGGCTAAGAACCACGATGTAAATCGCATTCCCAAACTTTTAAAAATAAAATCTGGAAATGTCTGCAATGCTTCGGCGAGTTTGCTGCGGTCTTTCAACATGTTTGCGTTCATGTCCAGAACAAAAGGCGGGCCTTCTGCCGTTGGTATGCCAAAACACATCGGGGGGGCAGACATCGCATCCCATACCGTTGTATCGGGGCGCGTCGGTTTTGTCCAGGCGATACCTCCTGCCACGCAAAAGGTCGCCAGGTCGTATGCCAGTGCCAGCCGTGCGTAGATCCCCGCGCTGCCCACATGCCCGTGATTGCGCGTGCTCGCAACGGCAATGCCATTTGTTTTCGCCTTTTCAATGACGGCCTCTGTTGCCCGCGTTGCCACGAGATAACCCGCACCGCCATCGCCGTCAAAAATCGTCATTGAAGGAGCGTCCATGATCTGGGCAATTTGGGGCTGTGGGTTAATACGCCCTTCACGAAACTCAGCCACATACCGCCGTAACTGTCGCGTGCCGTGTGTGGCGACTCCGCGTAAATCTACTTCTACCAGATAGCGCGCGATCAATGCGGCATCGCCATCGGGCAAATGGACTTTGCGCAATGCTGCGGTAGCAAAGTCGCGCAACAGATCGGGCATTATACGCCTGGCGTCTTCGGGGATATATACGGGCATGAAAGTCTCCTGCGAAGTGGAACTACTGTTCTGTCCAGACAAGTATGAAATCTTCATCATCGCCCGGTGGCTCAAAGCGATTGATGAATTCTGTAAATGCCTGGTCGTTGATCCAAAGTGAATCCTGGTCGTTTTTTGAACGCGTTAGAATTCGCTTTCGAAGTACGTCAATGGGAGCGTCGAGAAAATAGAGTTTTGATTCCGCTCCTATGGCGGTAGCCGCTTGCCTGACATTTTCGCGATCTCTTTTGCGCCAGAATCCCTTATCGAGTATGACGTCTGTGCCGAGGGCGAGATTGCGCGTGGCAATGCGCCAGATCAGGTTGGAAACGCGGTTGAAAAGTGCTTCAAATTGATCGGCAGGGGGCGATCTGCCATAGAGTTGAACCATCCACTCGTCATAGGTATATCGCATGGCCTTGTGAGTCTCTTCAAGTTCCCGAGCAAAAGTGGTCTTGCCCGAACCCGGTCGGCCACAGAGTAAGTGAACAGTTGCCATTGTATTTGATCGCTACCTCTTTTTTAGTCCTCTGGTCTTTGCCCGATGTAGAGTATGTGTCTGGATGAAGCCACCATGCTTTGTTCTGAACTGATTTCGAATAGGAGATCCAGCCAGAGGTCTCGCTGTTTTCCTTTGAGCGTGTTATAACTTTCATCGTCTGCGGAGATAGCTGGCTCGACACCTGCAATTTTGAGGGTGCGGAATCCCACGCGCTCATGCCTGGGGGCGATTTCATCCAGCCGGACATAATAGCCGCGGAAGCCACCTCTTGGGGCATTGGCGGGGCGGTGGCCCTGTCTAACGACCGACCAAACCTCTTCCTGGTTCTCAATCCACGAAGGGTTGTCCTTGATGAGGCCTCCAAGAATGCCGAATCTGGAAATCAGTGCAGAAAAGATCACGCCTCCTGGTTTCAGGCAGGCGTAGGCGGATCGCAGGGCTGCAGTCCGGTCTGTTTCAAGTAGCAGGTGATAGAGAGGCCCCATGAGGAGAACAGCTTCGAACTCGCCGCGCGGAATCCCTTCCATTTGGCGTGCATCGCCAGTGCGGAAATCGATTTGATCAGAAAGATTGAGCTTCTGCGCTTTCGCCTTACATCGGGTGAGGTACTCGTCGGCGAGATCGATAGCTGTAATCTGGTAGCCTCGCTTTGCCAGAGGGAAAGTATAAAATCCCGTGCCGAAACCGATTTCGAGGAGCCTGCCGCGAGGTGGGAGGTATAGATTTAAATAACGCCAGGTGATATCCGCTTCGAGTTGGTGGCGTTCCAATCTGTTTTCCTCTGCATCCCAGGCAGCATTGTAAAACTCGCGTATGTCGGTCAGGTCGTCCATCAGGTCAGAGGATTGCTCTATGTATCTGTCGCGCTTTTTATTACCTCGGTTCATTGGGATATAAACTCCCTACATATTGGTCATACCCATTGAACAACAAAGTTGGACGCCTTTCGGGGTTCGCAGGGTCGGTGGTGATGAACCGTTCCATGGCCTGAGACCACCTGGGATGGTCAACCTTGGGATTGACGTTGGCAAAGAAGCCGTATTCTCTTGGAACGAGCGTATTCCAGAAGGTTCTCGGCTGTTCGCGGACAAATTCAATACTCACGATCGATTTGATGCTCTTAAAACCGTACTTCCAGGGCGCGACAAGACGAATGGGCGCCCCGTGCTGGCTGGGCATTTCGTGACCGTAAATCCCCGTGGCGATAAAAGCGAGTTCATTTGTCGCTTCTTCCATCGTCAGCCCTTCAACATAGGGCCAGGGATACCTTGGCGTGTTGAACTGTCCAATAGCCTGGTTTGGGTCCAGGAAGGTTGTCATCTTGACGAATTTCGCCGTAGAAAGCGGTTGTACCAGGTCTATGAGTGCCTTCATTGGAAAACCAGTCCACGGTATCGCCATAGACCACGCCTCCACACACCGCAAGCGGTAAAGCCGTTCCTCCAGTGGAATAGCGCGGATCAGGTCGCCAAAATCGTATGTCTTTTCCTGTGGAACCTCTCCCTTGATTACCACTGTCCAGGGATCTGTCATGAAGTTTTCCGACAGGGGCTTTACCAGAGTCTTGTTGGTACTGAATTCATAAAAATTATTGTACGATCCGGCTACCGATTCCTCGGTTAAAGGCCGGTCCAGCTCGTTGAATTGCTCATTGAGCCTGGCGGGATAAAGCGGCTGTGGTGGCTGTGGCGGCTGCGGTGGCTGTGGCTCCTGCGGTTGCTGGGGTTGTTGCGGTTGTTGCGGTTGTTGCGGCTGTTGCGGTTGTTGCGGTTGTTGCGGTTGCTGAGGCTCCTCAGTCGGCGTAGGGGGTGCTTTTTCAGCAGGGGTAAAAATCTTCTCATGTCCGCAGCCTGCTAACGCCCCCAGGGCACCTCCTGTGGCCACCATAAATTTCCGCCGGTTTATATAAACATCTTCTGGCGTTGCTTCTCTCTCGGGTATTTCCCAACCTCGTTTTGGCATACTAACCTCCTTGATCAGGTCCCGGCTTATCTTTTAGCCCGTAAAACCCAACAGCTTTAGCGTTGGGAGTAGTCACCTTTTAAATGCTATTCCAAACAAAAACGTATTTCCCGCAGTGGTGTTGCATCCCGATGCGATGCGAATCATATCCGCACTCAGTTCCAGCCAATCGGTTAAACGGTAAATCACTCCGGGGGAGAGTTTTAAGATACTCTGATCACCGATCAGTTCTACCTCTCCAACCGGGTTGCACGTTCCGAAGGTACGAATACCCGAAAGATACCCCTTGAACAGGAACCGGTCCACTGTAATCCCGACCTCCAGTGCATAAAACCCTTCATTACTGACATCTCCTCCACGGATTCGATAACCCACCTCTCCAGTCACATAAATCGGAGCGGGGTACAGAGATTGGCCCAGTAGCAGTCGAATATCTGCATCTACCTTTTTGGAGCTCAGGGGAACCCGTGTGTTGGGGTCTTCTTCGTACCACAACGGAATTTTGCCCCCCACAGCGATTGATGCGACCACGGGCCGGTTGGCTAAAAGCCATCGCAAACGCATTTCCATGTCGCCAAACCCCCACCGACGCTCCAGTGCCGTTCCCGTAATAACCTCATTGAGATCTCTCAAGGTGCGGGTATCCTTTAGCTGTTTGTAGGGGACGGACGATACGAGGGTGAGCCGGTCCAGCAGGCCGTATTCCAGGTAGGCCGAATAATTGAGATCCCTCAGTTCCCCCATATTCGCCTTCTGAATTTGCTTGCCGTCAGCATCAATATCTATGGTCGAGTTCAAATAGCCAGTTCCGACCTTGAAATAATAACCGCCCTTTTTCTGAGTCCACGCGCCGGCAAAGGCCGCAGACGCCAGGCCCAGATAGACGGCGCAAATAGCGATAAAAAACAGACTTCGATATATCATTGGTTTACCCCATACTCTGAGAGGTTTTATTGATCGTGTCAGCATTTATAAAGCCTATAATCAATTTAAGTTCCTCAGTCCTCTTCGATCACGGCCGTGTGGGCATTCATCGTCGCA
>JAJEAX010000349.1 GCA_022822565.1 Candidatus Latescibacterota bacterium
CGGATCGAACTGGACCGTGCCGCGCATACAAGAAGCCAACGAATACGCATATAAGCACAACCTGGAGCCATTCACCGTGAGCAGTCCCAATTACAGCCTTGCAGAACAGGTGAAAGAACCCTGGAGAGGCTGTATCAGCATAAGTGGGCCCAACAATGAGGCAGACCGCGCGTGGTATGCAGAACAAAACATGCCCCTGTTTACCTGGTCAAGTCTCGCGCAGGGATTTTTCTCTGGCAGATTTACACGCGAAACTTATGAAGACTACAAGGCAAACCTGCCCGGCTCCTGTGTCGAAGCCTATTGTTACGAGCAAAATTTCAAACGCCTGGACCGCGCGGGCGAACTGGCAAAAGAAAAAGGGCTAACCGTGCCACAAATCGCGCTGGCATTCAACCTGAATCAGCCCCTGAATCTCTTCTCATTAATCGGCGTATTCCATCCCGATGAGTGCAGGGCCAATATCGAAGCCCTCAATTTGAAACTCACACAAAAAGAACTCGATTGGCTGGACTTAAAAAGCGATGACCGATGATTGATCTAAAAAAGGCCGATGGGCATTGCTCATCGGCCTTTTTATTAAACTGATATTGTACTACCTCAAATCTTTTGCCGCGACCAACCGCGCTTGACCTCTGGTTGTCTGCGAAATCCCTTTTGCGGTTTGGTACCCGTTGCCCCCATAGCCTGTTGTCGTCTGTGATGGCCTTCCCACTGGCGTTGTGCGCGCTGACCGTCACTTGAAGACAGCCACGCATCCAATTTTTCTTTAGATACGCCGTTTTTCGTCACAATGCCCCCTTTTTGAAATGCCTGTCGCCTGCGCTTGCTTTCGCCCCGCGAGCATCCCAGTTTTCGAGCCATGTGCTTGTCGTCTTCGCCAGCAGCCAAAAGATCTGCAAAGGTGCGAAAAAATGTTTCTGGATCGTCAATCTGAAGATGAGCCATGGGAGCCTCCTGATCTTTTCTAACGTAGCGTATCTAAAAAATGAGACAAATACGAGTAAAATTTGTTTCAAACAAAAGGTAAGACATAAAACGTAAAAGGTGAGATGTCCACCCCTCACCTCATTGCCTTTCATCTGTGTCCATCTGCGTCCATCCCTGCTTACACCCGCAGGGACATGCCTGCGGATACCTCTCACCTCATCCTCGACTCCGACATCCACATATCGGGATTATTGCCGAGTTTGTCTTTAACACCTTCTGTAATATCAGATAGGCGTTGCAGTATATCCCCCGACAATATAAGCTCTACCGAAGGAAGATTCCATTGCACTTCATCGGGATTTCTCGCGCCCACCAGAAGCGATGTAATGCCGGGTTGTTGTAGTGCCCAGGCAAGGGCAATCTCTGCCATTGCGATGTCTGCTTCATCGGCAACAGCGCGAATTTTTTTCAGCGCGTCAAACACTTCGTCCTCACAGCCATCCTCCCCGTGTTTGGCCATAGGGCGATCATCCGAAAACAGGCGGGTTCGCGCCAGACCATCTGGCACATCATCCGCAGAGGCATAACGTCCGGTAAGCAACCCCTGCATCAGCGGGCTATAGCATATCAGGCCAATATTGTTCTCCAAACACATCGGCTGAATCTCGCGTTCAATAACGCGCCAGAGCAAGCTAAAGGACAACTGATTGGTGACAATATCGGCAACAGCGAGCAAGTCGCGCAAATCGCCGCAGGCAAAATTGCAAACGCCAATGGCCCGAATTTTTCCCTGATCGCGGAGACGCTGAAGCGCGCTTGCTGTTTCTGCAATGGGAATACTGTGATTGGGCCAGTGAATTTGGTACAAATCGATATAATCGGTTTGCAGGCTTTTCAAGCTCTGTTCGCATGCTTTGGGCAAATCATCGGAAGAAAGATGACCGCCGCCAACCTTAGTGGCGATCACCGCGTCTTGCCGACGACCTTTGAGACCCTGCCCCAGCACGCGCTCGGACTTACCATAGCCTTCTGCCGTATCAAAAAAGGTAATACCCGCATCGAGCGCGGCATGCACCGTAGCGATAGATACATCGTCGTCTTGCTCGCCCCAAACATCACCACCAGCAAAAGGCCAGCAGCCCAGAGCAATAACAGAGACATCGATATCCGTACCGGGCAGTTTGGTGTATTTCACGATTTCCTCCTACCGATACCATGTGCCTTCTAAATAACGCGCTGAGAGGCGGCGAGACAATTCGCGCCGCACCTCTGGCTCCTGTTCGGCAATATTGTGTTCTTCCGTGGGATCTGCAATCAGATCGTAGAGTTCGGTTACATCGTTGTAGTTCTCCACCAATTTGTACTCCCGCGTGCGGACACACCTGAAATTTTGTATGCCACTCACGGTTTCCGTGCGGTGTTCCTCTGCCTCTCCGCGAAGCACCGCACCAATTGATCGCGCATCGATATCCGAAAGCGGAGGCACGCCAGCGAGATCACATATCGTTGGATTCATGTCAATGAGTTCAACGAGCGCATCTGAGACGCGGCCGCCTTCAATACCGGGTCCCGCAACAATGAGAGGAACGTGTACCGATGCTTCGTAAGGCACACTTTTGGTGTACAAACCGTGATCGCCCAGCATTTCTCCGTGGTCGCTGGAAAAGATGACATACGTATTATCCGCCATCCCTCGCCGTTCCACTGCCGCGAGCATCTCGCCAATCTGATCGTCAATAACTTCAATTGCCGCGCAATATTGTCGCCGTGTCTCCGCGATTTTTTCAGGAGTCATATCTTTGATGCGATCTTTTAAGTAAGCGGGTTTGCCCGGCAAATTTGCGGGCGTGGCGGGTGGCATCTCTGCATCGCGGTACTTCTCTCCGTATTCGGCTGGCGGATCAAAAGGATCGTGAGGTCCCACAAAGCTCACAAATAAATGCCAGGGAAAATCCCCGGGAATATTCTCAATCCACTCGACAGATCGCTGCCCAATATACACATCCTCAAACGCTTCGGTGGGTAAGACCGAATCGTGACAGGAAGCGTGATAACCCTCTTTGGAACGACGGGTATAATCATCGACAAAAGCACCGAGCAACCCTCTTTCCTCCAAAAAGTGGTTATAAGGCCCCTGCGGTGTTTTGGAATGCCCGGCGTGCATTTTGCCCTCGCATTCGACCGGATGAGTAAAGCCCCACATATACGTAGCTGGTCTATCGCCATCACGTCCATTATACCCGTCGGGTTTGGCCAGATCGAGCTTGCCTACACACCCCACGTAATAATTGTAATCGCGCAATTGCTGGTAATAAGTCGGTTGGCTGCGAGGCAAGAAGCAATTGTTCCCAACGCAACCGAGACGCGAAGGCTGCACCCCAGAAGCCAGTGCAATGCGCGAAGGCGCGCAAACCGGACAATTTGTCGTGCATTGGGTAAAATGCACCCCCTGCTTTGCCAGACGGTCAATATTGGGCGTGCGAACAAAATCAGCACCTGCACAGCCCATATAATCAAAACGATGCTGGTCGTCCATGATAAAGAGGATATTGGGTCGATCTGTCTGCGGCATATTTTGTCTCCATAGTGTGAGGTTGTATTGCAGGTCAAACCTGCGCGTCTAACAAATCTCTCGTAGCAATCAAAATACCGTCTTCATCGGCATAGAGATAGTCGCCCGGAAGAAAGGTGACACCGGCAAAAGCAAGAGGCGTATCCTGCCGGCCATTCCCCTCTTTTCGGCTACGGCGCGGCACGGCAAAGCGCGCTTTAACACCTATATCGATTTTCGCAATGTCAGAAACATCGCGCACACCGCCATTTATGACAATCCCCGACCAGCCATTATCACTGGCGATTTCAGCGACCATATCCCCCAAAAGCGCGCACCACGCTGACCCCTCGCCATCGACTACGAGAACCCGCCCCTCGCCCGGTGTTTCGAGTATCTCGCGCACGAGCACATTGTCTTCGTGAACTTTGACCGTGGCAATCGGACCGCAAAAAGCCGTAACGCCGCCATAGTCATTAAATATCGGCTCAGCAACTTGAAGTGCTGGATCAGTTTCGTGTTCATCGCACAAATCAGTGGTTTTAAAATTCATTCATCACCTCTTAAAATATTTTGAACAGTATATCTACATTTTTACGTCCCTATAATTGCGCCCCAAAAGCGAGTTGTCAAAGAAAAAAACCATGTAACAAATTGCGACAGTCTAATTCTCAAATCCCTACTGGACTTATCAGTTCTATATGGATATATTTTTACACAGGCTACGATGAGATACGCCAATTTTGAAGTTCTAAGACAATTTCTCAAAACTCATATCTATGCCCCAGAAGCGGCCAGCACCAAATAATCCGCCATCCAGCTATCGAATTGACCGGAATGAAGCAGTGTTCTTCCGGCGAGTCAGCAAGGCAGAGCTTGAAAGTGTAAAAAAATCTCATCGTCTCGAACCAGAACCGGGCGGTATGGAACGAGGTAAGCACCTTACCACCACACCAGAACTGGCACTAAAATGGGGACAGCGGATAGTCAACCAAGGTTGGGAAAATGAGATAGGCTTTGTCTTAGAAGTACACTTATCTGCAATCATTGCCGAAGAAATAGAATTTGTAGGCGCAAAAACTGATGACATCGGAGCGTGCTACTTTGCTCGTTTTGATCAATTAGAAGGCGCAGAAATATTCGAGGTGACGCTATGAAGCAAAAACTCTTTGCGGAGATACGTTTTTCTCCAGAACTAAAAGACATCTGGCCGACAGCGTTTCTAACCGCCGAGGCACATCTGAATGACAACAATGGAGATGTGGGGCCCTGGTCAATGCGTGCGGAACTCTGGGATCCACCGAATGAGAATGGGATGGCTTGGGCCTGGATTTCATTCCTGTCTCCCAAGGCTCCCTTTGAGGCACTTCCTCCTCTCAAGCCATTCAAGCTCACGCTGGGAAGCACAGTCGTCGCTCGCTGTACTATCTTTGTCCAACCTCAGTTTGAGATGCTGCATCAGGAGAATGACTTCGTAAACGACCCTCATAACTCTATACGTAAAGCCGCTTGATATGTACTTAACCGTTCACAGAGTAGTTTCGCACCAAGCTGAGCGCGGAATCAATGGTGCCCTCTATAAACACGGTACAGATCGACGAGATCCGGCCTGGAATCCTCCAGATCTTGAGGATATTACATCGAGAAACCTCGGAACTCAGATAATGTATCGTGCAGATATTAAACCAGGAGGAAACGCAGTAGAATGCTTTCTTGATGTTGTATTTCCCGATGATTTTACTGGACATGAACTTAAAACAGCACTTTCGAAATTCCGCAAATCTATTCACTCAGCTCGGACAACACTAACACTTGGTTTGGTCGTGATAGATTTCGCAGTGAACCTCGGTGGGAGTAATTACATACACGAAAATTTCGACCAACTCTATAACGCGGCTATCGAGCTATTTCGCAATCGCAATCTTCAAAACACTCTACCCCCTCTTGAGATTATTGAAACCGTAGATGAAGAATATCGGTGTTTTGAACTCAGCGCAGAAAGTAAGCGACGCTTGCGAGAAGAATTTGGTTCAGATGTAAGCACTGACCGCGTTAAAGTGCCGCACTCTGTCACTTCTGATTTTAAGAAACTCTATGGGGAGTTATACCCTTTCGTATCCGAGTGGATCACCGACAAGCCGAGAGCGGACTTATCCAGATTCGGGGGCATAAGAGTACTGTGCAATGGTCAATTGGTATGGGAGAGGATTCCTTACAATATACCTCGTAGTGCACCTACACAATGAGATTGACATTTTGAGACTGTCTCTCTCAGGGCATAAGTAGAAATCCCCGTCATAATCACATCTGACGAGGATTTATTTTTTCGGGGGTTAAGTCCATCCAAATGCTACGCCTAACGCTTCGGGAAATTCAAGAGGCATCAGTCGAAGAGCGTCTCCATTTGATTGAGGTCATTCTCCAGTCTCTCAAAAAGGACATAGAGACGACCTCGCCTGCATCTAAAAAGATATTCACCGTGCGTAAATTCAGCCTGGGTGCAGAGGTTCATGTAGATCGTGATCAACTGTACAACGAACTAATAAACTGATTACGTTTGCCATTGACACCAACCTGCCTGTCTATACACATAATACAGACTCGGAAATGGTTTGAATATCATGCCTTATCAGATAGCCGGTAAAACCCATCGGCTTTAGCGATGGGAAGCAGACGCGAGTTAGCGAGCGTTGTTTTGCAAGTGGCTCTACGAATCCCTGCTTTCGCAGGGACATGCTTATGGGGTAGTGCTTTAGCGTTGGGGCACAATCATCAAGGGATTGTGGCCGGTGAGTCATTGTGATTCGTCCGATAGTTCCACGAAAAATGGGTTGACAAAATATGATCATAAATGTATATTTTTATTATGTTTAAGTCCTTCAAATACAGATTGCGCCCAACGAAAAAACAGGAGAAAATCCTGACGGCGCATAGTGAAGAATGTCGCTTGCTGTACAACCAGCTTCTTTGTGTGAGAGTCCAAGCCTGGCAGCAAAAGCATCAGTCTTTGTCCTGCTATGACCAGATAAAAACCATTCCATTGATGAAGAAACAACGACCTGAATTTACGCAAGTGTATAGTCAGGTGTTGCAACAGGTCGCGGTACGGGTTGATCTTGCATTCAAGGCGT
>JAJEAX010000375.1 GCA_022822565.1 Candidatus Latescibacterota bacterium
GCTGCATGTGTTGCCGGACAAGACGCAAAAGGCACCCGATGAGGAAGTTGTAGAAGATTCGGTGCGCGAACAGGTAAAAGATGTGCTCACATCTCTGGACGACCGCGAGACCGAGGTTTTGCGCCTGTATTTTGGTCTGGGTGGTGAAGAGCCGCTTACGCTTGAAGAGATCGGCGTTCGGTTCAATTTGACCCGAGAGCGCGTGCGGCAAATTAAGGAGAAAGCACTTCGCAGATTGCGCCATCCGCGTCGTCGCTCGCGGCTCGAGCCGTTGCTGGAAGTGACGTGATTTTTTAAGAGCACCTTTTGGTGCTCTTTTTTTTGCATTTTTTTGGCTTGACAGCGCGCAAATCGAAAAATATACTGTAGTTGTTCATTTTTCGGATGATAATTTGCAGGGAGATTGAGATGAAACGCCTGATGATATGTCTTCTTTCCGCGTTCGCGCTGCAGGGTTGTAGTGATCGTCTGTCAGATATGCAAACACAACTGGCAGGTACCTGGGTCTTGCAAACCCGCCAGTTGCAAGATGGGACTGTGTTGCGTGCCCCGCATATAAAAGGGTCGCTTTTTTGGGAGCCTATCAGTTCTCGAAAAGCACATGTTACGCTCAATCTTCTCGAAGACTTAAAAGACGGCACGCCCCGGCGATTTAATTATGCTGCCAGTACGTATGAGATTTCTACATCGGCGATTACGCGAGCCAGGCATGTGCTGGTTCGCCAGGGGTATCGCTCTTCTGCCGAAGCACCGATGTCGATTTATCCCAAGGGCAAGAGCGTGAAGGGCAAGATTACGGTTGAGGGCGATAAAATTGAGATTGCACACGATGAGCAGCAGTGGGTTTTTGAAGGCAATACGATGACGGCATCTTATGAGGGGGTATGGGTTGATACATGGGCGCGGGTTCAGTAGGGTGTTGTGAAAAAGAGGCGTACAAAAAAATGCCCCTGAATTTTCAGGGGCATTTTTCTTTAGCTCAGCACTACTTGAGGTAGAGCAGGCGTTGCGTCTGCACCCCGCCGGGATAGCTCAGGCGTGCGATATAGATCCCCGTCGATAGCGAGCCGCCCCGCTGGTCGAGGATATCCCACCGTATCTGGTAGGAGCCAGCGGCCTGGGATTCATTCACCAACGTGCGTACCGGCTGACCCAGCACATTGTAGATCACCAACTGCACGGGACCGGGGCTGGACAGGTGGTAGGTTATCAGGGTGGCGCTGTTGAAAGGGTTGGGCACATTGGGTGCCAGACCACTAATTGTGGCCTCTGTCTCGGCTGTTAACACGGGCTTGGATGCGGCCAGTGGTCCGACTTGTACGACTTTCATCTTGCCGCCCAGTGGCAGTTCTAATACCTGGCGTTGATTGTGATTGAGGGGAATGGAGTGCCATTGGCCAACGATTTCACCATCGGCGTTGCGGGCGCGTGCTGTATAGTAACCACTGACCCCATCTGCGTTGGAGATGGTCAGGGACAAATAGCCATTGGCATCTGTGACGGCGTTATAGGCGTAGTCGGCTGGCTGGCCGGCGATGGATCGGGCAAACGCGACGTCCAATCCCTCGACGGTGCCGCCTGAGACCGTGGCCTCCACTTGTGTAAGGGGACCATCCGGGACAACGGGGGGTGCGCTCCCATAAAAACCCGATCCGGCGATGATGTTGAGTGGGACGACTTTTCCGTCGGCTGTCTGGATTGAACCTTTGAACTCGCGTGAGTAGCCCACCTTGGGGATGTCAGCGCTGTCGGTGTCGTCATTGGGATCGTCGAAGTGGTATTCCCAAAAGCCGCCTTCCGGGCTGCTGGTCGCCGCGGCGAGGAGCAGATCCCAAACGAGTTCCCCAGTAATGGCGTCTCGGGTAATGCCCGGAGGTCGAAGCTCAAATTTGTTCGGGAATCCTCCGTGAACCCGGGTGAGGTTGCTGATGAGATCTATGATATAGATGTACACGTTACCGTGCCTCCAGGGGCCGTTCGGATCTCGCAAGGCGATTTTGGCTTTCGAGATAGCGGTTAAATCGCCGGTCTTCTGGACTTCGATAAACCACTCCCCCGCTTGCGTGACGAAGGTCTTCAGGGTTTCTCGATCTACCACATCTCTGGCGGTAATGGTTGGGTCGCCGTAATCGAGGTCTTCTTGAACCACGTGAGTTTCATTGAGATTGAATCCGGCAAGCAGCATGATCGGTCCTAAATTGGCCGAGGAATATACGGCGGCATAGCCGGAGGCACCTGGTATCCCCGGACTTAGACCCGGAATAGGGTTGGTCGCATCGAATGCGGCATCAGGTTCTTGCATCAATGTATTAAATACGGCGGCACCAGCCTGGGCGGCGACAGCAGGATCGGGGGAAGCCAGGTCGGCCAGAACGGTTGTGGGTACTCCCAGCGCAGAAAGGATCGCGCCGTAAATCACGGGATTGAGCAGTCTGCCGGACAATGCCATATCTTTTGTGTGAATGAGCACCCTGCTGTCGGGCGTCAGTATCACAAGGAAGGTGGAACCGGAATGCCAATGGCTCCCATCTTCCCTGATAAGACATCCGAAGTAGAACAATTGGTCTGGCGTCGATGCTCTCCGGCTGAATTGATTTCTCACGCCCAGTGCGAAGTCCATCAGGCTGGCGCTGCCGTCTTCCACCTGTTGTGCCGTCACAGCCGGGGCCGCAGGAGGCGACACGCCGGCCGGGAGTTGACAATCTGCCAGGACGGGAGGCGGATTAAAAAACACGCCGGCCAACACGAGCAGTCCGACAATGGGAATCGTGAGTAATGTTCGAGGTTTCATCGCGATGATTCTCCTTCTTGGAATGGGTGGTAGGGAAGAAGCGCAGACGGAATAATGAAAAATACCTTGGTAAGGAAATAATAGACGATATATAGTCTAATGGACAATATATCGCCCTTGTTAGAGGATGACAAGTCCTATCTCAATCGCAAATTTGTCCTGTTATTCAAAATTTGTTCCAGCCCTCTTACATTGTGTTAAAATAACTCAAGTTGTGACGTAAAAGATTGCAAAATGTCCATGACATTCTTTTAATATGGGAAGCAAGCAATCACTCTTTTAAGAAACGATTGTGTTGATGGATAGCTGGTATATCATTAACACTACCCTTTAGCATCATGCAATAACTGTGCCAATTTGGATTTCTATAAATAATTTTATTCATAAAAGATTATTTTTAATAAAGCTATAATTTTTTTCTTTTAAAAAAGCCAACATGCATTTTAGATCGATTTCACGATATATGGTGAAAAAAAACGATATATGGTCACTGGCGTGTTTTGGCGTATAGTATTTCTTCTTTATACCACACAACTTGAGTTTTAATATTGGCGAAACACTTATGAAACCTGCTGGAAATATAATAAGCGTACGTTTGGTTATTATTTCGATGTTGTTTCACAGGTTAAAATACGGGATAGAACTATGAATGAAGGAAGCCGCGAATACGTGCTGAATGCCGCGTCAGAACACGGGGTCAAATTTATCAGGCTCTGGTTTACGGATATTTTGGGATTTCTAAAGAGTGTCGCAATTCCGGTTGAGCAACTCGATGGTGCTTTGACCGAGGGGATCGGTTTTGATGGGTCGGCTGTAGAGGGCTTTGCGCGTACTGACGAGAGCGATATGATCGCTATGCCCGATCCCAATACTTTCCAGGTGCTGCCTTTTCGCCCGCAAGAAGGCGGTACGGTTGCGCGTATGTTTTGCGATATTCTCCAGCCGGGGGGGAACCCATATCGGGGAGACCCGCGCTGGGTGCTGAAAAAGAATTTGAGACGCGCAGGCGATATGGGTTTTGCGTTTTACGTGAGTCCAGAGATGGAGTTTTTCTATTTTGAGAAACCCGAGGTTCCTCTCGAGGGTTTGGATGAGGGGGGGTATTTTGATCAGACGTCTCTGGATGTGGCGAGTGATTTGCGCCGGGATACGGTTTTGACGCTGGAGAAGATGGGGATTGAGGTGGCGTCCAGCCATCACGAAGACGCGCCCAGCCAACACGAGATCGATTTGCTTTATACCGATGCGCTGACGATGGCAGACAATGCGATGACCTACCGTTTGGTGGTGAAAGAGATTGCCGTGAAACACGGCGTTTGGGCGACGTTTATGCCCAAGCCTCTTTTTGGTGTTAATGGCAATGGTATGCATACGAATATGTCGCTGTTTAAGGGGGAGGACAACGCGTTTTACGATGCTGAGGATGAATACCATCTGTCGGCTACGGCGCGGTATTTTATCGCGGGTTTGCTCAAACATGCGTGTGAGATTACGCTGGTGACGAATCAGTGGGTCAATTCGTATAAGCGCCTGGTGCCGGGTTACGAGGCGCCTTTGTACACGACGTGGTCGGTGGTCAATCGATCGGATCTGGTGCGCGTGCCGGCCTATTCCCTGGATAAGGAGAGTACTACGCGTATCGAATACCGGTCGCCCGATCCAGCCTGCAATCCCTATCTCGCATTTGCGATTATGCTATCTGCGGGATTGGAGGGCGTTGAAAAGTGCTATGAGGTGCCGCCGCCTATGGAAAAAAATGTCGCTGAGATGTCCAGTGCCGAGCGGGAGCGTGCGGGGATTAAGACCCTGCCTCTGGATCTGTCACAGGCTATTGATCTGGCTGAGGGTAGCGATTTGCTTCGCAATGCCCTGGGCGATCATATTTTTGAAAAGCTTATTGCGAACAAGAAGATCGAATGGGCCAATTACAGGGCGCAGGTGACGGGTTACGAATTGGATCAACATCTTAAAATTTTGTGAGGTACAGGGATGGGCAAGAAACGCAGGCCATGTCCACGCGGTTTATACGATGGATGTCCGATTCCGCGGGAATTGTGTAGCGAAGATTACGCGCGCACAGGTCAGTGGCATTGTTTGAAGTTTTTGCGCGAGTTTGAGTGGTTTGTGTTTGGAACTTCTGGAGAGGACGCCGCGCCAGAGGCTCTCAGAACTGGCGAAGAAATTGTATCGTTGGAGGATTTGATGCGGGTGCTGGAGGGAATGGATGATGCGTGATGGTTCAGATCGTTTCTTGAGAGCGTGTCGTCGCGAATGTGTGGATGCGACGCCTGTCTGGTTTATGCGCCAGGCCGGGCGGTATATGAAGGAGTACTGGACGTATCGCGATCGCTACAGTTTTCTCGATATGGTGAAGACGCCCGAGATCTCTACGGCGATTACGATGCAGCCTGTGAACGCATATCCTGTGGATGCTGCGATTATTTTTCAGGATTTGTTGCCGATTCTCGAGTCGATGGGTTTGGATCTGGATTATGTAAAGGGCGAGGGTCCGGTTATTCACAATCCGATTCGCACGGTGGCAGATATCGATGCGTTGACCATGAGACCCGCCGAAGAGGCGATGCCTTATGCGGGTGCAGCGATTCGGATGGCTGTGGCGGAACTCGATGGTCGCGTTCCGTTGATCGGTTTTGCAGGGGCGCCTTTTACGCTGGTTTGTTATGCGGTGGAGGGCGGTTCGTCGCGCAATTACGAGATTGCCAAGGGGTTGATGTACGGCGAGCCAGCGCAATGGCATCGTTTGATGGATATGATGGCGACGGCGATTGGCGATTATCTCATCGCGCAGGCCCGGGCGGGTGCGCGGGTGTTGCAGGTGTTTGATAGCTGGGTCGGGGCGTTGAGTCCGGCAGATTATCGCGATTACGTGTTGCCGCATTCGCAAAAGGCGATTGCGATTGCGAAAGAAGAGGTGGATGTGCCGCTTATTCATTTTGGCACGGGTACGGCGGGTATTCTCGAGTTGTTGAAAGAGGCGGGGGGCGATGTTATTGGCGTTGATTGGCGCATTGATATAGATGTGGCGTGGCGTCGTTTGGGCGATGATGTGGGTGTGCAGGGCAATTTGGATCCCGTGGTGTTGTTCGCGCCTTTCGAGGAGATAGAGCGGCAGACGGAGCGCATATTGGATTCGGTGAGGGGAAAGCCGGGGCATATTTTTAATTTGGGGCATGGGATTTTACAGCGCACACCTGTGGAGAATGTGCGGAGATTGGTTGATTTTGTGCATGAATATACGGCGCGATGAGAAAATAATTGGCGTGCTTTTGATGGCTTATGGGAGCCCCGATTCGCTGGACGATATGCCGGCTTATTTGAGCGATATTCGGGGTGGCAGGCCGATGTCGCCAGAATTTGTGGCGGAGTTTCGCAGTCGCTACGCGCAGATTGGTGGCAGGTCGCCGCTGAATGACCGCACGTTTGAGCAGGCAGGGCATGTTGAGGCGGTGTTGAAGAAGCGCGGGCGAGATGTGAAGGCATATACGGGGATGCGTCATTGGAAGCCGCGGATTGTTGAGGCGGTGGCGAAGATGCAGGGGGATGGTGTGGAAAAGGCCGTGGGCATTGTGATGGCGCCGCATTATTCGCGGATGAGTATTGGGCTGTATCAACAGAAGGTGGAGAATGCGCAAAAAGAGGTGGGGAGTGCTATTGATTTTGTCTATGTCAATTCGTGGTGCGATCAGCCCCGGTTGATTGAGGCGCAGGCGGCAAAGGTACGGGCGGGGTTGGAAAAGTTTCCGGAGGATGCGAGGCGGAAGGCAAAGGTGGTTTTTTCGGCGCATAGTTTGCCGGCCCGGTTGTTGAAGATGGGCGATCCCTATGACGATGAATTAAAGCGCAATGCGCAGGCGATTGTCGATCAATTGGGTCCGGTGGATTGGATGTTTTCATATCAGAGTGCCGCACATACGGGCGAGCCCTGGTTAGGTCCGCAGATTGAGGATGTGATTCCCGCTCTGGCCGATGGGAATTACCGCGATGTTCTGGTTGCGCCTATTGGTTTTGTGTGCGATCACGTCGAGGTGCTTTACGATATTGATATCGGTTGCCGGGAGATTGCACAACAACGCGGGATTCGTCTGGAACGCACAGAGATGATGAATAGCGATCCCGTGTTTATCGAGGCGGTTGTCGATGCGGTGGAAGAGGTGATTTGAGGGGTGATAGCGATATGCATATAACTATTATTGGCGGTGGCATAGCGGGTCTTGCGACCGCTTTTTATTTGGAAAAAAGAGCGAGAGAACAGGGTCGGGAGATCCAGTATGTTTTGCTGGAGAGCAGTGACCGGTGGGGTGGGAAGATTGCGACGGAATCCGTGGATGGTTTTTTGATTGAGGGGGGTCCGGATTTGTTGCTGGCGCAGAAACCCGCTGGGATTCAGTTGTGTAAGGATCTGGGGTTGGCGGATCGGTTGATTTCGACGAATAATGATCGGCAGCGGACATTTTTGGTGCGGGATGGGGAATTGGTGGCTTTTCCAGAGGATTTTTCTCTGGTGCCTGCGAGATTCTGGCCCCTTGTGACTTCGCCTCTGTTTTCGTTTTTTGGGAAGGTGAGGATGGGGCTGGAGGTGTTTGTTCCGCGGCGGAGAGATGAGGGAGATGAGAGTCTGGCGAGTTTTATTCGGCGGCGGTTGGGCGTGGAGGCTGTAAGAATTGGCGGGGCGATGCTGGCGGGTATCCACAGCGCAGATGCAGAGCGTTTGAGTATGCAATGTGCGTTTCCGATGTATGTGGCGATGGAGCAGCGATATGGGAGTTTGATTAAGGGCGTGCGGGCGATGAGGAAGACGCGTGCTTCTACGGGGACTGCGATGTTTCAGACGCTGGTTGGGGGGTTGGGTGAGTTGGTCGATACTCTGGTCGCGCGTTTGGATGGGGATTTGCGCCGGGGTGTTGCTGTTGGGGATGTGCGAAAGGTGGATGGTGGATTTGAGGTGGTCGCTGGTGAGGAGGTGATTGAGACAGATGCTGTGGTGATGGCGACGCCGGCTTATGTGTCCGCTGATCTGGTGGCGGATTTTGCGCCGGATTTGAGTCTTTTGTTGCGCGATATTCGCTATGTTTCAACGGCGACGGTTTCTCTGGCGTATCGGAAGCGTGATGTTGAGGGTCAACACGATTTTGAGGGGTTTGGTTTTTTGTCGCCGAAACACGAGGGGCGGCGGATTACGGCGTGTACCTGGGTTTCGACAAAGCTGAATTTTCGCGCGCCGGACGATGGTGTTCTGGTGCGTACATTTGTGGGGGGAACAGGGCAGGAAGATCTGGTGGGTCTGGATGATGAGGCGCTGATTGCACTGTCGTGCGGGGAATTGGAGGATTTGATGGGGTTGACGGCTGATCCGCTATTTGCGCGCATTTTTCGCTGGAGACGAGGACGCCCTCAGTTCGATGTGGGACATCTGGATCGCGTGGCTGAGATGGAGCATCTGGCCGCGCAGGTAGATGGGTTGTTTTTGACGGGGAGTGCGTATCGCGGGTCGGCGATTCCCGATTGTATTGTGCAGGCGGTGGATACGGTGGATAGGATTTTGGGGGAAGTGTGAAGTGAGGAGTGGGAACAACTGTAGGGGCGAGGCATGCCTCGCCCGTCATCGCGGCCCCTGCTTAAATCATACATTTAACCCTGCTGTCCTGCATTGACATCAATAGAAATACAACTTATTTTCAGATTTAATCCGGACTATTATTGATGTGAGATGCTGGAGCCTGTGAAGATAAGCGAGAGGAAAAATCAGGTCCATACAACAGATTGAGGGTAATATGACACGCATTCTCGAAAAATCTCGTTCTCCAAAATGGGTCTATGATGATTCAGGCGAGGTCATTGAGGTGATTCTTGGATATGACGATTTCAAGACGTTGCTTCAAAAAGTGGCTCGGGAAACAGATTGGGAGACGCTTCCTCTGCACTTGCAGGATGCTGTTGACACCATGTTAATGGATGAAGCGAATGAGGAGAATAGCGAAACGCGGCCTTTGCGCGATTTGATCCGTGAAACTGGAGACGTATCTTAGCAATGGCTTACGCTGTTCATATGCGTTCAGCGGCGCGATGTATATCAGCGCTAAAAAATAAAGCACTCACTCAGTATGCGTGGGTGCTTTTGTGGTAAGAGGGAAATTCTTTGTGAAGACTTTGACAATACTTATCTCCCGCTGGCGGGTGCAGGCTTATCTGGATTTTATCAGATAGCCCGTAAAACCCATCGGCTCCCTGCTTTCGCAGGGACATGTTTAGCGATGGGAAGCAGACGCGAGTTAGCGAGCGTTGTTTTGCAAGTGGCTCTACGAATCCCTGCTTTCGCAGGGACATGCTTATGGGGTAGTGCTTTAGCGTTGGGCACAATCATCAAGGGATTGTGGGCGGTGAGTCATTGTGATTCGTCCGATAGTTCCACGAAAAATGGGTTGACAAAATACACTCATAAGTATATATTTTTATTATGTTTAAATCCTTTAAATACAGATTGCGCCCGACGAAGAAACAGGAGAAAATCCTGACGGCGCATAGTGAAGAATGTCGCTTGCTGTACAACCAGCTTCTTTGTGTGAGAATCCAAGCCTGGGAGCAAAAGCATCAGTCTTTGTCCTGCTATGACCAGATAAAAACCATTCCATTGATGAAGAAACAACGACCTGAATTTACGCAAGTGTATAGTCAGGTGTTGCAACAGGTCGCGGTACGGGTTGATCTTGCATTCAAGGCGT
>JAJEAX010000299.1 GCA_022822565.1 Candidatus Latescibacterota bacterium
GGTGCATCCGATAATCTGGCGCGGGGCGAGAGTACGTTTTTGGTGGAGATGAATGAGGCGGCGAATATTTTGAACAATGCGACGCCGAAGAGTCTGGTGCTTTTGGACGAGATCGGACGCGGGACGAGTACGTTTGACGGGTTGAGCATTGCCTGGGCAATGACGGAGTATTTGCACAATGCCGATCAGATTCAGCCGCGGACGTTGTTTGCAACGCATTATCACGAGTTGACAGAATTGGAGGATTTGCTGCCGCGGGTGGTGAATTACAGCGTTGCCGTGCGCGAGGCGGGTGATACGATTGCGTTTTTACACAAGTTGGTGCCGGGGGGATGCGACCACAGCTATGGCATAGAGGTGGCGCGTCTGGCCGGGATGCCGACAGAGATGATTGCGCGTGCAAAGGAGATTTTGAACCGGCTGGAGCAAAACGATCTGTCGGTGGGATCAAAACCCCAACCCGACCGCGTGAAGGAGAATGGGCAGATGCCGCTGTTTGCGCCGGTAGCAGAAGTGAAGATTGAGCAGAAGGACCACCCGATGTTGTCTGAGTTGCGCGATTTAGATGTCGCCCATCTCACACCCGTTGAGGCACTGGTGAAATTAGATGTGTGGAAGCGGGCGTTGGAAGAGTGATTTGGAGATAGATGAAATGGCAACTGTTGATTTGAGGACAGAAGCAAAGCAGATTCTCGATAAGCTCTCCGACCAATGCCCGGGATACAGTGGATGAGCGGGCCGTGATGGGGGGATATCCAGTGATGAAAAGGCAAACTGTATCAATCACAGGCTTGGAACCCAAGCCCTAAATACTCCACCAAAATGGATCAATTCCACTGTTCTATTGAGTGAGATTCGAATAGGAACAGCCCAACGGCCTCTATAGACCGTTGGGCTGTTTACGGTAAAGCTATTGGGAATTTTTTTGTAATCTATTAAGTGTATGGATAAACGGTTTGCCGTTCAACAGTGGTTTGTAATGCGCTGGTCCTGGTGGCGCAAATTTTCGGTCTTAAATCCATGCAACTTAGAAAAATCAAGTGGATCGATAAATTCAAACGCGCTCCTGAATGACTCTAAGAGTTTTTTAGCCACATTGCGCGTCAAATTGCTTTTTACCACGATGCGGAACATGGATGTCTGGCCCGCTTGATCGTAAAATAAGGGCAAAGTTTCTCTGCTCAAGGGATGTTCGTATTGCATTCTATAGCCACTCACATACCAACGGTACTGAGACAAAACGTGCTGCAAGTCAATATCGTCGTAGCTGATATCGCAGTCTGGATTCAGCCTGGCTGTGATAACAGGTAAACATTCTGTATCCCCATTGTCGAGGATCGTGAACCTCGGCTTACCGCGGTATGTCATGGCTTTGAGACCCTCGCGCAAGAATTTTGCGTTTTGCATCAGGTTGTCGCAACATTGTTGGTATCCACTCAATCCTTGCCGTATCAGTTGGTAATACTGCACGTAAACCCCACTGGCGGGTCTGGAAAAATTGAGGGTATAGGAATCCGCATTGCCACCGAGATAGGTCACTGAAATTGCGACATGCTCGCTCAGGTCTTCGCGTTGTCGCCACACGATCCAACCCGTACCACAACACGACTCTCCGTATTTGTGACCGCTGGTAGATATGGACAACACATTATCCAGGCGAAAATCCCACGGACGCAGGTTTGACTGAAATGGCGCAATAAACCCGCCCGATGCAGCATCTACGTGAATACCGACCTGATATCCTCTGGCTGCGTTGACTTCTTCGACGACCTCATTCACCTGTTCGACAGGATCGTAGTGACCGCTGTAGTGATTCCCCATAATACACACCACACCCATCGTATGTTCGTCAATCGCTTCGCGTACTTTTTCTGGATCCAGGGTAAAGGTATCCACGGATGGCTGAATGAGGCGTGGTTCAATGTCCATATACTTGAACAGTTTTTCCCAGGCAGCCTGAAAACAAGTGGAAATAACAAGATTGGGTCTGGTGCCCAGCACATCGTTGCCCGTTAAGTTTTTGCGCTTAGCATACCAGGCTCGCCAGCGGAATTTGAGGGCAAGCCCGGCTAACAAACACGCTTCAGTTGAACCAACAGTACCCGCACCTGCATACACGCCATAGTCATCAAAATCGTCGGGTTTTGGGCAATGCCACAAGTTGGCAATCATATTGACAACCGTATCGTGCAACTTGTACGAATTGGGATAGACCGTCTGGTCTGCCATGTTGACGTGGAGGCCGAGCAAGGCAATATCTCGTTCTTCTTTTTCTAAAAAGACATTGACATAAGATGACGTGTTAAACCGATAGTCGAAATCGAGTCCATTGACACTCTCAATAATGATCTGCGCTGCTTCTGGGGTAATGCCGTTCTCCGGGATATGTGTGATATCCAACCAATTTTTTTGTGCCGCATCCGAATAGTAGTAATTTTGGGAAAGTTGGTTGCGCGACTTGAGCGCTTTTACCTGTGTGCGCAGACGATCAATTTCTTGCTGCATCAGTTCGGTTTCAGACATATTGCCTCCTAATCACTACCTATACCGTTGACTATTCGCTACCGATCCCGTGTTCTTCGAGCCAGGTTTTGAGGGGCGCATCTTCGGGGGTGGGGGAGGTGTAGCCGCGACCACCGGAGTAGCTGACGCCGAGGAGTTGTTTTTGGATGGGCGTGCAGCGGTCGAGGTAGTGTTCAACTTGCATGTCGTCGCGGGGGCGAAGCCAGCGGTAGGAGTAGCCGTAGAAGAGTACGCGGCGGGGTTCCTTCCAGTAGTTGGTACTGGCTGAATGCCATAAGCGACGGTCAAAAAATACGGCTGATCCGGGGGGGACGAGCACGGGGATAGCATCTTTGTGCAGCGCGTTGCGATTATCTCCTGGAAATGTGTTTTGCGTTTGGCTTTTGGGAAGGACGTAGAAATTGCCGCGGCCCGGTTCAGTTGTGTCGGTGAGAAAAAAGCCGATTTTGAGGGAGATCATGGGACGAGGATTCATGTCAAAATCCTGATTGATGCGGCCGCTGTCTTGATGGAAACCGAGGCCGGGTCCGTCTTTTTCGAGTGTTTTGTGCGGTTCTGAAGGGGGTGTCACGGTCATGTGGGTGTGGTAGAGCTGGATGTGCCAGCCCAGGATGCCCCACACTTTGGGAAATGTTTTGTACCAGTCGAGTAAGGGCAAGAAGTGGGCGTCTTTGCCAATGAAGTCGTAGTGGTTGATGCGCGCTGTGGCACTTTTGCCCATCCGAACGCGTTCTTCTTTATCCACGCGATCTACTGCAGCGACAAGATCGCTGACCATGTCGGGTGGCAGGGCGTCAGGAACGATGAAATAGCCATCCCGTTTGAATTTGCGCGCTTCTTCTTCTGTCAGGCAATAATCGAGACATTTGGGGTCCATTGTCTGGCTCCTTTTGAGATTGGGAAGAAAGACGTAATCTCACGTTTTTGTTTTAAAACGGCGCGTCAGTACATACCGGTCTTCTGCAGCGCGATAATAACCTTTCACAAAGTTTTTCTCACTAAATCCCCATTTTTCGTACAGGGAAATAGCACTTTCATTTTCGGGATCTACGGTTAGAAAACAATCCACACCGAGTTGATCGCATTCGGCCAAAATCGCGTCGAACAAAGCGGAACCAATGCCTTTGCCGCGATAGGGATGATCTACAAATACTTTGTGCAAACAATAGAGCCTGTCTGTTCTCGTGGGAAATGCCAGCACAGCACCGATTAGTTTTTCGCGCTCCCATGCACAAAATACCAGTGCGTGTTCTGTCCACAATCGCCAGACGTGTTCTCCATCGGGAATATACTCAGAATTTCGGTTTTGTGCCCATGCTTCGCGGTCTAATTTTGCTATTTCCAAAAAATCGCGCGTTTTAGCACGTTGGATATGCATTTCAAATACCTCTGTGAATGGCGGTTTGTACCTGTTTAGATATGGCGAAATGTTCGATGTGCGTCAAGTTATTTTGTATGTCTTACGAGAGATCCTTCAAAGGCATTGACATTATTACAGCAAGTCCTATCTTCAGATGCGGTCGGCAACTACAAGTTCATCCACTTTCAGCTTTTGGCCCTTTGTTTTGCCGACCGATAGCGGCTGAGAGCTAAGAATCGGGAGATAAAAATGAAGTTGGGTATTGTCACGTATCAAATCGCCGCGGATTGGGATGTTGCCACTATTATTGAAACCTGTGCGAAACTCGGTTATGGCGGTGTCGAACTGCGTACCACGCATGCTCACGGCGTTGAAACAGACCTTTCGGCGGGACAACGGCAGGATATCCGCAAACAATTCGAAGATGGTGGGGTCGAAATCGCGGGTTTGGGTTCGGCATTTGAATATCATTCGGATGATCCCAATGTTGTGCGCGAAAATATTGATGGCACGATTGAATACGCCAAACTCGCCGCCGACCTGGGTTGCCCGGGGGTTAAAGTGCGGCCCAATGGCCTGCAAACCGAGAAGGGCATTTCGGTGGATCAAACACTCGAACAAATTGGCAAATCCGTGC
Source organism: Candidatus Latescibacterota bacterium (assembly GCA_022822565.1). Classification (GTDB taxonomy): domain Bacteria; phylum Latescibacterota; class UBA2968; order UBA2968; family UBA2968; genus VXRD01. Next base: position 4,521 of record JAJEAX010000299.1, read on the forward strand.
GTGAATGCGCGATTGCGGCTGATGATCTGGGGGTGCAAATTCGGGTGGAAGTTCACGGGCGAGAAACGCAAAAGCCCGCGTATATGCGTACGATTATGGATTGGGCAGATCACGACAATGCCTATGTGTGCTGGAATTCGAATTTGGGCGAAGTTGAAGATGGTTCTGTCAAAGCCAATTTTGATCTGCTCAAACACAAAATCGGTCTGGTACACATCACCGAATTGTGCAATCCGGCCTATCCCTGGCGCGAACTCTTCTCTCTCCTCAAAGCCGAAGGCTATGCGGGATATACGCTGGCTGAAATCCCCGGTAGCTCAGATGCCGAGCGTCTGCTCCAATATTACAAGGCGTTGTGGGAAGCATATCAGTAGGTAGGGTCTGTTCCCTTTGATAAGCGTACAAAAAGAAATTTACGCCCTCAAACGCGAACTCGCCGGGCGATATCGACTCGGCGAAGAACACCACAATATTTGTGGGCGCAAAATAGGTGTGACTTGCGTTGAAGATGCCGAAGCACTTTTTGACAAGTTGACAGTGGCCGATCCCGATAGCATTGAGGTGCAAGACGAACGTCTGCCGTATTGGGCAACACTTTGGGATTCTGCGCTCATTTTATCCGATGTTCTGCTCGCGGATAATCTGATTGCGCCAGGTGAATCTGTGCTTGAACTCGGCTGTGGATTGGGCCTTGTGTCATCTATAGCCTGTCTCAAACGCGCGCGTGTCACTGCCACGGATTACCAGCGCGATGCACTCAAATTTGCGCAACTCAACGGGTTGCAAATTGCTGGCGTTGCGCCCAGGACAATGATTATCGACTGGCGTTCTCCGCCGCAAGATCAACACTATGCTACCTTGTTGGGTGCAGATCTCGTGTACGAATTGCGCTTTTTCGATCCTCTCATCGCCACATTCGACGCCCTTCTCGCACCGGGAGGGCGCGTTTTATTTTCTGAACCCAATCGCGTTTTAGGTCGATCTTTTTTCGACCGTCTCCAAGATGCGGGCTGGGCGTTTTCTATTATAACCGAGCGGGAAGGCGCGACGGTGTATGAGATCGTGAGATGTGATTAAAAAATATCCAGTGCCGCTGCTTCGATTTCTTTGCGCAATGCTTTCTCTTCTTCCGCATTTAACGGGCGTGTTGGCTTGACGGGGTCGCCGCACTCGATTCCCTGCCAGCGCAATACGGCGCGTACGCTGCCGTGTCCACTGTATTTTTGACAAATCCGAATCAGTTCATTCACGTCTGCTTGCAATGCGCGTGCCGTATCCAAATCGCGCTTGTTCACCGCCTCGTAAATGCCCACAAAATGCGCGGGCATCACATTGTAAAATGTGCCGATGCCTCCTTGTGCGCCTACCGCAATGCCCGATAGGGCTACTTCGTCATGTCCGTTAAAAATATGCGGTTTATGCGGTCCATTGAGTATGCGTTCCATTAAGAACAAGTTGAAATTTGTGAATTTAATGCCCACCACGCCTTTGAGTGCGAGCATCTGGTTGATTTGTTCAAATGAATACTCCTGGTGCGTGACTACGGGGATGTAATACACAAAGACCGGCAAATTTGCCGCCGTGCTCAGCGCGCTGTAATACGCCAATATGTCTTCAAACCGATACCCTTGGACATAAGGTGGCAAACTCGATATGCCATCGGCTCCCGCATCTGCGGCGTGTTTGGCGAGTTCAACTGCATCGCGCTCCGAGGGCGCGCCGACGTGTACTACGACTCGTCCATGCCCTTTTGATGCTTTGACGGCTACTTCTGTGGCCAATTTGCGCTCGGCCATTGTCATCAAATAGCCTTCGCCCGTGTTGCCTGCTACATATACGCCGTGTGATCCCTGTTCGTAAATACGCGCCATGAGTTTTTCGTACGCCGAGACGCTGAATGCGCCCGCTCCATCTCTGGGGCTGACCAGTGCGGGATACATGCCCTTAAATCCGTCGAGTATCACAGGGCGCCTCCTGTTTTTTCGTAAAGTGTACGGGATAGTGATTCGATTTCTGTGCGTTCAACCAATGTCTCTACGAGATGTTGCGGCAAACCCGATGTCCCATTATACAAACCGCTCAGGGTACCGGCAATAGCTGCAAATGTATCTACATCTCCACCCGTGAGCAGCGCGCGTTCAACCGTGGGGATAAATTCGCCTTCTGCACGCAAAAATGCTTCTAAAGCTACGACAATTGTGGCCTGGGCTTCGCTTGGGATGGCATTTTCTCGCGCTGCTTCGGGCATTTGTACCATGGCTGTCCACGCATCTTCCTCGTTCATTGTCAGCAATGTGCGTACCTGTGCGATTAGTTCGCCTGTGGATTCGCAAATCGGTCTGGCCGACCACTCAGCCACGTCCAGCACTTCATTCCCATCTAAGGGGCGATGTGTTACCAGATGTCCCACCACATGGGCCATCGCGACCGCAGGTGCTACTGCGCGTGGGTCCTGGTGCGTCACATGGCTCGCTGCAATTGCATCATCCCGGATATTTTCACCGGTTGCCCAGTGCCACAAGCCCACTGGCGCGATTTTCATGACCGCTCCGTTGGATGGGTGGTCTTTTGACGCTGCTTTGGACCACGCCAGCCCCTGATCAAGGCGTTCCAGGGTTTCCCGAAAAGCCCTGCCATACATTTGCAGGAGTCCCTCGCGCCACATCGCCAAAAAACGGTTGCTCAGGTCTTCGGGATCGACCTTTTCACACGCGATAATTGACTCAACAAGAACGAGGGTCTGCTGGGTATCGTCTGTATATTCTCCCGCTGGTCGGGTCAACACGCCTTCCCGATTGACTCGCCCTCGATAGTGGTCTGTCAATCCCTCTACCGCTTTGATTCGATCCCGGGGCCATCCCTCACAAAAACAGCCCAGGGAATCGCCTATTGCGCCGCCCAGTAGCGCGCCTACAAACATATCTTCGACTTCGATATCTTCTATATCGTCTTCCCAATAATCAGCCACAATTCAAATCCTCGAGTTTAATCGGTGTAAAAAGAGCCTCTATCGCGTATCTACGATATTGCGAAATGCCCGAATGTGCTCGGGCGTTGTTCCGCAACATCCGCCTATCAAGAATCCACCGGCGCCCAACAAGTCTCCGACGTGTTGCGCCATGTCTTCTGGTCCTTGCGAATACGACGCCTGTTTGGTGACTTTGTCCAGGGTGGGTAAGCCCGCATTGGGATAGGCCATTAAACGCTTGTTTTCAATGCCGCGATCCACAAGCGCTTTTTGCATCTGCACTGTGCCCTCAATTGCATAGGGCATGCCCGTGTGATCTGTATTGCGCGTTTCTGCGCCGCAGTTCAGGCCCAGGAGTTGTACGTCATTGAGCAGATTATCGCCATTTGAAAATTCGCCACTTGCCAAAATGTCCAGTACATCGCCAGGCGAAAAGCCCCAATCCGTTCGATAAATCAATTCGCCCGTTTTGCGATCCACTGTGAATTTATACGTCATATTCACGGCGATAGGTAAGCCCGTCTGTCGCGCAATATCGACGGCGATTGCAGCTTCTTTGGCGGAAAATTGCGTTTCTATGACAAAAAAATCGACGCCGCCTTTGACCATGGCAGAGATCACGCGCTCGTGGGCTGATCGTACATCGACATCGGGAATGCCAAAAACCGTATCGCCGGCATCGGCTTCGATAGCACCGGGGGAGGGACCGATGGAGCCACCTACATAAACATCTTTCCCGCTTTCTTCAACGGCTTGCCGTGCGTGTTGGACAGCTAATTCTGTTAAGCGCTCGGCATCATCTTCATCGGCATCGGCCATCTCGAGATGCAGGGGGGATACCACGAATGTGTTTGTGCCAATGGCATTTGCACCCGCATCGATATACGCGCGATGTACTGCCACAACCTCGTTGGGATGCGATAGATTGGCGATGGAGCTGTTTGCCAGATTCACCCCATGTTCAAATAATTGAGACCCAAACCCGCCGTCATACACCATAGGTTGGTCATCTGCGAGGCGTTCTGTAAAAGACTTCATACTGTCATCCTCTTAAACTGACACCCTTCGACAAATACGTCAAAAAAATCTGGCTTTGTCTCCAGTTCTACATGTTCAATTCGTTTCACCAGGCGTTCTAACTCGTCGCGTCGTTTCCGCGAGAGCAATACTTCTCTTGCGCCCAATATCGCGGCATTTCCCACCTTTTCAATGCGTTCTTGTGGCACGGGTGCGAGAAAACCGATGTCAATCGCATTTGGCACATTTACGTAGTTGGCAAAACCACCGGATAGATAAAGCCGCTGGATCTGGTCGGGTGTGATGCCAAATTCGCGCATGACGAGTAACTGCCCACAATAATTTGCGGCTTTGGCCTGAGCCAGATTGCTCGCGTCTTCGCGCGACAGCGCAATGCCGTGTTCGGGTATCACAATCATTTCATATTGCTTGCGATCGGCAAATACGCCCTTTTCCGACATCATATCATGTCGCCGGAGCGCGGCCAACAAATCGATTAGCCCAGAGCCACACAACCCCTGAGGCGCGCCACCGCCAATTACGCGATAATTGAACTGACCATTTTCCCACACCATCGATTCAATCGCACCATCTTGCCCGGGCATACCACATGCAATGCCGCCGCCTTCAAATGCCGGTCCCGCCGGACAAGAGGC